>JAVEQT010000018.1:0-13498 GCA_034007485.1 Acholeplasmataceae bacterium
GAAAAACAATCAAAGTAAGCAATATCACCTGTGCACAATGTGCCAAATCAATTGAATCCTATTTTGATACCATAGATGATGTCAAAGCATCCGTATTAGTAACCTCTAAAAAGGTTGTCTTTGAATACGATGAAACCAAGTATGATGAAAATAAACTGGGTGATCATTTAAGAATTATTGGCTATTACCCTATTTTTAATAATGAAGAGCAATTAAAAGCTAAGAAAAAAGATCGTATCGATTTAATCTTGGCTGCCATTTTAACAGCACCACTCCTATGGACCATGTTTAAACACTTAGGCATACCGGTCCCCGTACCTGATATCCTGATGAACGGTTACGTACAGTGGGCGATAGCAACTCCTATTCTATTTTATGTGGGTAGAAGATTTTTTAAATCTGCTTATCATCAAATTAAAGGCAAAAACTTAGGGATGGATGTATTGGTTGTTATCGGGACATCCGCATCTTATATCTACAGTATTATAGAAACCATACGCCATAATGCATCACACATGATGGCTGATCTCTACTTTGAAACAACGGCTGTCATTATCTTCATGGTGCTTATCGGTAATTACTTTGAAAATCGTGTTAAAGAAAAGACATCAGATGCTCTACAAGCTTTAATTAGCTTGGGCGCAAAAGAAGCACGTGTTAAAAGAGGAAAAGAACATGTGATGTTGCCTTTAGATCAGATTAAAAAAGGTGATACCATCATTGTTTTAGCCAATGAAAAAGTAGCGCTTGATGGCATCATCAAAAAAGGTGAATCTTACCTTGATGAAGCGATGATTACGGGTGAACCCATGCCTGCATTTAAAAAAGTGGGTGATCAGGTAATTGGTTCAACGATGAATACGGTCAACACGTTAGAAATCGAAGTGACTGCAGTTGGTGCTGATACAGTTTTATCACGTATCATTCAGACGGTTGAAGATACGGCACTCATCAAACCAAAAGCACAGCGTATTGCTGATCAGATTGCGAAATGGTTTGTTCCTGTAGTTGTTGTAATCTCCATCTTAACATTGCTCACATGGGTTTTCATCGTTCAAGGTGGTGTACCTGTCAGTGTCGCCATCGCACCTGCAATTGCTGTGCTTGTCATCAGCTGCCCTTGTGCACTCGGCCTTGCAACACCGACATCTGTTTCTGTTGGTTCAGGTATTGCCTTTAAGGAAGGTATTTTATATAAGGGTGGCGAATTCTTTGAAATCGCCAATAAAATCAGTGCGATTGCTTTTGATAAAACAGGAACTTTAACGTTAGGGCATCCCGAATTATCCGAGATTATTGGTGATCAAACAACCTTTATCTATACCGCATCTTTAGAAAAGCATTCCAATCATCCGGTTGCAAAAGCTATCTTAGATGACTATGATGGTGAATTTCTCGAAGTCGATCAGTTTCAAGTCTTGCTAGGTAAAGGACTCAAAGGTGTCATTGATCAGAAATTAGTCTATGTCGGTTCAAAGAACTTGATGGTATCACTCGGTTATGATGTCTCATCATTTGATGATGAACCACTCCTCATGCAAGGTAAAACCGTCTTTTATACATCCATTGATGGCGTTATGTCACATATGCTCGCTGTTGAAGACCCCTTAAAGCCTTCAGCAAAGGGTGTCATTGAAGAACTCAAAAGAAGACATATAACCCCATACATGATTACAGGAGACCAAAAGCTAACAGCTGAGTATATTGCAAATCAATTGGGTATTGAACACTATTTTTATGAAGTCTTACCTCATGAAAAAGCAGAAAAAATTCTTGAGATACAAAAACAAGGTAAAATTGTCGCATTCGTTGGTGATGGCATCAACGATGCACCTGCATTAAAGATGGCTGATGTTGGGTTTGCAGTTGGATCTGGATCTGATATTGCCATTGACACATCCGATGTCACCTTGATGCATATGGATTTAGGTCTAGTGATTAAAGCTATCGAGCTTTCACTCGCTACACTGAAAAATATTTATTTAAACTTTTTATGGGCTTTCAGTTATAATGTGGTTATGATACCACTCGCTGCCATCGGCTTACTCAATCCCTCTTTAGCAGGTATTGGTATGGGATTTTCAAGCATTATGGTCGTGATGAACGCTTTATCTTTAAAACTATTTAAATTCAAATATCAAACGGAGGAATAAAAAATGAAAATACATGTACCAGACATGTCATGCAATCATTGCGTGATGAAGATTCAAAAGCAATTATTAATCGATGGAATTAAAGCAACCGTCGACTTAAAAGATCAAAGTGTAAGTTTTAAAAAAGATAGTGATCTAGACAAAGTCACTGAATCAGTTCAAAAGGCAGGCTATACAGTCAACGTATGAGAATCGTAGGTGGGACATATCGCGGACGTAAACTGAATCGCGTCATGAAAGAAACAACAAGAGAAACTGCGGACATGGTCAAAGTCGCCGTCTTTAATATGCTCGAAAATCAATGCCAAGGGACCATTTTAGACCTTTTTGCAGGTGCAGGTTCTTATGGTATTGAAGCGATATCTAGAGGTGCTGAAAGAGTCTATTTCATCGATAAAGATCCAAAAGCTATTCAAACCATCGGTTCAAATCTCAAATTGATTAAAGAAGAGATGAAAGCAAGAATTTACCTTTTATCCTATGAACAATTTTTAAAAAGACTAGATGAAACACATTTTGATCTTATCTTTTTAGATCCACCCTATCAGATGAATATTTATGAAGATGTCATCCTTGCTTTAGAGCACCATATCAATTTAGATGGTAAAGTGGTCTGTGAATCTAAACGTGATCTTAAACTTCCTGATGAAATAGGATCTTTGAATAAGATTAAAGAGAAAGTTTATGGGATTAAAAAAATTACGATTTATCAAAAATAAAGAGCGAACTCATTGTTGAGTTGGCTCTTTTTACTTGATGATTTTCTCTTTTACTTTTTCAAGTTTCCCACTTTTTAATTCTTTGTACGCTACTGATTTGATGTGATATTTTTCAAACTGATTCAAATCATCGTGATAACTTAATGCATTTAATGGATATAAAGGCTTTTCAATCGTGACACGCTCTGATGTCGCTAGCCAGTAAAGATAATCTTTCTCATCCTTACCTTCGGTATTTGTTATGAGTACTTCACCGATGCGATCGATGATGTAGCGATCATCTGTAAAAAAGTCAGCAATTTCCACAGATCGAGCTTTCACTGGGATTTCATATGTATAGATGTTTTCCTTTTGTTTACCAACAAACAGAATGACGCGTTCTTTGACGATTCTTAACGTTTTAATATATAAGATGATACCTAAGATGAGTGAGATGACAGAAAGACCTAAAATTAAATACATCGTAACATCTTCAAATATAAAATATGACGTAGCACCTGCAATGAGTACTAATGCGATAACTAGATAAGAAGTTAATACGTTCATCTGTTTGGTTTGTATCTTCGTACTAATGCCCTTGACAACTCTTCTTTTTCTTAATTTGATCATGGGCATACCGCCAGTAATTGAGATAAAGACGAGTGCAGCAAAGAATACAGGACCGACATCATAAACTAAAAGTAGAATAAGTGCTCTTGTTTCTAAAGAACTACCATAACGAAGAAACGGAGTTAGTGTAGACATAAAGATAATGAAAAGCAAAAAATAGCCCACTTTTTTACGATGACCAAAAATACTGAAAACAAAATATGTTGTTATAAAATAGCCAACGGCTTGTAAAATAAACTCAAAGAATAAATCCATATAACCACCCCAGAAGAACATCCTATGACTCATTATAAATGAAATTGTGTAAAGTTGTCAATTCAAAGGAAAATCGCTTGTAATTTCACATATTATCAAGTAAAATATGGTTAGCATAAAGTGAGGTGCACAAAATATGGTCAGTTTACCTTGGTGGGGCTTCGTCCTCATTTTAATCGGTGTTCTTTTAGTTGGTGGAGCTGTAGGTTTTCTATTATCACGTTCATGGTTTAAGAAATACTTAGAAAAAAATCCACCCGTTAATGAAAAAATGATACGCGAAATGATGCGTCAGATGGGTCGTACACCTTCTGAAAAGCAAGTTCGCCAAATTTTATCATCGATGAATCAATATAAGTAAACAAAAGACATAGATTATGTCTTTTTTTCTAGAAAGGATGCTTATGAAACAAACAGACATCGAAAAGATCGTTCATGGTATGCTTCATGTCGCCAGACCATTAGAGATTGCTCGTGTGAGATATTTAATTTCTGATGGGTCACAAGAAGAAGTGATCGATGAACTTAAGCAATTTCAAAACAGTGATGGTGGCTTTGGTCACGGTCTTGAACCTGATTTTATCAACCCTTTTTCAAGTGCAACACAAACCTGGGTTGCTACAAACATCATCAAAGAGATTGATATGGATGCTTTTCATCCGGTTGTTTTAAAATTAATCGACTATTTAGCAACCACGTTTGATGCAACCATCAACAGATGGCATGCAATTGACTCAAGAAACAGAGATTATCCACATGCACCATGGTGGGAAAATGAGGGTGATTTATCCTCAATGAATCCTTCTGCATCACTTGCTGGCTTTATCATCAAATATGGCAATCCCATGTTACCTATTTATGCAAAAGCTAAAAAAGTGGTTGATGAAGCATTAGACATGATCATCGATTTTAACAAAGAAATTGAAAGACATGAATTAAGATGTCTTATAGAAATGCTTGATGATATCAGTGGCTTTTATTTAAAAGACCCTAAGTATATCAAAGCTAAAAATCAAATGATTCTGCGCATGGATGATACAATTGAAAAAGATGAGAAGAAATGGTTTACTGACTATGTAGCAAAACCATCAGCATTAATTAAATCACATCCATCGTTTGGTTCGGAAGTCTTCTTTGATTTTTTAATCAAAGAAATTGAAATGGCTTTTAACTATCAAAATGATGAACATCTATGGGATATTACCTGGCAGTGGTCGAGTTATCAAGAAGCATTTGAGAAAGCTCAAAAAGACTGGCAAGGCATCATCGCTTACGATTACATCAAGTTAATCAAAGATTTAGGTATTACCTTAGAAGATTAATCATAAAAAAAACACCGCAAGGTGTTTATTTTTTTGGAGCAAACCTATATTCAGTTCCTTCTCTTAATCTTCGATAGTTCGCTTTATGCCTAATAAAGATTAACGAAGCTAATAGCGATACAATCACAAAATCGATGATGCGCGTTGCTAAATTAAATAGTGGGTGTTCAAAGAAGACACGAATGAAAAAATAAACTAAGACAGAAGATGCAGCAATCGTGGATGAAAGCGAGACATAACGTGTGATTAAAAACATGATTAAGAATAATACAATGACACCAACTGCAACCCAAGGTTCAATTGCAAAAATCATACCTGCAGAGGTAGCTACCGCTTTTCCACCTTTAAAATTGATGTAAATGGGGAAAACATGTCCTAAGACAGCTGCAGCACCATAAACGGATGCGATATTAATCTCATATTGGCTCACCAAGAAAAGTGATTGATCGTTGATCAAGAAGACAAGTAAAATCACTAATGCGCCTTTTAAAAGGTCAAAGATAAACGCAAAAATGCCGTATCTAAAACCAAGAACGCGTATAGCATTAGTCGCTCCTGTATTTTTAGAACCAAACTCTCTAATATCTACTTTTTTGAAAACTTTACCAATGATAAGTCCACTTGGAACAGAACCTAAGAAATAGGACAATAACATCAATAAAAAGATATACACATATGTCACATTAACACCTCGTTACTTTACATTATATCATGATTGAACAACCTGTCAAAAGGAAAAAGAAAACATCATCAAACGTTGTAGTTGACTATATTTTTTGGTATAATAATGACATACAAAAAAGTTGGTGATCATGTGAATAAACAAAACAAAATCTATGATGAAAAATCGATACAAATCCTTGAAGGTTTAGAGGCAGTTCGTAAACGTCCAGGGATGTACATCGGATCAACCGATGCCAGAGGACTTCATCATCTCGTTTGGGAAATCGTCGATAATGCTATTGACGAAGCCTTAACAGGATTTGGTAATGAAATTACAGTTACAATCAAATCAGATAATTCGATCGAGGTTTCTGATAATGGTCGTGGTATGCCTTATAAAATGCATGCTTCAGGTAGACCTACCACAGAAATCATTTTTACTGTTTTACATGCTGGTGGCAAGTTTTCTGATCAAAGCGGATACAAAGTATCCGGTGGTCTTCATGGTGTCGGATCATCTGTTGTCAATGCTTTATCATCATTTCTTGAAGTCACCATTTATCGCGATGGTGGTATTTGGCGTCAGCGCTTTAGCGAAGGTGGATCTAAGATCAGTTCAATCGAACGTATTGGAGATACCCGTAAATCAGGTACAACCGTCTGGTTTAAACCAGATCCTAAAATATTTTCAACAACACTTTTTCAATATGATTTAATCAAAGAACGCATTAGAGAATCTGCCTTTTTAATTAAAGGGCTTAAGATGAATTTAGTCGATCAAAGAAAATCTCAAAAGGAATCATTTAAGTATGATGAGGGTATTAAAGCGTATATTGATTTATTAAATGTGGGAAAAAATGGTTTAAATGATACATTGCTCATCGAAGCACCTTATCAGGTGGGTGAACACAAGAAGAAAACCATTGAAATAGAGATCGCATTACAGTTTACTGATGGTTATACAGAAAACATTCTATCTTTTGTCAATAATGTAAGAACAAAAGATGGTGGAACACATGAAATTGGATTTAAATCTGCACTAACCAGATGTTTAAATGATTATGCTAGAAAATATAACTTACTTAAAGATCGTGATCCCAATTTAGATGGATCTGATATTAGAGAAGGTTTAACAGCTGTTCTATCTTTACGTATTCCTGAAGATGTCTTAGAATTCGAAGGTCAAACCAAAGGTAAACTCGGTACACCAGAAGCAAGAAATGCCACTGATTTTGTGATGTATGACAAATTTACAACTTTCTTAGAAGAAAACCGTGAGACTGCATCATCGATTATTAGCCGTGCGTTATCTGCGCAACGCGCAAGAGATGCTGCACGTAAAGCAAGAGACGAAGCACGAAACGGTAAAACAAAACAGAAAAAGGAAGTCCTTTTATCTGGTAAATTGACACCTGCTCAAGGAAAAGATAAAAATGTTAACGAGCTCTTCTTAGTCGAAGGTGATTCTGCCGGTGGATCTGCAAAACAAGGTAGAAACCGTCGTTTTCAAGCTATTCTACCGCTTCGTGGTAAAGTCATCAATACAGAGCGTACATCACTTGATACGATTTTAAAAAATGAAGAAATTTCAACCATGATCTACACGATAGGTGCCGATTTTGGTGCTGATTTTGATCTTAAAAAATGTAATTACAAAAAAGTGATTATCATGACAGATGCTGACACCGATGGTGCGCACATTCAAGTTTTATTACTTACTTTCTTTTTTAGATATATGCGTCCCTTAATTGAAGATGGCAGATTATATATCGCTCAACCACCTTTATATAAAATCAATAAGAAAAAGGGTAAAAAAGAAGAGATTCATTACGCATGGAGCGATGATGAATTAAAAACATTGATCGATGATTCACCTTATACCATTCAACGCTACAAAGGTTTAGGTGAAATGAATGCGAATCAATTATGGGATACAACGATGAATCCAGAATCAAGATCTTTAATCCAAGTCAAGATTGAAGATTTAGGTGCATCTGATAAACGCATCTCTGTGTTAATGGGAGATGATGTTTCACCGCGCCGTAGTTGGATTGAAGATAATGTCGATTTTGAAATCAGCGATGATTTCGATCTCCAGAAGGGGGCGGAATAATGGCTAAAGATGTCATCAAACAAGTCAATGATTACATTGAGAAGATCATCGAATCTTCTTTAGAAGATATCGTCTCTGAACGTTTTGCACGCTACTCGAAGTACATTATTCAAGATCGTGCACTTCCTGATGCGAGAGATGGGCTGAAGCCTGTACAACGTCGTATTTTATATGCGATGCAACAGCTTGGTATGTTTCATAATAAACCTTATAAAAAATCAGCAAGAATAGCTGGAGAAGTCATGGGTAAATATCACCCACATGGTGATTCATCGATTTATGAAGCGATGGTTAGACTTTCTCAAGACTTTAAAATGCGTGTTCCACTCATTGATATGCACGGAAATAATGGTTCAATTGATGGTGACTCAGCTGCTGCCATGCGTTACACAGAAGCAAGATTATCAAAAGCTGCTGAAGCTTTATTAGGTGATATCGATAAAAGGACGGTTCCTTTCGTTCCTAACTTTGACGATGAAGAATTAGAACCTGTCGTTTTACCGGCAAAATTCCCTAATCTTTTAGTCAATGGTGCCAAAGGAATTTCAGCGGGGTATGCAACAAACATCCCACCCCATAACTTAAGAGAAGTTGTTGATGCAACACTCGCTTATATTGATAACGAAAATTTAACCGTAGAAGAAGTCTCTCAAATTATTAAAGGTCCTGATTTTCCAACAGGCGGTATTGTCCAAGGACATGCTGGTATTTTACAAGCCATTGAAACAGGTTCTGGTAAAGTCGTCATTCGTTCAAAGAGTAAGATTGAAGAAATCTCAAAATCGCAAGATCGTATCGTCATCACAGAAATCCCTTATGAAATTAATAAAGCTGATTTAGTGAAGTCGATGGATCTTTTTAGAATCGATAAAAAGGTAGAAGATATCTTAGAAATTAGAGATGAATCTGACCAAGAAGGTCTTCGTATCGCGATTGACTTGAAAAAAGGTGCAGATGCACAACTGATTTTAAACCTTCTCTTTAAGAGTACTGATTTACAGGTTGCTTATAACTATAACATGGTTTCTATCATGAATCATCGACCTGTATTAGTGGGTGTATTACCCGTTTTAAAGGCTTACGTTGATCATCAAAAAGATGTGATTACTAACAGATCAAACTACGAATTAGCAAAAGCAACCAAACGTCAACATATCGTTTTAGGTTTGATTAAGATGGTATCTGTGATTGAAGAAGTTGTTAAAATCATTCGCAATTCACAAAATAAGCAAAATGCGAAAGAAAATATTATGTCTGCCTTTGGATTTACTGAAATTCAAGCAGAAGCAATTGTTACTTTACAACTTTACCGTTTATCAAATACAGATATTATTGCTTTAGAACAAGAATCGATTGGATTATCTGAAAGAATCAAAGAGCTTGAACATATTTTAAGTTCAGAAGCTGCATTAAGAAGAGTTATTAAGCGTGAGCTTACTGAAATGTCTGATGCCTTAGGCGAAGATCGAAAATCAGAAATTGAAGCTGAAATTGAAAACATTAGAATCGATCAAAAAGATTTAGTCAGCGATGAAAAAGTCATGATTGGTGTCACCAAAGATGGTTATATCAAGCGTGCATCAACCAGATCATATCAAGCATCACAAAGCTGTGGCTTAAAAGAAAATGATGCGTTAATGTTTGAAGTTGAAGTGAATACCTTAGATACGTTACTCATTTTTACAAATCTTGGAAATTATGTCTTCCTTCCAGTCTATAAAATTGATGAGCAAAAATGGAAAGATTTAGGTATCTACATCAACAATATCGTTCCGATTGAAAAAAATGAAACGATCATTAAAGTACTTCCGATTACTTCATTCAAAGATGATCAAAACATTTTGATCGCAACAAAAGAAGGTATGATGAAGCAAGCTAAACTTGCTGATTTTGAAGTCACACGTTATACCAAAACGATCCGTTGTATGAAATTATCGGATAACGATGAAGTGATCAGTGTTGATTTAGGTGAAAAGGTTAATATTTTATCCGTATCGATGAAAGGATATGCCCTTCGCTTTAAAACAGATGATCTTCCACTCTACGGCTTACAGGCTGGTGGTGTCAAGAGCATGTCACTTCAAGATGGTGACCAGGTTGCTGGTGCACGTTACGTCAAGCAATCAGATGATTTTATCATCTTAACCAACAGAGGACACGTGATTAAAGACGTAGTTGAAGAACTTCCTTTATACAACAGAAATCGACGTGGTATCTTGATTATCGAACATCAAAAAGCAAACCCTCATCTCGCTGTCTCGATTTCAAGAATGTCAAAACAGCAACAAAAAGAAAATATTGGTGTCAGAATCATCGGTGAAAAAGGTGCAATTCTCTTAACCGTTGCAGATTTAAAATATACAGGTAATAAATTTGGTAAGAAAATCTTTGAAGAAGCTGACCTTGGCAGAGGTTATTTGATTGACATTTTCAATGCAATGGATGAAAAAGATGAGAAAAAGAATGAAAAGGTCACCAAAAAGAAGGTTGAACCCATTGAGACCATCGACTTAGTCAAAGAAGAAATTATAGAAATTAAAGATAAAAAAATTCACCTCAATAGACTTGATCTATTCGATGAAGATGAATAGGAGAAAAATGATGAACTTAAAGATTGAAGGTCAAACGCATTCATTTGACCGACCCCAAGTATTATTAGATGTTGCAGAAAGCTTAAAGATTAAAAACGTATTAGCTGCAACTGTGAATGGCCGCTTAAGAGAACTAAGCTATATTGAAACAAAGGATGCTGAAGTCATCTTTCTTGGTTATGATAACGCAGATGCCATCAGAGTCTATGAATCCACATTACGTTATGTGATTGCCATGGCAGTAAAAAATATTATGCCCAGTGTGAAGGTGCGTTTTAATTACAGTATTTCACGCTCCATATTAGCTGTATTAGATAATTACGATGGTCCTGTGAATCATGCCGTTGTTAGCGCTATTAAAACAGAAATTGACCGATTGATTCAATCTGATTTATTGATTACCAGAAAAAGAGTATCGATTGGTGAAGCAACGAAACTTTATACCGATTTAAACATGCCTGATAAAGTAGCTATCCTAGAACATCGTGAAGAAGACTACGTCAATTTATACGAATGTAATGGCTACATCAACTACATGTTTGGCTATATGCTACCTAAAACTGGATTATTAAAAGATTACAAACTATTCCCTTATCATCCAGGTTTTATCATTCAGTACCCTAGAGCAGAACTCAATGGTGAAATCCCTGAATTCAAAGATGAACCAACGTTTGGTAAAGCTCTTAAAGAAGCGGCAAAATGGGGTAAAATTATTGAAGGTAATTCCATTGCTAAAATCAATGAATATGCCAAAGATTATCCTTCATCTGTTGATTTTGTTAACATGTGTGAAACCAAGCACAATCATCAACTCAATGAACTTGGTGATTTAATCCAAACCAATATTGATAGCATTCGTTTGATCGGTATTGCTGGACCTTCCTCTTCTGGAAAAACGACATTTTCTAATCGCTTACGTGTTGAACTGATGTCAAGAGGCATTAAGCCTATCATGATTTCTATCGATGATTATTATTTAGGAAAACACTTAGCTCCAGTCGGAGAAGATGGACTTCCTGATTTAGAACATATCGATGCACTTGATGTTGAACTTTTTAATCATGATATGTTAGCTTTAGTTCAAGGACAAAGTGTCACACTGCCTAAATTTAACTTTAAAAAAGGATCACGTGAACAAGGAAAAACCATCAGACTTCAAGACGATACACCGATTATCATTGAAGGCATCCATGCTTTAAATGAAAAACTAACAAAAAGCATTCCAAAACATCAAAAGTTCCAAATTTATATCGCACCTCAAACGCAACTTCATATCGATGATCATAACCCCATCAGCATCACAGAACTCAGACTTTTAAGACGTATCGTTAGAGATCAGAAATATCGAAACGCGTCAGCCATTGACACGATGAACATGTGGCCATCGGTCAGACGCGGTGAATTCAAGTGGATTTATCCTTTCCAAAAAGAAGCGAATTATACCTTTAATTCGGAGTTATCTTATGAATTAGCTGTTTTAAAGAAGCATGCGGTTGCACAGCTTCATGCAATCCCAAGAGATAATAAACATTTTATTACAGCGAATCGCTTACTCAAGTTTTTAAAGTATTTTGATAATATCGATGATGATATTGTTCCCTGTAACTCTTTATTAAGAGAATTTATCGGTGGCTCAAGCTTCCACCACTAGGAGTTGAAGACATGAAGGCTTTAGGCAATATGGACCGTATTCAAATGCATCAAGACGTGATGATGTTACTTTTATCACTCTATGAATCGAAAGGAAAATCATTTTATTACGATGATCTTTTTCAAAGGGATTCCCATGCGTTTGAAAAAAAGACAATGGAGCACAATTTAATCGCACTTGCTCATATTTTGAACCTCGATATGACCGATGCACGCATACGGTTATTTGCTAAAAAACCGATGAGTCCTAGAACCAAAGACGAACATTTTTTAGCCAACTTGAAACAAGCTTTAAACCAATTACATAAACACCCTGAACACTTTGAACTTTTAGTGAATGAAGTCGGTAATTTGATCAAGCAGCTTTCCAAAAACACAGATCCAATCAACTTTGTAACCTACGATAAAGAAGAAGAGGGTATGCTTAAAGCAAAACGTGTCAGTAAAAAAGATGATTTAGAAAAACTCATATTTCTCTTTGATAAACAGTTGAAAACTCAAAAATATGAGTTGACACAGCTGATCACCAATTTTTATGTCGATTTCATCAACATGAATATCGTAAGTCATCAAACAGATCTAGTAGCTTTAATCATCATTTACGCACTGATTGCAAAAGACTTTTCAGTATTCAAATACGTTTCATTCTTCAAATATTTCAATAAAGAATTTGAAGGCTGGAAATCAGGTGTCATCACAGCATCTTATTACTGGTCATCAGGATTTGCACAAACCGATATGCTCTCAAGAATGCTTTTACAGATTTTAATCGGAGCTTATGAAGAAGTTGATCGTATGGCTCATGAGTATGTTTTTGAGAAAGAGTTAAACAAATCGAATAACATTGAAAACAGCATATTAAAACTGGATGAAATCTTCTCTAAAGAGGATTTAAGAAAAAGACATCCCAATGTGAGTGATGCAACGATTGATCGCACATTAAAACGCTTGAAGGATGAAGATAAAATCAGACCGCTTGGTAAAGGCAGAAGCTCTAAGTGGCAACGCATTGTTTCTGGCAACAAGAAGTTTGGTATCGAACAACTTTCATTATTTAACGATTAAGGCCACTGGCCTTTTTTGTTTAATTTATGCAATATTTTAACTTATTATAGGTGCTTATGATATAATCAAGCGTGTGGAGGATACTTATGGACATATCAAAAATTAAGGCTTTGAGAGAAGAGACAGGTTTAGGAATGCTTGAGGTTAAAAAAGCACTTAGTGAAGCAAACGATGACCTTGAAAAAGCAAGAGAAATTCTATCATCTCAAACAATAAAAAAAGCGGATACCACACGTGTGGCATCCAAGGGATTAACCCGGATAACAACCAAAGGCAATGAAGCTATTCTATTTGAAGTGAATGCTGAAACAGATTTTGTTGCTAAACATAAGGATTTCATTCAACTTTTAGATGATTT
>JAVEQT010000018.1:13598-22357 GCA_034007485.1 Acholeplasmataceae bacterium
CACGTGTGGCATCCAAGGGATTAACCCGGATAACAACCAAAGGCAATGAAGCTATTCTATTTGAAGTGAATGCTGAAACAGATTTTGTTGCTAAACATAAGGATTTCATTCAACTTTTAGATGATTTAGCAGATGTTTTAATGAACTCAAAGGCGATTACTGTTAAAGATGCGAATAAAGTGATGATAGGCGATATCACCGTTGAACAGCACATACAAAAAGTCAGTAACATCATCAAAGAAAATGCATTTTTAAGAAGATTTCATCGCATTAAAAAACAAGATCATCAGGTTTTTCAAACCTACATGCACCAACAAGGTAAGGTTTCAGTCTTAGTCATTTTAAATGAAGCAAATGTTTTAGGAAAAGATCTCGCTTTACAGATTACATCACATGCACCCAAATACTTATCTTATGATCTACTCGACCAAGAAACGATCAACTATGAACGTTTCATGTACGAAAAAGAACACGGAACCATATCAGATGAAGATTTTATAAAACACCTTAGAACACAGTGTTTATATGATCAACCCTTTATCAAAGATGACCAGATGTGTGTTAAAGATGTAATGAAAGATTTAAAAGTGATTGATTTTTACAGGTTTGAACTCGGACAAGGAATTGAAAACAAACTCAATTGTCGCTTAGATGTTCCTTGTGACGGATCAAAAATAACCGTAACACCTATCTATTAAAAGAAGGAGGAAAAACAATGAAATTAAAGAAAAACGTTGGTAAAGTGGATCAAATTGTTCGCTACATTATTGCAGCAGTCCTCATCGTATTAAGCTTTGTATTACCACTTTACTGGTTATTGATTCCAGCAGCGATTGCGATTTTCACAGCAGTTTTCAGTTTTTGTGGACTTTACAACCTATTTGGCATCAATACATGCAAAATTGAAGAACAAAAATAAAGATCATCCGTTATAATGTAATAGAGCATTGATTAACTAAAACTATACTCACTGCTCAATCAAAGATATAGACAAAAATAAGTGAATGTATCTTTATATTAAGGAGCACATGATGAGTGTATTTGAAATATTAATGTTAGTCAGTTTTGGCTTTGCTTGGCCAGCAAATATCTATAAAAGTATCAAAAGCAAAAGTGTTAAAGGAAAAAGTTTAACCTTCTTGTACATTATTCTTATCGGATATATTATGGGTATATTACACAAAGTATTTTATAACTTTGACTTTGTCATTATTTTTTATGGGATTAATTTTCTTATGGTGTTAGCTGATCTCATACTTTATTATCGACATAAGAAGTTTTCTTTAGTTTGAGTGAATTTCTATTGTTCAAAATATAAAATAAATCTAATCTTATGATTTAAAAATCAAGCAGACATTCATTGATTTGCTTGGTTTTTTTTATAGAAATGATGATATAATGATATTAAACTTATCAATTGGGGGATTAATAAATGATTGCATCAGAACAACGAACAAGCATGCGCTATTTAATGTATTTTTTAGCAGGAATCATCATTATCTTAAATATTGTGAATTATTTTATAGCAACATATTCTGATTTTAATATGTATGTTTCAACCATCATGACAATCGCTGGCATTATAGCGACACTCATGATTGCACTTTTAGACCCAAAATTTCATAGAATCATTGCGATACCGCTGATCATTAATTTTGTGATAGGTATGGTTTTGTCAGTAGCCCAAATAAGATCTTTATACACCATATTTCCAAATATACAAATCATTATTTATGTTTTAACAACAATCTTCAGTCTCATTGCAAGTGTTGTCCACATTTATATTTTCATTAAACCAAAAATGTACCATCTTTCAGACTTAATCATCTTTGGCTTTCTATTTATACATTTCATCACCAACGTTTTTAGAAGTGTGTTTAATTTCATCCAAATCAGTATGATGCCTAATGTCATAGGTTATTCATTTGCTCAACTTTTCATCGGAGGGATTTTAGCACCAGCTCTCAGTTTAGCTTTACTATTGTTCTATATTTTAGAAGCCAAACGATTATCAGAACTAGAAAACAACGGTGAACTCTTTAAGCATGATCCAGATAAAGCTAAGAATATGGCAGCATTAACAAAACTTTATCGTGATGGCCATTTGACATGGAATGAATATGAAGAAAAGAAAAGTATGTTAAAAAATGATCTGTAGAAAGGTATGAATCTCATGAAAAAAAGATATTCACTTCCTATACTTACAATTATTTTAGCATTTGCATATTTTATGTTTTTATCTTCCTATAAACATAATTTTTCAGAAGAACCCTTATATGATTGGATGCAAGTTGGAGCTTTAAGTTTTCTCGTCTACATCACACTATCGTTTTTTCTTAAGAATAAATATCGACTATTCGCTTATATTCCAGGGTTTCTATTTGTTGGCTTTATGATCAGTTTTTTAAACAATGTTTGGGACTATGAGTATGCGAATGATCCATTCAGCCATTATAGTATACTCTACTGTGCTATACTTGTTTATTTTTTATTGGTTGCACTTGATGCCCTCAATCAAGAATTTGCTGGCATTAAGCTCTTCTTTACAGTCATATTATCAGCGGTACTCATCTTTGGCTTTGTTAATTTCTATTACTTAGCCTATACATTTCAAACAGATGTTCCAACAAATGAATACAATTTTGAAGCATTCATCATGTTTATCATCTTTATCAGTCCTTACTTCTTAATTTTACTCAGTATGATTTATCAAACACTTTCAAAAGAAGAAGTTGTTAAAGAAAAACAACCTTATAACAGATATCGTCCTGAATTAACTCTCAATCAAGAAGCACCTGAAAAAACAGCATTTCAAACACAAAGAGAAAAGAATGCCCTTCGGGGTTTAACATTACTCCATGATGCAGGATTACTTTCAGATGATGAATTTGAAAGAAAGAAAAACAGAGTATTATCAGGAAAATAAAAACCCAAATCTTTCGACTTGAGTTAATTAAACATACCGTTGTGTAGGATTTTCATCACATTATCTGTGATATCATCTAAATCCTTATCTGTTAATGTATCTCTAAATAAAACTTGTAAACCAACGAAATTAGAAATTCCCATAAGTACATAAGATAACGTTTCTAAGTCGATATCGTTTCTAACCTCACCTTGACTTACTGCAAATGATAATTGTCTAACATAATCTCTACTAAATGTGGTGTAGTATTCTCTAAACAATTCTTTATCAGCAAACATCGATTCCCATATAATACGATAAGCTAATGGATCTTTCCAAGCAAACTTGAGGAAGGCTCTTATACCGAGTCTTTCTTTTTCATATCTTGTATGTGCATCATGGATACCTTCAGAAATAGCTTTTCTGATCAAATGACGATATTTAGTTAATAAATAAGAGTATAAAGCGAACTTATCATCAAAATAAAGATAAAATGTTCCGGTAGCTATCCCAGACTTTTCGATGATTTCATTGATTGATGTTGCTTGATAACCATTTTTAGAAAAAAGCTTTTTTGCAGTTTCTATGATATGGTCGAATGTTTTTTGGCCATCTTTCCGTTTGGGAAGTCTGTAATTCATCTGGTCCATCGTATCACCCATAATTAGTGTAAAACAAAATGATAAAAAAAACAATGAAAAAAAATTCATGTTTGTATTTTGATAAATCAAATAAAAATTAAAAATGAATTAAAAATGCGCATTTTTCACAATAAATGAAAATGATATTGACTCATTTTGCAAAATAAGATAAACTAAAATTAACGTGAACCTTTATTCATGTTAAAAAGTTTTACACGCCATATGCGTATCTGAAGTGATGGAGAGTATCACTATCAATCCTCATTCTTTACTCCCAAATGAATGTTTGCACTTGGTTTTAACTGACCTAAAAAGGGTAACTCTCCTACCCTTTTTTATCTTTTTATATCATCTAACATGAATTAATACTCATAGTTATTGACAAAGCGTTTTCACTGTGATAAAATGATAGCGTATTATGAATACTTATTCATGTTATTAAATAACGGTTACACCATGAAAAAGACTTTAATAGAGCCATTAATTCCATTTTTTGTGTGTGTTGCCTCTTTTTTTAAAAAAATTGAAAACGCTTTTAGGAGGAAAAGTCATGCAGAAAGTTTTTTTAGTAGGAGCTAAACGTAGTGCGATCGGATCATTTATGGGGACCCTTTCGTCCATGCATCCAGCAGACTTTAGTTCACAAGTTCTCAGAGCTTTGCTTGAAGAGACAAAAATCAATGTCAATGAGATCGATGAAGTTTTAGTAGGTAACATCTTACCAGCTGGACTCAAACAAGGTCTTGCACGTCAAATATCGATTGGTTCAGGTATTCCATCATTTGTTCCAGCATACGGTGTCAATATGGTTTGTGGTTCAGGTATGAAATCCGTTATGAACGGTTATGCCAATATTGCATTAGGATTGCATCAATTAGTTATTGCAGGTGGTTCTGAGTCGATGAGTAACACGCCTTATCTCGTAACACCACAGGTAAGAAGTGGTTTAAAGATGGGCGAACAACCGATGCGCGATCACATGTTATATGATGCATTAACCGATGCTTTTAACGGATACCACATGGGTATTACAGCAGAAAACATCGTTGAAAAATATGGCATTACACGTGAAGAACAAGATGCTTTTGCCTGGGAATCACAAAAGAAAGCTATGGCAGCACAAGATAGTGGCAAGTTTAAAGATGAAATTGCTAAAGTTGTTGTCCCAAATCGAAAAGGTGACATCGTTTTTGAAAATGATGAGTTCATCAATCGTACAACATCTTTAGAAAAACTATCTACACTTCGTCCTGCATTCAAAAAAGACGGTTCAGTGACTGCAGGTAGTTCATCAGGTATCAATGATGGCGCAAGCTTTGTCATCTTAGCTTCTGAAGACTACGTTAAAGCACACAACTTAAAACCGATTGCTGAAGTTGTTGGTATTGGTCAAGGTGGCGTTGATCCATCAGTTATGGGATTAGGTCCAACACCTGCTATTAAACAAGCATTAAAGCATGCAAACTTAGATATAAATGATATTGACTTATTCGAACTTAACGAAGCATTTGCTGCACAATCACTCGGTGTGATTAAAGAGTTAACAGATGCATTTGCTATCACTAAAGAAGACATTTTATCTAAAACAAATCCAAACGGTGGTGCGATTGCTTTAGGACATCCAGTAGGAGCTAGTGGTAACCGTATTATTGTAACACTCGTTCATGAAATGTTAAAACATAAAGAGTATACGTATGGTCTTGCAAGTCTTTGTATCGGTGGCGGCATGGGAACTGCAGTCATCTTGAAAAAAGTAAACTAATTAAGGAGATATAGATTAATGAAAAGATTAGAAAATCGTGTTGCAGTCATCACAGGTGGTGCGAAAGGCTTAGGCCAAGCGATGGCTGAATTATTTGCTAAAGAAGGTGCAACTGTTGTTGCAGCTGATATGGGTGAACTCACATATGCATGTGAAAACGTGCATTACTTTCCTTTAAACGTCACAGATGTTGCTGGCGTTCAAAAGTTCTTCGATGATGTTGTTCAACGTTTTGGTAAAATTGATATTTTAGTAAACAATGCAGGTATTACAAAAGATGCCATGACACGTAAAATGACAGATGATCAATGGAATGCAGTCATCGATGTTAACCTCAAGGGTGTATTTAACTTAACACGTTTAATCGGCCCACATATGGAAGCTAACGGTTACGGTTCAATTATCAATATTTCATCAGTTGTCGGTGTTTTCGGTAACATCGGTCAAGCAAACTATGCAGCAACCAAAGCTGGTGTTATAGGTTTAACCATGACATGGGCAAAAGAGTTTGCTAGAAAAGGTGCTAACGTCAGAGTGAATGCCATTGCTCCAGGTTATATCATGACAGATATCTTAAAGACGATACCTCAAGATCTTCTTGATAGTTTTGCTAAATTGACCATGCTTGGTCGTTTAGGACAACCACATGAAGTCGCTAACGCAGCTTTATTCTTAGCATCAGAAGAATCATCTTATGTCACAGGCCAAACTTTAAATGTCAACGGCGGTATGCGTCTTTAATTTTTAATTCATAGAAAGAGGTGTTCCTCATGAGCAAAATCAATGTAGGAATCGTAGGAACAGGTATATATCTACCTAAAGGTCGCATGACAGCACGAGATATTGCTGAAGCGACACAAGGTGTATGGAGTGAACAAGCTGTCATCGATAAACTCGGAATCAGAGAAAAAGTTCTTCCATCTAACACAGCCCAAGATGGTACACAAGAAATGGGTGCTTTAGCAGCACTTGATGCACTTAAAAATACAGGTGTCAACCCTCAAGATATTGATGTCATCTTAAGCGTAACTGAAGAATGGAAAGAATATCCACTCACAACATCTGCTTTATACATTCAAGATCGCATTGGAGCAACCAATGCATGGGGTATTGATGTTCAGAATCGTTGTTGTACAACCGTATCTGCGATGAAAATGGCAAAAGATATGCTGATTGCTGATGATGAAATCAACATCGTCATGGTCGTTGGTGGCTATCGTAATGGTGATTTTGTCGACTATACAGATAAAGATATGTCTATGATGTACAATTTAGGTGCCGGCGGTGGTGCCATCATCTTAAAGAAAAACCACGGAAAAAATCTTTTATTAGGATCTCATGTGATTGCTGATGGTTCTCTATCCAGAACAGCTGGTGTTGAAATAGGTGGTTTATGTAACCCGATCACACTTGCTAACATGAATGAAGCACAAAAATCACTGCGTTTAATGGATCCTCTTAAAATGAAAAATCGATTGAATGAGGTTTCGATGCCTAATTGGTATAAATGTATCGATGAATCCTTAAGAAAATCAAACTTAGAAAGAAAAGATATTGGTTTCTTAGATATCCTACACATCAAGCGTTCCGGTCATGAAGGCATGCTTCAAGAGTTAGGATTGACAAACGACCAAACCATCTATCTTGAAGATTACGGTCATATTGGACAGATCGACCAAATACTGTCTTTGCATCTTGCCTTACAAACCGGTCAGGTGAAGGACGGTACGGTCGTCTGCATGTTAGCAGCAGGTATTGGTTATGTTTGGGCTGCCAACATCATTCAATGGGGATAATCCCATCACACATTATACACAGAGGTGGTAACATGCCAAAATATATAACTGCTGAGCAAGCAGTTCAACTTGTCAAATCGAATGATCATATTGTCGTTGGTATGACAGCAGCAGAACCTCAAAACTTCATGAAGATCTTGCATACAGTGGCCGATCGCGTTAAACACGTGGTCGTTTCAAACTGTTTACCGATCTTAGAAGCTGAGTTTTTTACAAATCCAAAGTATATTGATTCATTTAAAGTTGCTGGTTGGTTTTACACAGCAACTCTAAGAAAATATCATAAGAATGGTAATATCTCTTTTATCCCCAATCATCTTCATTTAGCAGGGAAAAAACGTTTTGATCATATGAAGCCTAACATTTTCATAACAGCGGCTTCCATGCCTGATGAAAATGGTTTTATTTCATTATCGATTCAAAATGTGTATGAAAGAGATGCCATTGATGTAGCAGATATCGTCATCATTGAAACGAACCCCAATTTCCCAAGAACATATGGTGATAATCAGGTTCATATCGATGAAGTTGATTACATCATTGAAGCTGATTATCCTGTACCTTCCATCATTAATTCAGAACCTAATGAAAAAGATATGCTCATCGGTAAAGAAATCGCAAAATATATCCCCGATGGAGCAACTATTCAATTAGGTATTGGTGGTATCCCCAATGCAGTTGCTTATTTCTTAAAAGATAAAAAAGACTTAGGTATACACACAGAAATGTTTACCAACGGGATGATGGATCTTATTAAAGAAGGCGTCATCACAGGTAAGCAAAAGAATTATATGAATGGTAAACATGTGTGTACGTTCGCTTTTGGTTCACCAGAACTTTATAAATTCTTAGACAATAACAAAGATGTCTATTTCATGCGTGGTATTGAAGCTAACGATCCACACGTTGTTGGATTAAATGATAATCAAATTTCTATTAATACAACTATTGAAGTTGATTTAACCGGTCAGGTGGCATCTGAATCGATTGGTCATGTCCAGTTTTCTGGTACAGGTGGTCAAGCAGATACAGCAATTGGTGCCCAAAACGCAAAAAATGGTAAATCATTTATTGCTTTATATTCAACAGCGATGGTAAGAAATAAAGAAACAGGCGAAAAAGAAGAAATCTCTAAGATTGTAACAACACTTAAACCTGGCGCTGCGGTTACTTTATCAAGAGCAGATGTCGATTATGTTGTTACTGAATATGGTTGTGTTGCACTGCGTGGAACAACCATCGAGGAAAGAGTCAAACTTCTGATTTCCATTGCTCATCCTAAATTTAGAGATCAACTTCTTGAAGAAGCGAAACAATTGGAGTGGATTTTCTAATGTCAACATTAAATTATAAAGGTAGAAACATTTATTATGATGTGCAGGGTGAAGGAAAACCTATATTGATCTTAAATGGCATCATGATGTCGACAAAATCATGGGAACCCTTTGTCTCATCCATGACAGAACATAACAAGCTGATCCGTCTTGATTTTATCGACCAAGGACAATCAGATCGTTTAGAAAACAGCATTTACATGCAAGATGTTCAAATCGAAATCATCATGGCACTTCTTCATGAACTTGGTTTAGCTAAAGTTAATGTGGTCGGTATCTCATATGGTGGTGAAATCGCAGTTCAACTGGCGTATTTACATC
>JAVEQT010000019.1:0-12395 GCA_034007485.1 Acholeplasmataceae bacterium
TTCATGATGCTAGGTTTTTTCATTTGATCCAACACGTTATCGTCAATCCCTTTTTCAAAGGATAATACACGTGAAACGACATACATATAAACACCTTCTTCTACAATGATACACTCCCATTGTAGAGATATCGAAGATGTTTTACAAAGGATTTAACCAAGATTATAAATAGCTCTTCTAATTATAATAAATATCAAAAAAATAGCCCTAAACAGAGCTATTTCGATGTGCTGGTATACCAATTAACTTGCTGTAAGGCGGTGCATCTTTAACGACAACTGCCCCTGCAGCAACAATGCTATGTTCCCCAATATGAATGGGACCAATTAAGGTTGCATTTGCATAGACAATGACATGATTACCAAGTTTTGGATGGCGATCAACTTTTTCAAATGTGTTCGCCCCTAAAGTGACACCATGATATAAAATACAGTTATCACCAATCACAGCTGTTTCACCAATCACTGTTCCCATGCCGTGATCTATAAAAACACCATGTCCGATTTTTGCTGCTGGATGAATGTCAATACCTGTGATGCGTCTTGTGCGATAACTGATATATCGTGCAAGATTTTTAAATCCTTTGTTCCAGAGTTTATGTGCTCTTCTATGTCGTCTTAATGCGATCACTCCTGGATATGTAAAGTAAATCATAAAGCAGTTAGATGCTGCTGGATCAAATTGTTTGACCGCTCTTACATCTTCAACAGTACATTTCATCATAGGTCATAAAGTGGTGTGGAAAGATATCTTTCACCGGTATCACACACGATGAAGACAATGCGTTTTCCACGCGCTTCCTTTCTTTGAGCAATTTTGATTGCTGCATATAAAATCGCGCCTGTTGAAATACCTGCAAAGACACCTTCTTCTTTAGCAAGTAATCTCGCATAATGAAATGCTTCTTCATTAGGTACTTGGACAATCTCATCAATAATAGCTTGATTTAGAATCTTTGGTATAAAGCCTGCACCGATGCCCTGAATGGTATGCGGTCCTGGTAAACCACCAGAAAGCACTGGAGAATCTTTAGGTTCCACGGCAATGATGCGTATCTGTTTAACTTGATCTTTTAAAACTTCACCAACCCCAGTAATCGTTCCACCCGTACCAACCCCAGCAATGAAATAATCAAGTTGATGATCTGTATCTGCTAAGATTTCTAGTGCTGTAGTTTTACGATGGATTTCTGGATTAGCAAGATTTTCAAATTGCATAGGTATCAAGACATGCTGATCTTCTTTTTGAAGGTCATATGCTTTTTGAATAGAACCCTTCATACCTAAAGATTTATCAGTTAAGATCACATTTGCGCCTAATGCTTTAACGATTTGAACGCGTTCTTTTGAAACAGATTCAGGCATAATTAACGTTAATTTATACCCTTTTGCTGCACAGATATAAGCTAAACCGATACCGGTATTACCTGATGTAGGTTCAACAAAATGGGTTTGATCAGTGATGGTATAATGTTCTTCCAATGCTTGGATTAAAGCATATGCTAAACGATCTTTAACGCTTGATAGCGGATTATGATTTTCGAGTTTTGCGACAAGCTCAACATCGAGATTGAACAATTTTTCTAAACGATGAAGTCTGAGCAATGGTGTTTTACCAATGAGCTCAGTATAATTTTGATAGATTTTCATGGATAACAACTCCCTTAGCACCCTCATTATACTCAATTACATCCCAAATTGCTTAAATGACGATAAAAGATAACGCTTACGTGTAAAGATTAGGGGATAAAGATATAAAAAGACTTGGCAAATAAAAAATATATGCTATAATGCATGAGGTGATAAAAAATGGAAATCATGCGATTTACACTCGGCAATTTAAGAAGTAATTGCTATGTGTTCTCAGAAGATAAGAAAGCACTCATCATTGATCCTGGTTATGAAAGTGATGAAGTTATCAAATATATTAAGAAAAATGAATTCGAAGTTGAAGCCATTTATGTAACACATGGACATCCAGATCATGTCGGTGGTGTGAAACAGATGAAAGAAGCTTTTAATTGTACCGTCTACGCTCCTGCTAAAGATCGTATCTGGATGGGGAAAAGCAGTTATAACCAAATCGGTTATGTGATTCCTGTTGATGTTTGGGTGCATGAAGGTGATACTTTTGAAGCCATCACACATCTATTTAAAGTTTATGAAACACCAGGTCATTCAGAAGGATGTACGGTATTATATGCAAACCAAGTCTTATTCTCAGGTGATACACTTTTCTATCAAAGTATTGGTAGAACAGATATCCCCTTATCTGATCCTCAAGTGATTTATCAATCGATCAAACGCATTTACGAATTATTTGATGAAGATACACTGGTTTATCCAGGTCATGGAAGAACAACCGATATCGGTCACGAAAAGAAATTCAATCCCTTTGTACGTGCTTAACAGGAGTTATATGACTTCTGTTTTTTTTGTGTTATAATTTTTTTAGTGAGTGAGGTATATGAGTATGATCCATTTTAGAAATGATTACAATGATTTAGCGCATCCCAAATTACTTGAATCCATGATGACCTATCAAAAGGAAGCCCATTTAGGTTATGGTATGGATTTTCATTGTGAAAAAGCAAGACAAAAAATTCAAGAGCGTATTGAAAAACCTGTTTTTATTCATTTTATGTCAGGTGGCACATCAACCAATAAAATTGTGATATCACATCTTTTAAAACCATACGAAGCAGTCATTTCAGCTGATACAGGTCATATTGAAGTTCATGAGACGGGTGCGATTGAATCGACGGGTCATAAGATCATTACGGTACCAAACAAAGAGGGTAAATTAACACCCTATGATATTGAAAGAACATATGCAGCTTTTACTGATGAGCATATGGTTAAACCGAAGCTGGTTTATCTATCCAATGCAACTGAAACTGGTCATATCTATGCCAAACACGAGTTAAAAGCGATCTATGAAACGTGTCAAAAACTTGGCTTATATCTTTTTGTAGATGGTGCTAGACTTGGTGTCGCGTTAACTGCTGATGGTCAAGACTTAACATTAAATGATATGGTTGAGTTCAGCGACATCTTTTATATTGGTGGCACAAAAAATGGTGCCCTATTAGGGGAAGCTGTTGTGACCAAGCATGCATACTTTGATGATTACTTTAGATACAGCATGAAACAAAGCGGAGGCTTACTCGCCAAAGGTTTTCTTGTGGGTATGCAGTTTGAAAGATTATTTGAAGATGATTTATTTTTTGAGATTGCGCGCCATGCGAATCATATGTCAAAATATTTAATTAAACGTTTGAAGGAATTAAATCTGCCGTTTAATGAAACGCCAACGAATCAACAATTTATCACACTTCCACATGATGTGATCAAACGCTTAAGTCTATCTTACACATTTGAAACATGGAAAACCTTTGAACATTCAAAAATGATTCGTTTAGTAACAACTTACCGTACGACAAAAGAAGAAATCGATCAATTAATTAGTGATCTTAAATAAATATAAAACGCCTTTGTTAGGCGTTTTTTTATCGTTATTTGTATTCAAGAATGACAAGTGTTTCACATTCTGTTGTTTGTGGGAACATCCGAATAGGATACACTTTTTTAATGTTATATTTTTCATGTAATCTTTTTAAATCTCTTGCTAACGTTTTTAAATCACATGAGAGATAAAAGATTTGTTGATAGTCTTTTTCAAGCATGTGATCCACGAGTTCTGGCATTAAACCATTTCTTGGCGGGTCAACGATTAGAATATCTCCATCTTCTTCTTGTATCTTCTTTTCTACCTGGCCAGAGATGATTTTAACATGTTTTAAATGCTTTTCTTCTCTCACTTTTTCTGCCATTTGACACGCATCAATATTCGATTCAATCATGATGACTTCTTTTGCTTGATCGCTAAGATAATAACCAATACTTCCAACACCGCTATAAGCATCGATGACTTTCTTATTTTTTATCATGTGTTTTTTGATCATTTCATAAACTATGTTGATAACTGGAACGTTAATTTGAAAGAATGACTGATCCGTTACCGGAAATGAAAAAGTACCTACTTTTTCATGAATCACTGATTGACCATACATCAAAAATGATTTACTTCCTAAAATCCTTTTGTCCATATCTTTGATGTTTAAGGTGATGCCAATGACACCCTTGATTTCTTTTAAGACATCGATCATCTGTTTCAACCCGCGAAATGATTTTTTTGTTGAAATCAGTGTGACAAGTGCCTCACCTTCAAGATTTGTACGTATGGCGATTTGTTTAAACGTGGTGTAATCGATCAAGACTTTCGCTTGATTCAATATATGAATGATATGATTGGTCAAGGAATCTGATAAAACAAAGTGGTCAATGGGGTATAGCCCTCTACCATCTTCATGATACAATCCCAAGCTGAGCTGATCACGATTCATCACATGAAATACCGCTTTATTTCTATAATTAAAGAATTGGTGATCTGTCACGATATGTTCAATTGTTACATCTAAATCAGCAATTTTCTTAAGCGTATCAGATGTTAATTTCGTTTGCCATAAAAGCTGCAATTCATCAGACATATGGATTAAGTCCATACTTCCTAAATGTTCATCTTCATGATGCCTGCGATCGTTACTTCGTTCAATCAATGATACGATAACTCCTTCAGCAAAATGCTTCTTTAATTTGGTGATTTTAATATCAGCAACCTCATCAGTGATCATACCTTTAACAAAAATAACAAATTCTTCATGTTTAACAATACCTTGTCCTAAATAATCAACATCAATCGCTTTTCCTGTGATTCTACTACCAACAGTTAACATCGTCTTCCTCCTTGAAATAGTAGGCTAGCCCACCTTGTGAGGTCTCTTTGTATGATTGATGCATATCAAGACCTGTTTGATACATCGTTTGAACAACCATGTCAAACGATATTTTTCGTGAATCTGTTAGAAAATATGCTAACCCGCAGGCATCAATCGCACGAAGTGCAGCCACTGCGTTTCTTTCTATACATGGAATTTGAACATATCCATTGACTGGATCACATGTTAAACCTAAATGATGTTCCATGGCAATCTCTGCAGCATATTCAATTTGATCCATCGATAAGTTAAACAGTGTCGCATGCGCTGCAGCTGCCATCGAACATGCACTTCCTATTTCTGCTTGACAACCAGCCACTGCACCAGAAATCGATGCGTTATGTTTGATGATGTTACCGATGAGTCCCGCAACAGCAAGCCCATTGATGATACGTTCTTTTGTGATCACATCATGTCTTTCATGCATATAATATATCACAGATGGTAAAACACCACATGCACCACATGTGGGTGCAGTGACAATGATACCACCACTTGCATTTTCCTCAGATACTGCAAATGCATAGCTAGCGACTAATTTATTTTCAACAAGTTCAGGAACATCGGTTGCTTTAATTCGACTATAAAGTTCTGGTGCTTTTCGTTTCATTTTTAAAGGTCCAGGCAAAACACCATGTGTTGCTATCCCTCTGACGATAGCTGCTTTCATGGTTTCCCAAATCTCTTCAAGAAAAACTTTGATTTCTTCTCCTTCAACTTCGTAGACATAGTCATGAAGTGTCATGTTCTTACTTTTACAATACTTTTTGATCTGTTTAAATGTTTGATGCGGATAGATGTGTTCCTCAGTATCAGTTTCACCTACAAACACAATTCTACCTCCACCTGTGCTATTGACTTCTTTTTCAATCATCAATTGATCATTACAAAAGCCTTTAATAATCAAACTGTTAGGATGTCTTGATAAGTCCAAAGACGTCAAAAAAGTCACGGGAATGTCTCCCAATGACTCTTTAATCGCTTCCTCAGTTAAGTGTCCTTTACCAGTGAGCGCAAGTGAATTAAAAAGTGATATTTCAAAACGATCACACGCTTCACACATGTCTTTTACGGTTTTTACTGCCTTTGCAGGTCCCATCGTGTGTGAGCTTGAGGGTCCATGACCCACTTGATAAAGTTGTTTGATTGAAAGCATAGGTGTTTCTCGCAATTTCTAGTTTTTAAACTTATTTTTTAGATAGTTAACATAGTAATAAGGATTGAAAGATTCTTGTGTTGCTATTAACATCAATTCTTTAGGTGTTTTGCTTGAAGCAAACGTGTGAATCTTATCCTTTAACCATGCATTAATGATTTCAATGTTATTGTTTTCTAGAGCTTCTTCAATATTGATTTCTTTATTCATAGCTTGATAAATTTGTGCAGCATATGCTGAACCTAAAGCATACGTTGGAAAATATCCAAATGCTCCGCCTGACCAATGAATATCCTGTAGAACGCCTTCTTTATCTGTCTTTGGACGAACACCAACATATTCATACATGAGACGATTCCACTTTTTAGGTAGATCTTTGACCTTGATTTTCCCTGAAATAAGTCCCTTTTCAAGTTCATAGCGTACCATGATATGTAGAGCGTAAGTTAGTTCATCCGCTTCAGTTCTGATGAGTGAGCGTTCAGCACGATTGATGTAACGATGGAATTCTTCTAAAGTGATATTTTTTAATTGTTTGGGGAAGAGTTCGACTAATTTCGCATAGTGTGCTTTCCAAAATGACATGGAACGTCCAAGCATGTTTTCATACATACGTGATTGTGACTCATGAATACCTAAGCTTGTTCCCCCATGTAAAAATGTATCATCGTATTTTGGATCATTTTGTAATTCATAAATACCATGTCCCATTTCATGAATGGTAGAAAAAATAGCTGATGCAAAATTCTTTTCATAATAATGTGTCGTAATGCGTGTATCTGCTGAGCTTACACCTGATGTAAATGGGTGTGCACTTTCTTTGAGAAGACCACGTTTACGATCGTATTTGAAAACATCGAGTAAATACTCTGAGAATTTTATTTGTTGTTCTCTTGGGAAAATACTCTTTGTCAGTTTGCTTGAAAACTTTTGTTTCTTCGCTGTGACTTCTTTTACAAATGGAACGAGTTCATCTTTCAATGTGTTAAAAAATTGATCGTATTCTTTTACGGTAAACCCTTCTTCAAAATCATCAAGTAAAATATCATAACCCTTGAGTTCTGGTGTTTCTAAATATTTCACTTGTTTTTTCTTGAATTCAACAATTTTTTCTAAAGTTGGTGCATACATGTCGAAATTATTTTCGTTTTTAGCCTTTGCCCATAGGTGTGATGCTTGAGAAGTTAAGACTTGATGTGCAATCAATTCATCTTTTGGAACGAATTTAATTAATCTTAAATCTTTATAGACACGTCTAATTTCCACTTTAAAATCGGTATCTTCAATCTCATCTAAATGTGCATAAAGATAATCGATAGCATCCATATATTCTTTTGCTGATTCAATTTGATACATTTCTTCTGCCATCACTTCAAATTGTTTTGTGCGATACGCAATGGATTCTTCTGGAGCTTCTGTTTCTTGGTCCCAGCTCATGAGCCAACCAAAATAACGGTATGCAATAATCTTTTTGCGATACGCTTCATAAATCTTTATATAATTTTCCATAAATTTACCTCTTTCTTTCATTTTTATTATAGCATGTCAAACGTTTCATTTCATGAATTCACATAATATCTCACAAGAATACAAGCGTTGCGATACTAAAATAGATCACAAGAGCAAAAAGATCATTAACTGTTGTCATCAATGGACCAGATGCAGCTGATGGATCTTGATCAAATTTATTTAAAATAATGGGTATTAATGCTCCCATAAAAGATGAAACAAACATGGAGGCAGACATTGCAAAGAAGACGACTAAACCCATGCGATAAGGAAGAATGTCACCTTGCGCAGGGAAAAGCGTTAAGAATAATGTGACAAAAATAAAGGCAGCTATACCTAGTAAAACACTGTTAAGTAGACCGATCAGCACTTCCTTAAACAAGTGATCTTTAGGTATATGTTTACCATCAAACTCATTTTTATTGATGCCTAAAATAGTAACAGCTAAAGCTTGTGTACCGATATTACCAGCCATACCTAAGATGAGTGGTTGGAAAAAAACAATGATGGTTACGGCTTGCAAAGTTCCTTCAAAAATCGATAAGAAACTTGCCATTAATAGATTTAAAACAACAGCAATCATCAACCAGGGTAGTCTTTGTTTTGTACGTTCAAAAGCGCTTGATGATGATTCATAATCACTTAATAAGGCCATTTTCTGATAATCGTCTTCACTGGCTTCAATGATTTCATCAAAGACGTCATCCGCTGTAACTATACCTAAAATATGATCATCCGAATCTAGAACTGGAATAACATTTCTATCGTAGTCAACAACGGTTTGAATCGCTTTTTCAATCGTTTCATCATCATAAACAAACTGAAAATCATCAATCATAATCTTCTCTAAAACTTGATTACTTCTTGCCATAATAAGATCTTTTAAATCGATGAGACCTACAATTCTTTTTTCATCATCGACCACAAATAATGTATCGATGTAATCTGTTTCTTTAGAATCTTTAATGACGTGATCCGTTGCTTCTTTAATCGTGTTACTTAATGAAATTGAGATGTAATCTGTAGACATAATGGAGGCAGCAACATCTTCATCATAGGTTAATAATAACGATATGGTCTTTGCTTTTACCTTTGATAATAAACTCATGATTTGAGGTCTATTTTCCTCATCGATATCTTCAATAAATTCTTTTAAATCATCAGATTCCATGTTGCGAAATAATGTTTTTTGCTTAGCTTCTGATAATCGAGAGATCAAATCGAGTTGATCTTCAACGTCAAGTTCAACAAACATATCTGTCATTTTATCTAGTCCGATAAGATTTAAGAGTCGCTTCTTTTCTAGATCATCAAGCAAAGGATAATACAGTGCTAAATCATACGCAAAAAGAGGTTTCAGCTGCTTTTTAAGTTGTTCATCACTATGTTTAAAATTAATTTTCTTAATCATAATAGACCTCCTAAAATAAGCGTTGCTAAACCAAAATAAATAAGTTGTGCAGTTAAATCGATCAGTGTTGTAATAAACGGACCTGATGCGACCGCAGGATCAAGTTTAAAGGTATGTAAGGCAAGTGGAATTAATATCGCTAATATTGGGGCAACAATCACTGTTAGCCATAAAGATAAACCTACAACAAGTCCGATTAACAAAGGATCTGTTGTAAGTGACGTATTAATTAACGCAAAAATATTGGTCATCACAAAAGCGATGAGTCCAATGATAAAACCATTCATAATACCTGTTAAGATTTCTTTTGCTGAGTTTTTTATAATCCCTTTTTCATGTGTAGATAACATCTGAAGTGTAACAGCTAGCGTCTGTGTAGCAACATTACCTGCAGATCCTAAAATGAGCGGTTGAAAGACGATCAATATAGCAACAGCAGTTAACACATGCTCAAACTGTCTTGTAATTAAAGCAATTGGAAGTGAAACTATGAGTAAGGTAATTAACCATGGTATGCGATGCATGGCTGTTTTTAATGGACCAGAATCCTCTTCAGTTTCTGGTAAAGCAGCTAACTTTTCAAAGTCTTCTTGAGCTTCTTCTTGATAAACATCAAGCGCATCATCCAAAGTAACCATACCCAATAATTTGCCATATTCATCAACAACTGGCATCTCGTATATCCCATAGTTTCTGATGGCTTGAACGGTTTTATTGATAGGATCCGTATCGATAGAGACCGGGTATTCCATAATCAGTTCTTTCACTTCTAAAGGTGTTTTTGCTTTAAGTAAATCTCTTAATGCAACTGCGCCTAAATAGATGTTCTTTTCATCAGCAACAAAGATTGTGTTGATAGATTCAACTTGATCAGCTTCTTTGATGACTTTCTTAGTCGCTTTCTTGACATCTAAATCTGGTTCAACAACAATAAAAAGGGTCGTCATTACTGAACCTGTTTCATCTTCATCATATTGCATTAACTCTTTAATTTCTGAATCATCTGATAATTTATCAAGAAGCTCTTCTTTTTCCTCTTTATCGAGCTCAATGATGATATCAGCAGCATCATCTGGTTCCATCATTTCAACAAGTTCTACTTGTTTTTCGAGATCAAATTCAGTTAAGATTTCTGCTGCATCTTCTGCTTCAAGATACGAGACAAGTTCAGCTAACTTTTCATTAGGTAATAAGCTAAATACTTTATTTTTCTCTTGATCAGTCAGTTCTACAAAAAGTTCAGCTAAGTCATGGGCATGAATATCATCTAAAAATTCTTTTAAGATGTGTTCATCATTCAGTTGAATCATTTCTTTTAACATAGCCTCACCCCTCTTTACTCAAAGAATAATGATGATTATTTAATCATTTATCCTCAACTATTTTACCAAATAACATACCTGCCGTTTTTAACGTCAATACGATGTCATCTTGTTTATTTCTTATTTTTATCAAACCATTAAATTCGTCTTTTTCAAGCACTTGGTAACAATCATGAAGTTTCATATTGTTTTGATTAAGATAGACTAAAAGATCCTTATGATCATTGACTCTCAAAAGTTCAAACGATTGGTTTACTTTTACTTCACAAAGTGAAAATGCGGTTGAATCTCCAATTTTCCCACGAAAATCAGGTATGGGATTGCCATGTTGACAATATTTAGGCTCACCTAAAAAGGTATATAATTTTTCAAGCACTTCACGGCTTGTCGCATGTTCTAACATTTCAGCATCTTCATGGACGTTTTCCCATGAAAATCCTAATTTTTCAGTCAAAAAGACTTCCCATATACGATGTGCTCTCACCATACGGATTGCAACATCTTTTCCTTTTCTAGTTAATGAAATCCCTTTATATGGGATAAAAGAAACTAAACCTTTCTTTTCGAGCTTTTTAATCATTTCATTTACGCTTTGATCAGTAAATCCAAAACGATCAGCAATCTCATTAGATTTAATGAGCGGTTGTTTTTTCTCAGCTGTCAGTTCATAGATCGTTTTTATATAATCTTCTTCTGCGCGATTCATCACAATAAAACCTCCCTAACCTAAAGCAACATCTAAAACCATCATAACAATGAAGCCAACCATGACGCCTAAAGTTGCAAAATGGGCACCTTTGGGTGTTTGTTTCTGTTGTGCTTCAGGAATTAATTCTTCAACAACAACATAAATCATTGCGCCAGCAGCAAACGCTAGTGCATAAGGTAATATCACGGAGACATACGTTACTAAAATAGCTCCTAATATGGCAGATATAGGTTCTACAAGACCTGAGGCTTGACCTAAAATAAATGCCTTCGTACGGCTGACTCCTTCTTGTCTTAAAGGAATTGATACAGCGGCACCTTCTGGAAAATTTTGAATCCCAATACCAATCGCTAGTCCGATAGCTGATAGTGTTGCTGCTGTCACATCACCTGTGATGTATTGAATGGCACCAAAGGCAACACCAACAGCTAATCCTTCAGGAATATTATGTAATGTAATTGAAAACACAAGCAAAATATTTCTTTTAAGTTTCGTAGGCAAACCTTCTTTATCATGATTAAACCCAAAGTGAACGTGAGGTACTGTCTTATCTGCGATATATAAGAATATACCGCCTAAAGCAAAACCAATTGCAACAACAAGCCATGAAATCACACCTTGTTCGTTTGCCATATCAATGGCTGGTGCAAGCAAACTCCAAAAGCTCGCTGCAATCATGACACCTGATGCAAATCCTAACATTAAATTAAACACATTTCTTTGAATATTTTTGAAAAAGAAGACAAGGGCAGCACCAATCGCAGTCATACCCCATGTAAAAGCTGTTCCAATCAATGCTTGAACCCAAACTTCTAACCCCATAAACCATGTCAGCATAGATCATTCTCCTATTCTTTTTTTAAGGCTTACCTTAATTTCATTTTAAGTATAGCACTATTTCTTTTAGGTGTCAAGAAAAAAAGAAGGAAACATTAAGCTTCCTTCTCTTCATATTGAAGTTGATAAAGATTGTAATATAAACCGCCCATTTTGAGAAGTTCTTGATGGCTTCCCTCTTCCTTTATTTCACCTTTTTGCATAACGATGATTTTATCAGCATGCTGAATGGTTGAAAGTCTGTGTGCAACGATGAGCATGGTTGAAATGTTCATCATCTTTTCTAATGATTCCTGGATGAGTCCTTCAGTTTCACTATCAATGTTTGCTGTTGCTTCATCTAAAATCATTAAACTGGGTTTATAGACGAGTGCTCTGGCAAAGCTAATTAATTGTCTTTGTCCAGCAGAGAAGTTATTACCTCTTTCTAAAACGATATGATCATAACCATCGGGTAAGCGATCAATAAAAGTATTCGCTCCGACATATTCAGATGCATGAATCACTTCATCTTTAGTAATCGCTTCATCTCTTAACGTGATATTTTCCATAATAGAACCGGAAAATAGGAAGACATCCTGTAGCATTTGACCAATATGTCGTCTTAATGATGC
>JAVEQT010000019.1:12495-22263 GCA_034007485.1 Acholeplasmataceae bacterium
ATTCAGATGCATGAATCACTTCATCTTTAGTAATCGCTTCATCTCTTAACGTGATATTTTCCATAATAGAACCGGAAAATAGGAAGACATCCTGTAGCATTTGACCAATATGTCGTCTTAATGATGCACGTGTAATCTTTTTAATATCGATACCATCAATTAAAATCTGTCCTTTTTGAATATCGTAGTTTCTAACAATTAAGGATAGTATGGTTGTTTTTCCAGAACCTGTAGCACCAACAAAGGCTACTGTATCTCCTGGTTTTACCTTAAATGATACGTCTTTTAGAACCCATTCATCAGGTAAATAGGAAAACCAAACATTTTTGAACTCAATTTTTCCACTAAATGATGTGATATCCATTGCATCTTTTTCATCTGTGATATCTGGTTTAGTATCTAGAACATCAAAGACTTTTTCAGCTGAAGCGAATGCATTTTGTAGTGTGTTAAACTGTTCAGCTAATTGTTGGATAGGTTCGAAGAAATCACCAACATACGCATAGTAGGAATACAAAATACCTGCACTAATAATACCTAACATGACCTCTTGATAGCCGATGTATAAGACTAAAAGTGATCCAACCATAGCAAACATATAGACAATCGGTCTGTAAATACCAAAGACTAAGATTTCTTGAAGATAACTGTTTCTAAGCTTCATGCTATGATCTTTAAACTCTAAACGTTTTTTCTCTTCTTGATTAAAGATTTGTGTCACTTTCATACCTGATAAGTTTTCTGATAGAAAAGCATTAACTTCTGATACATTTTGTCTGACCTTGCGGTAAGATGCGCGTGAATACTTTCTAAAGATGACTGTCGCAAGAAAAACAAGTGGAACGACCATAATGACAAACAATGAAATCTTCCAGTTGATCACGAAAATAACAATTAAAATAGCGATCAGATATAAAATGTTTTTGACAAGATTTACACCCACATTGGTGTACATTTCACTGATGGTATTCGTATCGTTGATGACGCGTGTGACGAGTTTACCTACAGGAACTTGGTTGATTTGACCAATACTCAAATTTTCAATGTGATTGAAAACTTGATCTCTTAGGGTAACAACCGTCTTTTGTCCAACCTTTTGAAGCATAATCCCTTGTACATATGAAATAAAATGTGCAACAGATAAAATAACAATAAAGAATATCGACAAGAAAATAATAAATTGAATCTTTTCGCTTTGTGATAAAGCATCATTAGAAACTGTATCAACTGTCAAACCAATTAAAAGTGGTGGAAGTAGTTGAACACCTAAAGAGATAATCATCATGATAACAATCCAAATAAATTCTTTCTTATAAGGTTTAGCATATCCTAATAATCTTCTTAGAACCTCTTTATCACTACGTTCACGGGTGTTATCTTTAAAGTCCTTCATGGATGATGTCACCTCCTTGAACGATGGTTTCAAGTGTTTGTCTTTTCACCATATCTTGATAAAGTGGTGAGGTTTTGAGAAGTTCGTGATGCGATCCAATCGCAACCACTTCACCTTGATCAAGTAAAATAATTTTATCCATCCGTTTAACTGTAGAAATGCGGTGCGCAATAAAGATGGTTGTTTTCCCTTTTCTAATCTGATGAAGATTTTTAATGATGGCTTCTTCAGTTTTTGTATCAACCGCAGATACTGAGTCATCTAAGATGAGAATTTCAGGATTTTTTGTTAAAGCTCTTGCGATTGAAATACGTTGTTTTTGACCACCTGAAACGGTGACGCCACGTTCACCTAAAATGGTATTAAATCCTTCTTTAAAATCGATAATGTTTTCATAAACATCTGCTAATTTTGCAGATTCGATAACATCATCTTCTTTCGGTTGTTCGATAGAAAAACCGATATTGTTTGTAATCGTATCTGAAAATAAGAAATTATCTTGTGGAACATAACCCATGGTATGTCTAACTGAATGGATCGATAAATCCATAAGGTCGTGACCATCTAAATAAATCATATTTTTTTCAAGATTATAGATGCGTAAAAAGAGATCAACCAAACTTGATTTACCACTACCTGTACGACCTAAAATACCTACCATTTCACCTCTTTTAATCTCAAATGAAACATCCTTGAGTACAGGTGAATCACCATCGGGATATGTAAAGGTTAAGTTGGTCACCTTAAGTGATCCTCTGAGATTTGAAATATCTTTTGCATCAGGTAAATCGTTGACATCCAGTGGATGATTTAAGAATTTTTCAATACGATCAGCTGAAGCTTTCGCTTGGCTTTGAATATTGACAAATTGCGATAAAGCCATCGTTGGCCAAATCAATGTAAAGAAGTAACCGAGATACTCTGTGAGTTGCCCGGATGTTAATCCGACTTCTTCATGACGAATAACTAGGAGTGAACCCAAAACAATAATAACTAAAATCACTAAGTTAATCGCTGTGCTAATCGCAATATTAACGATAATGATAAACTTCATGAAACCAATATTTTTATCATATAAATCTAAATTTCGGTTTCTAAACAACATGGCTTCCTTAAGTTCTCTCACGAAAGCTTTAATGACAGTAATCCCTGAAAAGTTTTCTTGTGTGAAGTCAGATAACTTTTCAACCGATTCTTGTCTTTCTTTAAAACGTTTTGTGATTCTTTTACGGATGATGACTAAGGCAATGGTTAATCCCACCATAGGGATTGTCGCATATATCGTTAGATTTAAATTTAAGTTAGCCATACGATATAAAGCGAATCCACCTAACATCAAACCATCGATCAACATTAAGATACCAGGACCAAACGACATACGAACAGCTTCTAAATCATTGATAAAGTAGGTCATCAAACCTCCTACTTTTTCTTGACTATAAAAGCTTTGCGAAAGTTTGGTAGCATGATTGAACATCACATTTCTTAGTTCAAATTCAATACGACGTGATGCACCAAAAATGGTATAACGCCATATAAAACGGCCAAGTGTAATCCCAGCCGCAATCAAACCGATTGTTATTATCGATTGTTCAATCATTTGAGTATCTGGATCTGCTGTTTTTAATGTATCAATGATACCACCAACAAGTTTAGGGATATCTAGTTGGAACCAGTCAACAGCAATTAATACGGCTATACCTAAAAGAAAGTATAAGCCGTACTTCACGTAGTATTTTCTAAAGTTTTTACTCAGTAGCATAAAAATGTCCTCATAAGGCTTCTGCCTAAACATGGTAATAGGACGCATACTTTGCGTCCTATAACCTCAAACACAGTTTAAAGAAGTTATATATCTATTCTACTACAATTCTGACAACATCACCATCAGCTGATTCGACATTGACGATTTCACCCATGACACCTGAGTTAATCATTTGAAGTAATGCATCGATATCTATATCTGCATCCTGTAAGTTCACGTTAAATTTACCCGTTTTTAATAGCTTAGCAAATTCGACTGGAATTTGAATCTTAACGACGTCGCCATCATTAGAATCGATTAAAATCTTTAACATTCTAAATGGTGCTTTTTTACCTTCACCAAAGACGGGAACCGCTTGTGCTTCATTTGATTTATCGCCTTCAAGAGCTGTGAGCAATTTTTCAGCTTCATCAGCTTTGATGGTGCCTTTTGATAGCATATCTAAAATGATAAGTCTTTCTTGTTTAAGTTGATCTTTTGACATGTTCTTTCACCCTTTCCTTATTTTTTCTTTAACAGTTCAAGTGCATCTTGAACTGAAAGTTCGCCTTTTTCAATGCGTTCTAGAACGCTTGATTTATCTGTTCTCTTCACAGGTTCTTCTTTTTCTTGATTTCTCAAGAATTGATCGTCATCCTCAGAAACAGAATATCCTAATCCTAAGATAACTTCATCCAACATTTTTTTAACTGTTGGATAACTGATATTTAATTCTTTTTCAATCTGTTTGATGTTTCCTCTATTTTTAATGAATATTTCAATAAAATAGAGTTTTTCAGTTTCTAAATAATTAAATTTGGATAATGTAAATGATCCTTCAATCGATGTATGACAATGATCACAATGTAGTTTTTCTACTCTTAATTCATGTTTACATACGGGACAAGTCGATAACACAGGGTTAACTTTTAAATTCTTTTCCATGGTAAATCCTCCTTATTATATGGTTTTAATGAGCACGCGCTCATGTGTGTGCGATTTAACATCAACTTTCACACCTTTAATTGAAATGAGCTCAATGAGTTCATTTGCTGTTAATTGAAACTGATCATTGATCACTTGATTACCTCTTCTACCAATGATCCACTTGATCAAGAAGATAGGTAGTGGTAAGAGTAAGATCACACTTAAGAAGATATTGACACCTCTTGATTCAGGAACGTGAATTCGCACTTTTACAAAAGATGCTCTTCTGGGTTTTCTCTCTTTTTGATTTTTATACAAGAGGTTATAAGCTTGCTTTGGATTTAATTCTTTTTGACTCGTTTGAGTTAGGACTTCATCTTTTGTCATTTTTCACTCACCTTCATTAATTTTTTTAATTGATACCTTAATTATATTGCTTTTTTTATAAATGTCAAGTATTTTTATGAAAAAAATTAAAAATATTAATTGCAGGCTTAATTTTTTCAAACCTCACTTTAATTTTTGCTCGTTTTGTCGTATAATAAAAATAGAAAAAGGAAAGAAGGTACTCATTTATGAATTCACTCGTTGAACGTTTCCTGCGCTACGTCAAAGTTGATACACAATCTTCACATGAGACGCATGCGCATCCCTCAACAGAAAAACAAAAGAATTTATCACGCATGCTTGTTACTGAATTGAAAGCGTTAGGTCTTGACGCATTCATGGATGATTTTGGTTATACATATGCTAAAATCGAAAAAAATGTAGAAGGTGCACCCGCCATTGGATTAATTGCTCACGTGGATACTTCACCTGATGCGCCAGGAGAACATGTAAATCCACGCATTATCGAAAAGTACGATGGTTCAAATATTCAGTTAAACGCAGATCTATCCATGTCACCTGCACACTATCCAAGTTTATCTCGCGTTATTGGTGATGATATTATTGTGACTGATGGCAATACATTGTTAGGCGCTGATGATAAATGCGGCGTCGCAGAAATCATGGAAGTTGCTACTTATTTTACAAAACATCCTGATGTTAAACATGGAGACATCTATATTTGCTTTACACCTGATGAAGAAATCGGTGAAGGTGCAGATCATTTTAACTACGATTGGTTTAAAGCTGATTTTGCATATACCGCTGATGGTGATGAAGTGGGAGGCATTGAGTATGAAAACTTTAATGCTGCTTCTGCTGATGTTTATTTTGTAGGTAAATCGATCCATCCTGGTTCAGCAAAAAATAAAATGATCAATGCACTTCATCTTGCCATGGAATTTCACAACATGTTGCCTACATTCAAAAATCCAGCTTATACAGAAGGCTATGAAGGATTTAATCATTTAACAGGTTTAAAGGGTGAAGTTGAACACGCGCACGCACATTACATTATAAGAAACCATGATATGGCAAAATTCAACGAACAAAAAGATGAGTTTAAGCAAATTAAAGATTATCTAAACCAAGCTTATGGTTATCAAGCCGTTGATCTTGTGATTAAAGATTCCTACTTCAATATGTATGAAATCATTAAAACAAGAATGGACATCATTGATCTTGCTAAAAAGGCAGTTGAAAATGTCGGTATCACACCATTCTTTAAAGCCATTCGTGGAGGTACTGATGGCGCTAGATTAACTTATGAAGGTTTATTGTGTCCTAATATCGGTACAGGTGGTTATCAATTCCATGGACGTATGGAGTTTGCATCGATCAACCAAATGGAAAAAGCTGTCGAAATCTTTATTGAAATCATTAAAATAGCAGCAAACAAGTAAAAAAGAGTTGATAACAATCAACTCAATACAAAGAGCACTTCGGTGTTCTTTTTTATTCTTTTAAGGAAGTACTTTTTATTTTTTGATGAAACATTTGGGCTATCATAAAACAAAAGATGATCCAAGGTATCAGTGATCCTAATGCAAATACCATGCCTAAGGTACCAAAAGATGAGGGTATAGACATTAAAACAGCTGATATTAAACCTAATACGCCAACTCTTTTCTTAACATCTTTTGCGAGTAATAAAGCAATACTATAAATATATAAAGCGATAGCATTTAAAATGTAATAACTAATAAACGCAGTTCCGATGTAACCTGCTAAGAGTAATTCGCCATTGGCAAGCAGTCTTTCTTTTTCTAAAGCGGAAGCTAGTGAAAATCCTTGGCTTAAAAAAAGAAATTCAAATGCTGGATTGGATGCATAGTAACTTGCGATACCGATTGCACCAACCAAGAGTGCTAACAAAGCCATCAAGGGTTTATAAGACATTAAATAAAGGGTGATTGAAAAGTAAACCATGATTAAAAGTGCGTTATTAAGTAAATAGAGTAGATCCAAACTTAACAGTCCTAAAAATGGTTTAGCTTCAAAAAGTTCAAACATCCCGATAACAGTATCAGGTGGAGGTGCCAATACATAAATGATAACCTGTAAAAAGATAATGCCAATCATGCCGTAAATCATGTATTTTGCTGTTGCATAAACATGAGCTTTCTTGATATCTGTGATCGTCATAGTTGCCCCCTTTTATTCTATTTACTCTTATCATACGTTAAATCGTTAAAAATGTTAAGCCAAATAAAGAAAAATCATGACGTTTTCACATCATGATTGATAGTATAAACTGATTAAAGGTGCAATGATAATACCTAAATAAAACATAAACTTGGAATAAGTTGTCAGTGAACTAAATGGTTTTTTTAATAGCCATTCAGTTTTTAAGATCACAGTATAATCTAAGATGAGAACACCTAATGAAAGCAGACTAAATAATATTTTAGTCACGAGTAAACCATCAAATGAAGCCATCGTGTAAGACATGATATTGAAGAGTATATATAAAATGATGCCTAAACTTAAATAAAGATATTTTAAGACTGCCATGTTGACTTCTGCAGTTTTTCATAGTTGTTGATTGAATACATCAGTTTAACTGCAGCCTCCAATCCCTGGTTCGCTGCTTTTTGCCATAACTCTTTTGCTTTTTCTTCATCTTTAGGTACGATAGAGCCTTCAAAATGAATCATGCCTAAATTGTACTGTGCGATAGCGAGATTAGCCTCAGCTGCTTTTTCATACCAAAATAATGCTTTTTGCATATCTTGATCAACACCATCACCTTTTTGATACATCACAGCTAAATTGTACTGTGCATTTGGATGATCGAGTTTAGCTGCTTGTTCCAAAAGCTTAGCGATGGTAACAAAATCTTTTTTCTCTTGTTTCATTAAAATCATTGCTAAATGATAAAGAGCATTTTTGTTTTTCTTGATAGCTGCTCTTTCATACCAGTGGATCGCTTGTTCAATATTTTGTGGTACACCTTTTGCATTTTGATAATAAAGTCCAACATAATATTCAGATTCTGTATGATTTTGTTTGGCAGCAACCATAAACCATTCAAAAGCTTTTAAAGGGTATTTGGGTTCTTTTTCATGATAATACATCGCAAGCGTATATGCTGCTAAGACGTATTGTTGATTAGCTGCTTTTTCTAAATAGAAGACAGCAACTTTAAATCTTTCTTCTTCGAGTGCATTAATACCTAAAGCGTATTGTGCATAGGGATGATCTTGCTTGGCAGCAAGTTCATAGTAGTGAGTTGCTTTACTCACATCACTGTCCTCATGACCAATTGTTTCATAAATCATACCTAACATATATTGTGAATCGCTATACCCTAATTCTGATGCTCTTAAAAACCATGTGATGGCTTGAAAGATATAACGTTGTACAGAAAAACCATAATAGTAATAGGTCCCTAAAATATGCATACTTACAGGATCTTTATTTTCTGCTTCTGTTAATAAAATGGGATAATTCTTTGAAAAATAATCTTTAGCAACAACTTCATCTTTTTCAACACCCATTCCTGTGTGATACATTAATCCAAGCGCATAACCACATTTATAAGAACCTAAGCGGCTCCCTTTTTCATAATGTTCTTTCGCTTTCCCAAAATCGATGGATATACCATCACCTAATCCATAAAAACGGCCTAAAAAATAATGGGCATCTGCATGTCCTAAAGCAACCGCTTGACTGAAATGTTCAATGGCTACCATGATATTTTTCTTTGGGGTATTTAAGATGTAATTGGTTAAACCTGCTTTGTAATGTGTTTGTGCATTCATATGATCAACTCCATGTTTTATCTTACCATATTATGATGGATACACGAAGGATGAAGCATAGAAAAATCCACAGCAAACTGTGGATTTTAGTCATTTTATTTTAAGCCTTCAAAATTCTTCTTTATAGCAGCTGTTGTCTGTGTATACATCTTTCTCCACGAAATTAAGATTCCAATGCCTAAGAAAAGGATGCTGATGCCTAAGTCACTGGTGAAAGCTCTTCTGAATTCTTCCACTTCAAGCGCTTCACTAAATGTGAAATTTTCAGCAAGTGCAATCGTGTAATATAAACCATAATTCATACCAAGTACAATGATTAATGAAATGACTGACACATAGATAGGAACCCATGATTTACGTGCTGCTTTACCATATTTATAACCATAGAATGAACCAAGTGGGATTAACGCATATAGAATAGCTAACATGTACTGAAAGACAACAATTGAAATCACAGTGGGTATCGCACCAGCAATAGCACCATTAATGCATAGAATAGACTTGCTGCAAGATGGTCTCCTGAGTGCTCTTGTTCTTCAATTTTTTCAGTAATCTCTTTATAAAAGTTCTTTGCACAATCATCGTGAAGTTTGACAGGAACACCTTTGATGATGCGATACGAATCCATGTCTTCTTTTCCACAAAAAGGACAATGATTCAGTGGTTTTAAACCAAGTGTCTTAAACATGCTTCCTAATTTTTCTAAATAGGATTGATGTTTATCTGAATTTTTAACGCCACGCTTAAATGGTACCAAAACCGCATTGGATTGCAGTGCAACAGAATCTACTCGAACCATTTGAATACCTGCAGTTTTTTGAATACTTTTCACATCATCTTTTGATAACCCTTTTTCAAAAACAAACACCATCATCGGTACCTTAACAAATAAATCAATCGGTACTAAACTAACATAATATGGAAAGCCTTGGATTGAACCATAAGGTACACCATGTTCCATCGAAAGACTTAATTTGTCTTTAATAACTTCTATTTTCACAGATTTCCCTCCTCGTGTGTATATGGCTTTATGATACCATTTTATGAGGTTTGTTTCAATCTCTTTTTGATGATTTCTGTGAAAACGTGATAACCTGTTTGATTGAGATGTATACCATCTTTTGTAAATGCTTCATTGAGCATACGCTGATGATTCATTAGTGATGTTGATACATCAATGAAGTGATCTTTAAACTCTTCATTGAGCATATTATTAATCATTAATATATCTTCGTTTTTTCTTCCAGCTATATAACTATGATTTGCTATTTCTACTTTGTCATTAACCGGTGTTAAAGATAAGATGAAAACTTCAGATAACTTGCTGATTTCCAAATGAATCTGTCTCATATTTTCCACAATCTTTTCTTTGTTTAAATTTGATAGAACCAAATCATTAGAACCCATACTGATGATCACTCTTTGAGGATTTTGTCTTTGAATCGCATCCAAACGATCGATTAAACCTTGTGTTGTATCACCTGCAATACCCATATTGCTCCAATCACTAAACCCATAATGATTTAAGTTGAAATACGCAATCATCGAGTCAC
>JAVEQT010000092.1:0-4603 GCA_034007485.1 Acholeplasmataceae bacterium
GCATAATCATGTCTATTTGGTGTTCTTTTAAAATCATTTTTATTCGTACCAATAAATGGTCTTGCGATAACGCGACCTACTTTCCATTCAGGTTTCATCGTAATTTCTCTGGCAATTTCACAAATGCGATATTGCTCTTCAATGGGAATAATCCCCTCATGCATCGCAATCTGAAGCACTGAATCGGCTGATGTATAGACGATTAAATCGCCTGTCTTTAAGTGTTCTTCACCTAAATCTCTAATGATATCAGTACCTGATGCACTGATATTTCCAATGACTTTTCTGCCTGTTTTTTCTTCTAATTCTTTAATCAATTCATCAGGAAAACCTGTGTCTGTGAACGTCTGAAATGGTTTTGTGATATACATCCCCATCATTTCCCAATGTCCAGTCATCGTATCTTTACCTAAAGATGCTTCTTGAATTTTCGTGTAAAATGCTTTTGGTTTTTGTACAGGATCGACATGTTTAATCGGTGCAATATTCCCATAACCTAACGCTTGTAAATGAGGTATCTTCAGTACCATCTTTTCTGCGATATGACCAATGGTGTTGGATCCTAAATCATTATAGTCTTTTGCATCTGGTGCTTCACCAATACCTAGACTATCTAAAACAATTAAAAAGATACGTTTGTATGTCATACTATTCCTCCTTCGCACGTGGATGTGCGCTTTGATATATTTCTTTTATTCTCTTTTGACTAATATGTGTATAAATCTGAGTCGTTGATATGTCCTCATGTCCTAAAAGTGACTGCAAAGTCCTTAAGTCCATGCCGTTTTCTAAAAGATGTGTTGCAAATGAATGTCTTAATGTATGGGGTGAACACTCTGTTGTTACGCCTGCATCATTGGCTAATTTCTTGAGTAGTTTGAAGAAACCTTGTCGCGATAGACGATGGCCTTGCTGATTAAGAAACAAATAGTTTGTTTTCTTATCTTTTATAAACATATCTCTACCTTTAATAATATAGTTTCTTAACGCGACGACTGCTGGATCTGAAATAGGAACCATACGTTCTTTAGATCCCTTACCTTTAACAATGATATAACCTTGGTTGAGATGAATATCTTCCATCAAAATATCTAAAAGTTCAGATACTCTTAATCCAGAACCATAAATCAATTCGAGTAAAGCTTGATTTCTTAACCCCAGAGGCTTACTTAAATCCACTTGTTCTAAGATTGCCATAACCTCTTCTATAGCTAAAACTTGTGGTAAATGTTTTTCTATTTTAGGAGATTGAATCAGTTTAACAACATCCTCATCAACTTCTTTTTCTAACAGTAAAAAATGATGAAAACTACGAATCGATGTCAATTTCCTAGCCATACTTTTTGTTGTCATTTGCCGTTTTAAACTTCTCATATAAGATTCAATATGCAACTTTTCGATTTCATCTGGTTTTTTAATACCATGAACATTTTCTAAAAAAGCAATATATTGTTTCAAATCTCTGACATATGATTCGATGGTATTTAGACTAGAGCCTTTTTCATTCTTTAAATATAACTCATAATCTTTAATTAAAAATTTCATATGAACACCATAAAGACTTGATTACCTAAAAAGACACCTTTTTCGGTAAGTCTTAACTTCCCTTGCTTGATTTCAACTAATCCATAGGTGATCTTTTCTTTTAATTTAGGGTACTTATCCATCAGCTTAACCTGATATTTATCTTCAATCAATTTAATATCAACACCTTGAATCTTACGAAGACCAAAGATTAACTCGTCTTGTAATAGCATCTCTTCAGTTTGTTTTTCTTTGTGATCAAGAAACTGTTTTTGATAATCATTGAGATGTCTATGATTAAATGTGCGATATCCATCAACAAATCCATGCGCACCTAAGCCAACACCAAGATATTCACCTAATGTCCAATATAATAAATTGTGCATCGAATAATGTCCGTGTTTCGCATAATTCGATATTTCATAATGTTCAAAGCCTTGATCCTTTAATGCATGCATAACATAAGCATACATGGTTGCTTCTAAATCTTCATCCATTTGATGAAATTCACCTTTTAAATATTGATGATAAAAATATGTCTTCTCTTCTAAAATCAGCGAATAACAAGAAACATGCGTAATATCAAGTGCTTTAATCTTTTGTAAATCTACAGCTAACATCTCCATGGTTTGTCCAGGAATCGCATAAATAAGATCAACAGATATCCGTTCGATGGGCAAACTTTTTAAATGACTAACGACATCAAAAACCATATCTTCAGTATGTTTTCTATTTAAATAAACGAGCAGGTTGTAATCGAATGTCTGAACACCCAAACTCACACGATTAATGCTATATTTTTTGAAAAGGTTACCTTTTTCTTTTGTGTAGGATTCTGGATTAACTTCAATGGTATATTCGATCGGATGGATATCTTTTAACGCTTCAAACAAACGTATCATTTGTGATTCAGAAAGCATGGAAGGTGTTCCACCACCGATATAAATGGTTTCAATTTGAGAAAAATGATGAGAAAAAGAAGTTATCTCTTCAATCAGTGAAGATAAATAACTTTCGATCATCTCTTGATTCTTAGGAATCCTTTTGACAAAATCACAATAATGACAAATGGATTCACAAAACGGAATATGCACATAAAGACCTTTCAAAAGATCACGTCCTTTAGTATATTATACCATTTTTGGTTTACATAATAAAGAAAAGTGAAGAGTTTATCACTCATCACTATTTGCTAAAATTGCCATGAAAGCCTCTTGTGGAACATCAACTCTTCCTAAGGTTTTCATCTTCTTTTTACCTTCTTTTTGTTTCGATAAAAGTTTCTTCTTTCTCGAAATGTCACCACCATAACACTTAGCTAAAACGTCTTTACGCATCGCCTTAATGGTCGTTCTTGCGATAACTTTATTACCTATTGCAGCCTGGACAGGTATTTCAAACATTTGTCTAGGTATCAATTCTACCATCTTCTCACAAATAACTTTACCTCTGTTATACGCAAAATCACGATGTGTAATCACGGATAGTGCATCGATAACTTCACCATTCAATAAGATATCCATCTTCATCAAATTGGAAGGTTTATACCCTGACATTTCATAGTCAAAGGATGCATAACCTTTAGTCGATGATTTCAATTTATCAAAGAAATCATAAACAATTTCTGATAACGGTAGCTCATAGGTTATATGAACACGATTCGCATCAATGTATTTCATATCACCGAATATCCCACGCTTTTTTTGTGAAATATCCATGATCGCACCTACATACTCTTTAGGGGTCATAATAGATGCTTTAATATAAGGTTCTTCGATGCGTTCAACACGTTGTGGATCAGGTAATTTTGATGGATTGTCAACTAAAACCATCGAACCATCAGTTAAATAAACATGATAGACAACTGAAGGTGCGGTTGCAATTAAATCAATATTAAACTCTCTACGTATTCTTTCTTGGATAATATCCATATGAAGAAGACCTAAGAATCCTGTTCGAAATCCAAAGCCTAAAGCTTGGGAAGTTTCTGGTTCATAAAGAAGTGACGCATCGTTTAATTTGAGTTTTTCTAAAGCATCTTTTAAATCTAAAAACTGATCTGCATCAATCGGATATAAACCACAGAAAACAACACTGTTCATTTTTCGATAACCCGGTAAAGCGTGTTTTGCTTTATGGTTGGCATACGTGATGGTATCCCCAACACGCACTGTATTAATGTCTTTAATGCTACCTAAAATGTAGCCTACATCCCCAGGACCGAGAATATCTCTTTTAACAATTTTAGGTGTATGTACGCCTACTTCTAATACTTCGTATTTAGCTTTTGATGCCATAAATTCGATGATATCACCTTTTTGAATGGTGCCATTCACGACGCGTATGTATGGGATAACACCTTTGTATGCATCAAAAACTGAATCGAAAACAAGTGCCTGCAATGGTGCATTTGCATCACCTTTAGGTGCAGGTACATCTGTAACAATTCTCTCTAAGATTTCAGTAATACCAATGCCTTCTTTAGCAGATGCTAAAACAGCATTCTGTGCAGGAATTCCAATGATGTCTTCTATTTCTTTTTTGACATTTTCTGGTTCTGCACTTGGTAAATCAATTTTATTGATGACCGGGATAATTTCTAAATCATTATCAATCGCTAAATAAACATTAGCTAATGTTTGTGCCTCAATACCTTGTGCTGCATCTACGACTAAAATAGCCCCTTCACAGGCAGCAAGAGATCTTGAGACTTCATACGTAAAATCGACATGACCTGGCGTGTCGATGAGATGCATGATATACTCTTCTCCGTTTTGAGCCACATAAAGCATTTCAACCGCATTGAGCTTGATGGTAATACCACGTTCGCGCTCTAAATCCATGGAGTCGAGTAATTGTTCTTTCATTTCGCGATCGCTTACCGTATGGGTTGACTGTAATAAACGGTCAGCCAATGTTGACTTACCGTGGTCAATATGTGCGATAATCGAAAAGTTTCTTATTCGTTTTTGTCTTTCATTAAGCAAAGCTTTGTTCATGTTACACTTACCTTTCCGCTTTATTATTGTATCATAAAACACCTTTAAAAAAAGCATATTTGTTACTAAAGATTTAGATA
>JAVEQT010000093.1:0-4581 GCA_034007485.1 Acholeplasmataceae bacterium
CCAGATGAAGATTATAACTTTTGCCAATGAATACGAATCTATCGATGAGATGGTCTACTATCTCTTCATTTAAGACACGTCTGCGATACTTAACGACTAAAATAAGATGATAATACATCTTGAACACCGAATGATTATTATTATCTAATTTCATCTTAACAACCCCATTTAGTTTACGACGACCTATACACATATTATAGCATACATTCATAAGAAAAAGACAATTGTTTAAATGGATTTTAAAGTGGTTAAAGTGGGGTTTTCATTCATCTCCCACTTAATCCTTTGAAGGGGGAGTTTTCTGAAAAGATTAGATAAATAAAAAATCCCTATCGTAGCGACAGGAATGGCAGATTGATATTCCATCGCTTATAGCATTACCACCTTGTTTATATAACTGGTTGGTAGACGTTCACAGAGCTATATCTCTCCCGTCTTCTTGATAGTTCGATTGATTAAATTATAGTCATTGTAACACAAGCTTTTTATCTTGTATAGTACTTTATGTATGAAATCGTTTTTACTAAAAGAAAAAGGGTTATCGTTTTAGGATGAAGTTAGCTTTTTCTTTGATTTCTAAGGCTTTGACATAAGCAATCTCTTTAGGTATCCACTTATTCATAAATCCCCAAAGACGCTTAAGTCCATTTCTTTTTAATATACGATAGTTTGCTTTTAAACGTGGCACTTCAACAAACACTTGAAAATCATAGTTCGCATCTAGTTTAGGATGCATGCTGTATGCACCTTCCATAATGAGTACAGGTTTATAGGAAACTGTGACCTTTGATTGATGCTGATGTGACTTGAAGTCAAAAGGTTGATATGAGTAACCTTCTTTTTGAGTGAATGGTTTTATGATGGTATCATTGATTTTTTGAAAGTCAATGTTAGCACCATGGATACTAAGTGGATCACGTGGATCAGTTTCTATTTTCTTGAAAAAATCATCAGTATGAGCTATGTTAGCATCATAAATACAACTTAGTAAATGACCTATCGTGGTTTTACCAGATGCTGAAAAACCATCTAATGCAATTAAGACCTGATCTTGTGTATGACATAGCTCATCAATTTTCGATAAAAGTGGTATGATTGAAACCATGTCTTTATGGATGATGACATAAGAAAAACGTGACTTCTTTTGGTAATCTATGGATAATGCATCATGATTTTTATGTCTATTACACGAAGATAATTTTTTTAATGTTGTTTTAGATATAAGCCATGTCCCTTTTTGTTCGATTGTTGCTAAAACATAGTGCTGACTGACTCTATGAAATGATGAAATCCCTACATATTCGCTTAATCCATCAGCAAAAAATGGTTCGTTAGCACCATGTTTTAACTGTTGTTTAAAAAGATTCATGTCAGCTTCGCTGGCACATCTTAAAGCATTAAATTGTGTTAGGATTTCTTTTGTTTTCATCTTATCGGTCTAAAAGATTCGTTCTTTTTAAGTAAATAAACAGTAATGGAATCAATACGATTTGAATCGCTATGCCTGGTAAACCTGTGATAAATGCAGCTTTTATAAAAGCAGCAAAACTAAATCCAAATCCAGCGAGTGGATAAAATATAGCAGCTGCCACACCCCATACACCACGCCCTATGAGAAGTGCAATGATTAATGCTACATAAACAAAGATAGGGTGTTTGGGCAAGAGTTTATAACTGATACCAATCAATAAACCATAAGCACCAAGTTCAAACATCATAGCTAATGCAATCGGAAATAATGGTGGCATACCTACTAATACACTGCGTAGTATCGGTGTGATCATACCGACAATCAAACCATATTTTCCACCTAACACTAACCCTGCGATTAAAACAGGAATATGCATAAGGAGGAAAATCCCACCAAGTTCAGGATTACTTCCTGTTAAAAAGGGTAATACAATACCTAAAGCAATAAATAAACTTGCTAAAACGACTTCTTTAATTGGATTTTTCGATAATTTCATGTTTTTCTCTTTTCTGCTATATCTTATAAAGTTCATTGAAAAGCATCCCAAAAAATAAGGGATGCTTCAATTGTTTAAAATCTGTTTTTATCAATCCATAATCCTAAAGCAGGATTTGGAATATAATAAATTTCTTCGCCATCTGGTAGCACATTCCAACCATATTTCAAGTGTTCAGGGTCATATCTTTTAATCACTTCATCGTAATCTGCTGCTTTAAAATGAACGGATTCGATTTCTTCTTTCGTGATATTTTTAACAGCATAAGTAACTGTAAAACGACCATCAGAAGATCCATGAATCAGATGTGCGGTAATGCCCATATTATCTTTTAATTCCTGTGTCTTATTAAAAAGTTCTAAAACTTTTAATCTGCCTTGATAACCGTATTTACGAATGAGTTCATCGTTTTTTTTATCTTCACCAAACTTGGTAATTCCAGGAGCTAAAACAATAAGTTCTCCACCATCTGCTATCGCCATGCGTGTGCGATAAACAGCCTTGTTACCAAGCCAAGTACTCTTAAACTCTTTAGGTTCAAGGTAGACAACACATTTTTTAATTGGTCGATCTAAAAAGTCTAAATTCTTTTGTTGAGCGAGCTCAATACCGAGTTCAAAACCTTTTCTTGATTCACTGATAAACAATCCGTGTGTCTGTGTTTTTCCACCTGGAGCTGTTGTTACTGTTAAGACAAATAACACAGGACGTTGATTTAAAAGGTGAGTCATTGCATAATCTAAAACTTTTCTTACAGGGGTATGATCTTTTCCCATCATACGTTCCATACCATAAACGGCACCGAGCATATGGGATTGATTTATAATGTTTTTACCACCACAGCCAACAAATAAATTCTTTGAGTGATTAGCGATACCAACCACTTCATGAGGAACGATTTGTCCGATTGAGATGACTAAGTCATAGCTTGGATCCATAATGAGTTTATTGATTTCAACGTTGATGGCATTTTGCCATAAACCTTCTGATACTTCAACTAAAAACGCTTTGGGTACTTCACCGATAGAGACAACATCTTCTCTCCAATTATGATAAATAAACTTTTCAAAGGGGATGTCACCAAACATTTCTTCACATTCAGCTTTTGTCATCGCTTCATGCGTACCAAGAGCTGGAAGAATATCAACTTCTGCATACTCTTTTAACAGATGGTAGTACGTGTTTGTAATGATGCCTGCATTGGAATAAAATCTTGTGAAGTCAGGTGGAACAAGTAATACTTTCTTTAATTTTTTACCTTCAAGTGACTTTTTAACAGCTTCTTTGATGTCATTCACTGTTAATCCATCAGGTTGTGAGGCTTTTAAGAAGATTTCAGTCATCATATTCACCTACACGCCTGAATATGCAGAGAATCCACCATCAACAGGTATAACAACACCTGTAACAAATCCTGAAGATTCATTATCGAGTAACCATAAAAGTGTTCCAATAAGTTCTTCTGGTTCTCCATAACGACCCATCGGTGTATTGTTTAATATTTTTCTTGAACGATCTGTTGGTGTACCGTCTGGGTTCCATAAGAGTGCTTTGTTTTGTTCTGTTGAAAAGAAGCCTGGAGCAATCGCGTTTACGCGAATATTACTTTTAGCAAAATGAACCGCTAACCATGCAGTGAAATTTGAAATGGCTGCTTTCGCTGCACTGTATGCAGGAATCTTTGTCAAAGGTTTAAATGCATTCATTGAGCTGACATTCAAAATGACAGAACCTGGTTTATCGACCATATCAACAGCAAAGATCTGTGTTGGTAATAAAGTCCCTGTAAAGTTTAATCCAAAGACGAAATTAAAACTATCTAAATCAAGATCAAAGAAACTCTTATTACCTTCAGTTCCAAAAGTTTCTTTGTTGAAAAACTCATCCGTTGTTGTTGCACGTGGATGATTTCCACCTGCACCATTGATAAAAATATCACAAGCACCAAACTTATTTAATACTTCTTGTCTAGCTTGTTTTAAAGATTCTTTTTCTAATACGTTAGCTTTAACACCTATTGCTTGGTAACCTTGCTTATTAAGATCATCAGCTAACTCTTTTGCTTTTTCTTCAGATAAATCTAAGATAGCAACCTTCGCATCACATTGTGCAATCGCACGTGCAAAATCACTTCCTAAAACACCTGCACCACCTGTGATGACGACGACTTTGTCTTTTAAATTAGCTTTAAATGGAATTTTCATTTTATTTACCTTCTTTTCTATTAAGTATTATAGGTTGTTGATGATGTGTCACCACCACGTCCTGTCCAATTGGTATGGAAGAACTTACCTTGTGGTTGATCGACTCTTTCATAGGTATGTGCACCAAAATAGTCGCGTTGTGCTTGTAGTAAATTAGCAGGTAGAGAAGCTGTTGTATATGAATCAAAATAACTTAAAGCAGATGACATGGCAGGTGTTGGTATGCCATTTAATACTGCAGTACCTACAACTTTTCGCCATGAATCAAGAAGATTTTTCATCTGATTTTTAAAGTAGTCATCCATAATTAAGTTTGATAATTCTGGATTTTTATCATAGGCTTCTTTGATGTTATTTAAGAATGCTGAGCGGATGATACAACCACCGCGCCAAATCTTAGCAATCCCACT
>JAVEQT010000020.1:0-21933 GCA_034007485.1 Acholeplasmataceae bacterium
ACAGCACCTCAAGGTTTAGAGGAACTTAGAATTGAAATCGCTAAATACTTAGAAATCTATCGTGGGATGCATGTCACACCTGATCGTATCGTGATTGGATCAGGTAGTACATCGATGATCAGCATGATTATTGAACTGCTTGGAAGACATCAAAAGTATGCGATAGAAAAGCCAGGATTTCATAAAATTGAACAACTTTTTTTAGCCAATAATACGCATATTGACTACATACCCATTGATGAACAAGGGTTATCTGTAGAAACCCTAAAAAACAGGAATATACATGCCGTACACGTCACACCATCGCATCACTACCCCTTAGGTATTGTTATGCCGATATCAAGACGTATTGAACTTCTTAACTGGGCTACACAAAAAAAAGCTTATATTATCGAAGATGACTATGATAGCGAATTTCGTTTCCAAGGAAAACCAATTCCTGCGCTTCATGGGCTCGATCAAAATGATCGCGTCATCTATATGAACACATTTACAAAAAGTTTGGCACCGTCATTTCGAATGAGCTATATGGTCTTACCACAGCACTTAATGCATAAATATCATCAAATGTCATCGTATCATGGATGCACAGTGCCGACTTTCGAACAATATGTCTTATATAAATTTATGCATCGCGGTTATTTTGAAAGACATATCAATCGCATGCGTAATCACTACCGTGAAAAACTAGAAGTTATTAGAGATCTTATTTATCCACATCCTTGGATTAAACTCCATGGGGATGATGCAGGATTGCATTTTATGATGGAAATCAACACACAAGATCATCTCTTAACATTAAAGAAGAGATTGGAACAAGCAAAAATTCACGCAACAGTGATCGAAGATCAAAACGTTTTTTCACACCCGTGCATCATCATTGGGTATTCAGGTATTGAAATGAAAATGATTGAACCTTCATTTTCTGCACTTATTGAAGCCATTAAGCCATAATTATAAACTTTGTTGTTCAAACTTTCTATTTTTTATATATAATAGAATTAAACGCTACGCATGGGAGAAAAATGATGAAAAAAATCATATGGATCACATTGGCAGTGATCATCATCTTTTTAGGCAGTATCGGCATACAGTTTGCGGTCAATATGGGAATTGATCCGCTACCTTCACGTCCAGAAGGCGATTATAATTCTGGAGGAGCAGATCGATTACTCTACTATTTTTATCAAGACCATTTAGGAGAACCCGTTGAAGGTATTACATTGAATGATACGTTTATCAGAAGCGAACTTGAAGGAACTTTTGATTATATCAATGGTCGCTATGATGTTGCTGATTTCAGAGTCAATGCCTTAGTTCGCCTTTATCTTTCTTACCCCGATGATTTAAATCAGGATATCAAAGATGATATTAAAGAAGTATTACTTAACTTTAAATATTGGATGGATCAAGGTGGAGAAGATTCCATGTGTTTTTGGTCTGAAAATCATCAGATTCTCTTCGCATCTGAAGAATACCTTGTTGGGCAAACATTTCCTGATGAAATATTTACGGTTGATGGCAAAACAGGAAGCGAACATATGGTGATGGCAAAACAGAGAATTGAATCTTGGTTATATCAACGCTATACCTATGGTTTTACAGAATGGTATTCGAACAACTACTACCCAGAAGATATCGCACCGATGTCTAATCTCATACAATTTGCAAACGATCAAGATCTAGTCAAACGTGTCAAAATCATTATGGATCTTTTATGGCATGATATGGCATCACAAAGTTTCAAATATGATGGTATGGATAATTTAGGAAATCCTAGAACATACTATATTTTTAATTCTTCTTCAGGAAGAAGTTATTCAGATAACAGAATGAGTGATGATACCGGGAATCGTATGAGACATTATATCGATTATGTCATGCAACCCAATGAAACAAAAGATATTCCTGATGGATGGGGAAAATCATCCAACGGATTTTTCAACGCATTTAGACAAATGATGGATGCGAGAAATATCGATAGTCTTCCATATTATGAAGTACCCGAAGTGATTAAAGCTATTTTTGATGATCCATCGGAAGAAAAGATCATTAAATCCTCACAATCACTCGATGTTGAAGAGTTAAAGAATGAAGGTCTTTTAGGACAAGAAGATCATCAAATCATGATGCAGTGGGCGATGGAAGCTTTTAGTAATCCTGAAGTTGTTGATAATACAATTACCTACATAAGTAAAAACAACATGTTTTCAAATGAATTTTTAAACGATTTTAAACTTGTTAATTTATGGCCTTTAAGAACGTTTAAATTATTGGATATGGTAAGTTCAAAACTTAAACCAGTGACCAATGGCGTTGCGATTGAAAGAGCTAATGTCTATACGTATAAAACAGAAGATTTTATGATGTCAACCGCACAAGCTTATCAGGTAGGTGAATACGCTGATCAACACGCTGTGCATCAGTTTAATTTATCAAATAGCGTATCTGTTTTTTCAACACAACCTGCAAAAATACCTAGACGTAGTGGAACACCGACCTATTGGGTAGGTAATGGTAGACAACCGATGAGCGTCCAAGAGAAGAATGTGAATATCACGATCTATCAACCACCAACGAAAACAGGATTCATGGAACCGATGATTGTCAAAGAGACGACACATGTTTTCTTTCCTATTGAACTCTTCGATGAAATTGATACAACATATCTTCATTTAGGTATGATTTTTGGACGTGTAGGTGATGCCATGATTGGTATACGTGCACGTTATGTACTTTCCTTTGCACCTTTTGAAACTTCAAATGAAGAAGGAAATCAAGATGATATGCTTAAAAGAGGTTCAGTTGGACAGATTTTAACAGATGATTATGACCTAATCCAAATCGGAGCAGGCGATCATTATTATGTTACAGAGATGTCTTCTCTAAGTAGAGAAACATTTGAGCAGTTTAAAGAAAGAATGATAGCTAATGAACTTAACTATGATGAAGACACTCATCAAGTCACTTATGAAACAAGGCTTTATTTAGAAGATCAAACATCTCTACTCGAAGTAAATATTGATTCCATGTTTAAAATGAACAGTGTCATTCAAGACTTAGCATATTCAAGATTTGAATCACCTTATGCGATGGGTGGTAAAACGTTAAGAAAACAAGATATCATTCGCTTGAACTATGGTGGTTATACATTGATTTTAGATTTTGAAGCAAGAACAAGAGTCATGTCATGAATAAAATAGGATTACAGACGTATACCATTAGAAAATGGATCAAAGAAGATAAAGAAGATGCATTTAAAAAAATAAAAGACTTAGGAATTGATCATATTGAAGCGTGTCGGATGACATTAGATCAAGAAACGATTGACTTACTCAAAAAGTATGACATTAAAGTGACATCGCTTCAAATCACCTTTCGTAAATTAAAACATCAAAAAGAAAAAGTCTTGCATTTTGCAAAATCTTTAAAAATTGAATATCTGATCATTTCAGTTTTACCACTTTGGGCAAGAATTCCAATCATAGGTTCATCACTTTTTTCAAATCAAGTCAACCAGTTACTCGATTTCTATTTGAAAGAAGGGTTTACTTTAGGATTTCATCATCATGCTTATGAAATGAAAAACACAACGTACGGTATTAGATTAGATCATATTTTTCAAAAGATGAATCCGTCGCTTAAATTGATCATGGATACTTATTGGGTAACTTTAATGCATCAAAATCCTTTAACCATCTACGAGAATTATCATAAACGTATCGTAGGTATTCATTTAAGAGACTATGGAGACGATACGAAGAACACAACATTAGGTAGGGGAAGTGTTCCATTCAAAGCATTATTTTCAATAATCGATGACAAGGTTTATCTTGTCATTGAACAAAATACAGAAGATCCAAAGCGTGCGATCGAAGAAGGACTTCGTTATATGGAGGAAGCAAGTGAAAGAAAAAGCGTTTAGCAATAAGGAAAAAATGATTTTTGCTTGGGGTGACGTCTTTGGTGGCGGTTCGCAAGCAATGATTGGCGTTTTGTATTTAATCTTTCTAACAGACATTATTGGGATTAATCCTGCGCTTGCAGCAACTGCTATTTTAATTTCTAAATTCTGGGATGCCATCAGTGATCCTTTAATGGGCGTCATTAGTGATAACACAAGATCTCGTTTTGGTCGAAGAAGACCCTATATTTTATATGGTGGCATCTTCGTCTTATTATCTTATGTATTGATGTGGTTTCCACTCGGTGATAGTATAGGTGAACTTGCTAAGGCAGCTTTCGCTGTATCAACTTACCTATTTTATAGCACGGTAGCAACCGTCGTGATGGTTCCTTATAGTTCATTATCTGCTGAGATCACTACAGATACCAAACAAAGAAATTCAACTAACTTAATTCGTTTAATTATTTCAACAGTCAGTTCTGCTGTTTGTACCCTCATCCCAGCGATGCTTTTAGAACAGTTCAAAGCTGGAGCATTTGGTATCGATGTCTTTTATGTCGTTGTTGGTATAGGTTTCGGGATTTTCTTTGCACTTCCTTTAATCTTAATTGGTTTTTTCACAAGAGAAAGAGCTGTTCTTCCCATTGAAAAATCAACATTTACGTTTAAGACATTTGCTAAACCACTAAAAGTCAAAGCTTTTAGAGGATTAATTTACATGTATTTATGTCAAAGTATTTCGATGGATATATTATCTGCGGGTATCATCTATTTTACGAGTTATGTCTTAATTCAAGGTTCATCCACTGTTTTTCTAGGTATTTTCATAGGTGTTCAGCTTCTCTTATTTCCTGTGATTAACTACTTAGTAAATAAGACAGATAAGAAGAAGATTTATTATTATGGTCTGCCTTTAGCTGTATCAGCCTTTTTCTTAGTCGGTCTCTACCCAGAATCGTGGAATATCATCGGAGCATATATTCTTACCGGATTAACAGCTTTAGGTTTTGCAGGTGCTCAGCTGATGAGCTGGATTATCTTCCCAGATGCTGTTGATGCTGGAGAACTTATTTTAAGAGAAAGACCTACAGGATCATTTAGCGGTATTATGACATTTATCAGAAAGGTATCATCTGCCATTGCAATCTGGATCTTTGGGTTAATGCTTGCTTTATCAGGTTATGTTAAACCAACAGACGCTAATCAAAATCCAACGCAACCAGATACAGCCATCTGGGGAATTAGAATAGCGATGTCTGTTAGCTTCGTCATCTTAATGATTATCGGCTACTTTGTAGCACGCCGCTTTGTTTTAACGAAAAAGGTCACAGAAGATATCCATATGTTCTTAGAGAAACGTAAGAACGAAGAAGCACTAAGTGATGAAGAACAACTCAGATTAAAGGATATCGAATCACTCATTGCTTAAAAGGAGGTCAATCATGGCTGTTAAAGAAGATGTTGGCATGCAGATTAAAATGAATGTCAAATGCTTTAAAGAAATCATGCAACTTGATCAAGGACAAAAGATTGATGAAGCAAGTTTATTAGATCTTATTTCATTTGTTAACGCACGTTATGATTGTGCAGATTTTAGAATGCTTGTATTAATTAAGACATATCATGACTATCGTCACTTATTAACTGATGACACAGTTATAAAATTAAAAGATGCCATCTTAAATTTTAAATATTGGATGGATGAACCTGGTGATGATGGGATGTGTTTTTGGTCTGAAAATCATCAGATTATCTTTCATACGTGTGAGTATCTAGCTGGTCAAATGTTTTCATCTGAGATATTTACTAACGATCAAAAGACCGGGTTAGAACATCTTGAGAAAGCTCAAATAAAAATCAGACATTGGTTGAAAGACCGGTTTACATACGGTTTTATCGAGTGGCATTCCAACACCTATTATGAAGAAGATATTGCTCCTTTGGTCTTACTGATTGAGCAAGCAAAAGATAAAGATATCGTTACACATTCAAAAATGATCTTGGATTTGCTTTTCTTAGACATGGCACAACATACGTTTGAGGGATATTTTGTAGCAACCTCAGGTCGATGTTATGAAAACCAAAAAAAATCAGGAAAACATGCAGATGTTAATGACTTATTAAAAGCTGCTTTTGGCATATTAGATCATCCTTATAACTATGAGCGCTTATCAACACTCTTTCTTCTAACAAAGGCATATCAGGTTCCTGATGTTATTAAAGATATTGCGAGACTTGAAGAAAAAGGTGTTATCAAGGAATCGATGGGTCTTGATTTAAAAGAAGTCAAATATGAAATCGATGAAAAGACAAAGGATCGTCAAGGTATGTATATGTGGGGTATGGAAGCTTTCACGAATCCTGAATCAATCGAAATGACAATGCACATGTTTAATGATTGGCATTTAGAAGAAAATAACTTCTTAAGAGATCTCAATATGATTAATAAACCTATCTTAAGAAAACTTAAATTATTACCACTCTTAGTTAGCATATTAAATCCAGCAACACGAGGTGTTGCTATTGAAAGAGTCAATAGTTATACCTATCATCAAAAAGATTATATGTTATCATCAGCTCAAGCGTATCATCCCAAATCGTTTGGTGATCAACATCATCTGTGGCAAGCGACACTTCCCCATGATGTTCATATCTTTTCAACACACCCAGGATCTCCGATGTTTGATGATCCTGCAAGAAATTTTTCACCATCTTATTGGGTTGGCAATGGCATTAATCCTCTGGTTGTTCAACATGAAAACCGTGTCTTTTTAATGTATCGCTTAACACCTAGAAAGGGCTTCTTAGAAAGAAAAAGACAAAAATTGGTTCATTTTTACGTACCCTTTGATCGTTTTGATGAAGTCATTAAAGAAGATACAAACATCTTCGTTCGTGTGAAAGATACGTATTGTGCACTTCAGTTTTCAAAAGCCTATGAAATAAAAGAAGATGAAGTGATCATCTATGGTAAACATATTCAAGGTGTTGTTACCATGGGTTCAAAATCTAAACATGAATCCTTTGAAAACTTTGTAGGAATGATCACTCAAGAAGAACTTTTAATGACACGATTTGTCATCTTCTTAGAAGATAGAGAAAAAACATATCGTATCAATTTTTCTGAAAAACTGATCATCGATAAAAAGATGATGAATTTGAATTATCCTCGATTTGAAACGCCTTTTATCAAATCGGAAAGAAAACCAGAACGTCTTGAAATCATCTATCAAGATCACGGTTTAGTTTTAGATTATCAAAACGTTGTAAGAGAGGTGTGGTAGTGATGGATGTGATGAAACGTATGATTCAAATCGCTGATGATATTACAAACACGTGGGATCCAAAAATGAAGTGGATGTGGGGTGAAGCACTTTTTGGATATGCTCTTTCTTTACTCGATGAACATTTACATGAAGATCGCTACACAGCATTTCTTAAAGCTTATTGTGACTACTATGTGAAAAATCCACCCAGAGTTGATCAATCAGACACTTCAGCTCCAGGATTGATAACATACTATATGTCAAAGAAAACAAACAATGAAGATTATAAAAAACTCACAGATCGTGTCATTCACTACATCATGAATGAACCCAGACTCATTGAAGATTCAGTTAATCATTTAGGAAATTCTTTAGAAGGTAAATTGTACCCTAAGTCCATTTGGGTTGATAGTTTAATGATGTTTTCCGTTTTTCCTGCACGATATGCTAAAGAAAACAACGACCCTCAAATGATGGACGTTGCAGCAAGACAACCACGGATTATGTCTAAATATATGCAAGACGAAACAGAACATCTTTGGTACCACAGTTACTGGACAACCTTTAAAACCCACTATCCGAAAAGAAAAATCTTTTGGGGACGAGGCAATGGTTGGGTGATTGCTGCGCTACCCATGATTTTAGAACAAATCGGAGATCATGTAGAAAAAGATCAAATCATTGAAATCTTTCAAAAAACAGCTTTTGCATTAAAACCTTATCAAAGAGAAGATGGTGCGTTTGAAACAGTCATTAATAAAAAAGGAAAAACATATCGTGAGTTATCATTTACAGCACTGGTTGCTGCTGGGTTTATGCAAGGGTATCGTTTAAATCTATTAGATGAATCCTTTTATGAATCGGGTAAAAAAGCACTTAATGCTTGTTTAGATGCCATCATCGAAGAAGAGGGACACTTTTATTTTCCTGAGATTAGTGGACCAACGATTCCTATGCCTTTGTTCCCTTATTTAGGATATAAGTTTATCCCTAAAGGTAAAAACTGGTCTTACGGATTAGCGGCTTTAATCTTCGCAGGCATTCAATATGATTTAATAGACAAAAGTGGCACATAAACATGCCACTTTTTATCTATTTTTGATACGATTCATTTTACGCTTCAAGCGTTTTAGGGTAAATCCGAACTTTTCAACTAAAGATCTTCTTAAAGTTCTAAAAACATCACTAAATACAATCCATAAAACATAGATGAGTAAAGCATAATGAATGACATGAACTAAAGGTGCTTCTAAACGATGGTAAGTTACTGGATCAAAGAGTAACATCGCAAACACACCGATAATTAACAGATTTACAAGTGTTTTCATAAGAATAAAAACCCTAGAATTGAAAAGATAATAACATAGACGATGTTGATCCGCATGGTCTTTTTAATTTGAAATTTAATTTCTTGAGGAATACTGAGCTGACGTCGTTTTCGAATAAAGAGTACAATCATCCAAACGATATTGATGATGAACCACAAGCCTGACAATCCAAATAAAATCCAACTCATCATGATGACATACCTCCAAAGATGGATCGATAGATATTAAGAAGCCAGTCTAGTGCACGATTGAGGAAACGAAGGATATCATCAGCATGAATAAACTCTTTAATTAATTCCAGTTTTTCACTGAACTTGATTAAACTTAAAAAGTCAGTGATGCTTGTTAAAGGGTTGGTGTTAACTAAATAGATTAAACCAACGAGTCCAGCTGCTAAAAATAAGTAATTAAATAAGCGATTGATAAACAAATAGTTAAACGTAAACCCACGTTTATGTTCTTTTGTGAATTGTCTGAGTTGTTCGTGATCGTGCTTATCTTGTTTGTAGCAATATGGGCAACTGATCAAATGTCTTGGATAATCATGATATTCTGAGACTCTGCATTTAGTTAATCCATGTTGCAATTTAAAAAGGGTGTATTGCCAAGAGCGTGATGAAGGACGTTTGATTTTTTCAATATCCTTTATGATCAAGGCTTTTTTCATCTGTTTTTGATAATAGTTTGGGAATATCTCAATCGGTTTACCCTTTTCATCAATCTCAACACCAGATAATGTTTTCTTGTGGATAAAAATATTTTTTTCAACAAAATAACTGATCGGTTTTGATGAAAGTCTATGAGTTGCTTTAAAGGGATGAATATCGTGTAAAATCGTATGAATAATGACAGCTAAATGGAATTTGATCGTCTCTTTACTCGATAGGTCATAAGTGACATCTTTAGGATCTTCTTCAATAACTTCAGAAATGATATCGTCAGTTTCTATGGGAGCGTGTGATTTTTCAAATTCAAAGGTTACTGTTGGTGTTTCATTCTTAAATTCAATTTCTTTTTCGACCTTCGGCTCAATCTTTTTAACCTTTGGTTCTAAAGGCGATCGGATCAATTCTAAATCACGTTGTCGTGCTTCTTCGATCAACCGCTTTTTCTCTTTTTCGATTTTAGCTTTTTCTTCTTCAAGTTTCTTTAAATGTTCTTGATAAGAAAGCATGGCGTAATATTCTTGGGGTAAATATTCTTCACGTTGAAATGCCATCGGAGGAAATGCTTTATCTTTTGTCCCCAGTAAGGCGATATCTGGCAAATAGGGTTTTAATTGTTGATCGACAAAAAGTTCGGAAAGTTCTAAAGCGATATGATGCTTTTCAAGCTCTACAAAAAGCTTTGCGATGTGTTTAGCCATGATGATTTTCGCTTTTTCAGTGATTTTAAGATTTCCCACACGGTTTCCTTTAAGTAGCGATACCACACGATAGACTTTTGGAAGATGCTTGGTGGTGTATCCAATCGTTAGATCACCTTTTTTAATCAACGATGTTGGATATGAAAAATAAGGTTTTAAGGATGAAGGACAACCTTCATGATATAACTTTTCGATGCGCTCATTCAGCTTATACTTATCCATCATCTTTGGATCGAAGAAGTAAGCTTTTTGTTTACCTTTTTTTAAAGTATACATCACACCTAAGATCGATTCGTTATAGACATTATTTTCATCAACAACGATAGGTTTTTTATCTGTATCATAAGTGATATATTTTTTTGAAATGGATTTAAAATAATCGACTAAATAATCATAATCTTTGGTTTGTTCTCTTGCACAAATCGGACACTTTTGAAAATGTGAAGGATAGAAATGTGTTTTATCCTTTTTACATTTTTTTAGTGAATCCTTTAAAACCTTTAACTCTTTAACCCACTCTTCGGTAGAAGGTCTATCATGATTACTTAATGCATGCTTTGCAAAGGCACGATTAAACAGTTCTTGAAGATTTTTAGGTAAAAAGACATAAGGCATCGCATTTTTAGGTGGAATGATATTGACTGATGGATAGTTATAAGGAAATATTTCTTTTTCCATCGTATAGTTAATGGCATTACCATCAAAACCTAATACACCTTTGATACGTGCTGAAAAAGGATGAACACCAAACATTAAGATTTGATAGATAAGAATGGCTAAACCATAATTATCATGGTTGGGTAGACGTTTAACTTCATAAGCTGATTTCTTTTTCGCTTCAATCACTTCAGGTGCTGTATAGTCTGGTGTGAAAACCTTGCAGTGAAATAATTTTTGATCTGATTGAAATTGGAATGAATCCGTATCGACAACACCAATTTCAAATCCAGGATATACAAAGAAATCGCTGGTGTTGATATCACCGATGATGGTGTCATTTTGATGTAAAAAACCCATTACTTTTGCTAAATTGATGGCGATGACGACACGATCATAATAGGTGATATGCGGGAACTTCGCTTTTTGAAGTCCCGGTGTAATCACGTGAGATAATTGATTTTTCGCTTGTACACGACGCATCAAGTAGCCTTGAAATCTTTGGTACTCATCGTAGACGACATAACTTGGCCAAGCAATAATGGTCAACCCATTATAATCTAAAAGTCCTGGTTTCTTTTTCACCATGGCTTTAATTTTAACTTCAATATCAGGCATGCGTTCAAGCGCACGTTCACTATAAATTTTAACTAAGATGTTAGGATTTTTAGCAAGCTTAAAGACGGAACCTTCACCACCGCTTCCGATTGGTTTTGAATCATCGATTAAGATTTTTGAACCGTCTTCAAGAAAGTATTTTTTCATACATCCTCTTCATAAATAAATAATAATGTTTTATCATCATCTGTCTTTTTATTAATACGTTCAGAACTTAAAAATCGTTTAAGTGCATCTGTTACATGTTCTTGTTGGAAGTTTGGATGCATAAACGCATTGAAAAAAGGATCATAAAAGAGATGACTTACCACTTTGTCTCTTAGGGAGATACTGATACTTTCAATACCATCTGACATGAGTGCTACCATGGGGTAAACATCTTCAAGTTTCTTATAAATCCCATTTTCAACAGAAATGAGATCGCAGATGCTATACGTTGCATTCGCATATTCACCGCGCTGTTGTTCGACTAAGACGGTATACGTATCATCCTTTTTACCAATCATAGAGCAATCACCTACTTGCCCATAGAACTGTCTATGGCCAAGTGATACAAACACAAGAAGGGTTGCATTTAAATCTTTAATGGTTAATTCTCGATTAACAGCTTCATCTTTAAGCTTTTCATGTGTTTTGATATAAGCATCCTTGATGAGATCGATGACTTCATCATCTGTCATCTTTTCATCAAGATAATCATATAAATAATCAAGCACAAAAGTGGAAGCAACCTCGCTTCCAATTTCTGCAGCTTTCGCACTTCCCATACCGTCACTCACACAGGCGATATAACCTAGATGATTTGGCAAAATGCGTATGCCATGTGCATCATGGCAAGGTGTTTCTGATGCTAAATGAGAGGTGCCAACGACGGAAGCACCATAAAATTTAATCAAAATTAAACCTCAAATTCAAAGACATCATCACTTGGCTTTTCAAGTTTAATCGTATCTCCAACGCGTGATGAAGAAACCGATGACAAGGATGAAGAAACCCATTGGAAAAGTTCTTTGAAGTTTAAGCCGTTTAATTTAAATACACGATCCTTTGATCCTGCAATTTGTCTTAAGCGTTCGATATTTGCATTTTCTACACCAATACCAAAGAAAATAACTTTTTTAGATGAGATGGCTTGCTGGAGCATTTGTGATGCTTCAGATACAGAATCAGTAGGTTCACCATCTGTAATCACAAAAAGCCATGGGCGGTAATAGGATATACCTGCAGTACGATAGTCATTTTTTCTGTTTTCAATATTTCTTAACGCCGTGACAATCGCTTCACCCATCGGTGTCATCCCATTGACACGAAGTTCTGGTGCTTGTGATTCAGATACGGTTGCGAAATCTTGTAAGACAGAAACGGATTGGCCAAATGAAATGACAGATAAGTCGACTCTTACACTCGCTAAATCATCATCACGGAGTGCTGCATAAAGCGCATAGACGCCTTCGTTTAACTGATTGATGGGATTGCCTGTCATGGAGTATGATGTGTCAAGAAGAAGAACAACGGGGCATCTGGGTTCGGGATTATCAAGCAGTGCTTCATCAACAACCTCTTTTTCAAATTCAAAATCGTTTTTAAAATCGTTCATGATACAACCTCTTTTCTATTTTTTTATAAAATGAATAGTAATATGACAGCAAGAACTAAAGCTTTTAAGCTATATTTCGTTTTAATATAGACGAGTAAAGCAGCAAGTACATATAAAGACATCAAAATCAAATGATAGATATTAAAACCTTCTGGTGTGTATGAGAGTGTGACACCATATAAAAAGATGATGAGAAGATATCTTAAAAAGTAAGCAAATGATAAAGTGAGTTTCATTTTTAAAATCTGATAGAGATAGATTAAGACACCTGAAAAATATAAGATCAACATCATAGATGAAGCGGTGTAAAGAAGATACGTTTCAATCGGAAGGGTCCTTTGATAAAGGGCAAACTCACCTTCTCCAAAAAAGAAACCGACCAGACCAAAATGAAAAGGAATATGGAGGTAAAGGCTTGCTGCCTGAGATAAAAAGACGATAAGTGCGATAAAGATGAAAACTTTAAAAAACCGTGAGTAGTCTAAAACGGCATGACGTTTTCCCACGGTATAATGATAAAGATTTAAATTTAAAATGCCAAAAAAGATGAGTTCAATGGCAAAGAGTGTATTTGGTTGATAAAGATTGGGTATCGTTTGACCTAAAAAGGATTGGTTCCATGCGGTTTCATTAAAAAAGAGACGAATGAAAAAAATGGTCCATAGGATAGCCCCCACGAGAATTTTATTGACATTTCCGACCACAGGATTTTTCTGCATCGATGTCATCCCTTTATCCTCTCATTTTGTTCTTATTATAGCATACTCTTTATATGATAAAAGATGATAAAGGCATGATTTAATGAAAACTCAAGGTAATTCTTGAGTCATAAGACTCATTTAAAGTATAATGAAGGAAGTGAGGTCACAATGAATAATACATTTGATGAGTCAAGTTTAGAAGTGTTTAAAACCATGTTAATTGAAGCTTATGGTGAAAAGATAGCTCTTGACATCTTTTTAGAGTTGCCTAAAAATAGGATTGTATCCTTAAGAGTTAATTCATTAAAATCACAAGTGAATGATATTGAGTATATTTTTAAGCAGGAAAACATAAATTTTGAAAAAGTTAGTTGGTACAATGATGCTTATGTTGTATCGTGTAATGAAAAAGATATCGAACGTTTAGATATCTATCAAAACGGTATGATCTATCTCCAAAGTCTTTCCTCAATGATACCAGCACTCATGATGAAACCACAAGAAAACGAAGACATTTTAGATATGGCTGCTGCACCTGGTGGAAAGACAACACAAATTGCAGCACTTACACATAACAAAGCAAGATTAACTGTTACCGAAACGCATAAGATTAGAGCTGAAAAACTCAAATTCAATTTAGATCGACAAGGTGTTAAAAATGCGACATTATTGGTAAAAGATGCACGTCAGTTAGATGATTTCTTTAGATTTGATCAGATATTACTTGATGCACCATGTAGCGGATCTGGAACTTTTGTTTTAAGTGAACCAAAAAGCTATCAATCATTTTCTAAGGAACTTGTTGATAAGTCAGTGAAACTACAAAGAGAATTGCTAGATAAAGCGATTAAATTGTTAAAGCCAGGGAAGACTTTGATTTATTCGACATGTTCTATTTTACCAATAGAAAATGAAGAGATAATTAAACATGTGTTAAAAAGGAACCAGGTAGAACTAGTTCCTATTGATGATCATATGTATCAAAATATACCTAAGTTACCTACACGTTTAGAGGGGACATTATTGATTAAGCCTACAACACAATACGAAGGATTTTTTGTGTGCAAATTGAAGAAAAAGCAACAATAGTTTGACTACCCAAGTTAACTAAATTCTTGTAATAAAAATGTGTTGGTAGATACGTCTACGAACACATTTTTTGTTGTTGGATGGGTCTATGTAAAGTAGTATACTAGGTAATTGATATTATGTTACTCTTTGTGTCTACTGTTCTATATTAGCACCAATTATCAACAGGTGATGTTAGTAACTAATTCTTCTCCAAATCTCTATTTCTTCATCACCATAATTTCGTTTATTATATGGCATTTCTTTCTGTATAAACTTAATCATTTTCCCCTGTTTTAACATGTGATACCAATTATTAACAGGCGTAACTATAGCGGTCTCTACATTACTTAATGCCGATAAATCCCCATCTATTATTTGTGTATTGCTAGATATAAAGGTTTTTAACTTGTGTAATAAATTTATGAAATGTATATTGGATATTGGACTAAGCTTATCCATGGAAAGAAATTGCAAATTCTCCAGTTTGGAAAGCATATCTAATCTTTCTATTTTTTTACAATTAAAAATTCGCAAACTGGTCAAACTGCTTTTCAAGTCTACCACATCATCAATATTGGATAGCTCTTTCAAATCATTCAGCACCAACACTTTTAGATTAGTTAAATGGTTGATACCTTTTAGTGAGTTTAGACTATATCCTGTTAAACTCAATATCTCTAAGGATTTTAAGTTCTTCAACATATTTAAATCATCAAGATTACAATTATCTCTAATGGGATCAATTAATTTCAAGGTTTTCAAAGTTACTGCTTTATCAATATTCTTAATAATTCTAAAATTATTTGTAGAAAAAAACTGTAAGCCTCGAACTCTGTCAAGATATAATTCACTTGGATTCAATATCTCTAGAAACATGAGATTTTCTAAATCGTAAATTGGTGAGATATCAATCATACCATCACCAAAAATGGTAAGGTATTTCACATGTTTGATTTCATTGAGGAAACTTAAAGAATTCAAATCACAGTTGAATAAATCGATGATTATTTTATCAATTCTTTTTTTATTGATATATGAAACAAATTTGCCAGTATTTTTTTCATCGATTAATACAGCATCTTTAGACAAAGCTGCTCCTTGATAATGAAAAATAGAGCAGAACCAAAAGCCATCTTTTTCTTTGCACACAAGTTCTTTTTTCATATGTTCTTCTCCTTATCTCCCCAAATAGTCATCAGAATATAGCGATCCATTATCCAAATAATAGTATAACCTTCCGGGTGACCAAATTCTATTATACATTTTTTGCGTTCCTGTATAATATCCATAGTCAACCATCCACATATACTCCTTTTTGTAAGCATCTCTATCGCTTGCAGCATATTCATATCTAAATGAAATAGGTGTGCTTCCATGCAATAATCCTTCACGCATCGCTGACATGTACATTCTAAACTGAGAACCCTTTCCAATATAATAATTACCATCTGAAAATTGAATTGCATATGCTCCAGTATTTGATTTTTTTTGCACAGATGTTATTGCTAATACTATCATAACTGGTATGGCTTTCTTAGCTTCATTAATTTTTTCCCTAACACTATTAAAGGTATTATTTAACACGCCTGTTAAATCGTCTAGTGCATCAGCAGCTCCTGGAATACCAATGACAGCAGCTACAATAAGTAGTCCTAGTACCAATATCTCATCAATCGGGCCGGTTACGATGTCATCGAATCCAAACCAATATCCGGTGCTGTCTGTAAACATCACTGGATTGTTTCCACAATAAGCATAGAGGTTTAACCCTTGTCCACTTGAGGGATCCAAATAGTTGATCGAATCCGCACTGATGAATCTTCCAATGCTCGGATCATAATACCTTGCGTTCAGGTAGTAAAGCCCTGTTCCACTGTCGAATCGATAGCTTCGATAGCGGTATGGATTGGCATTGGCTATGCCCAATCCACTGTCCCACTGATAGACAATATTACCCCACGCATCATATCTGTATTTTGCTACCGTGGTACCTGATGCATCAACGACCTCTATGATATCTCCCTGCAGGTTTTTGATGTAGAAGTATTCATCACCGAGGTAATTCATCGATAGTATTGAACCGTCAGCATCATACGTATAGTATATAACATCATTTCCTGTTTTTTCAAGCAGCACCAAAGAACCGTCAAGAAAATAGGTTGTTGTGTCTGTTCCATCTGATCTGGATGTTCTAATCCCTTGGTCGTTATAGGTGTATGTATAGGTTGTTCCACCGATACTGTGTTCGACTAATCGTCTACCCTCCCAATCAAATGACTGATTGATGTTGGAAGTGATACTAAAGTGGGTTTGAATCTTGCAGATTATGAAACTGTGATTTTATGTTTGAATAAAAAATTAATGAAAAAGCACTTATACAGTTTATACTAATGTCATTTTGATATTCACAATCTTTAATTAGTAAAGTTCTTATATGTGAAAATTTTCATTACATTTTCATAGTAATTTTTACTGATTAGGGCATATACGCCCTTTTTAACTTGATTAAGGGGTGTTAGAATATGCATATAAAGAACTGTAAAATCGATAGAGGGGAATATTGAAGATGTTTAGGAAAAAAGCAATCAATGACATCCAAGTCTTAATTTTAGTTAGACTTATAGATGCGAGCAAGAAATTTCTTGTTTTTTTAGCATTATTAGGTCAGTTAGCTAGCATTGTTCCACAAAGAATAATCCAAGCTCAAAGCATTGATTCCGAACTACAAGAAAATATAATCGAGTACGATACAACTGATTTCAATTTTGATGAGTATGCTGATGTAAAAAAATCAGACATACCAGCTGATTTTGAAATCGAGTCCATGCGAAGTCTAAATGAAAAAGTGTTTAGAAAAATGGATGGTTCTTATGAAGTATCTATTTATCCTGATGTTGTACACTACGTAGATAACGGAAAGTATCTTGACATAGATAACACATTAGAAGAATCTACTAACAGTTTGAAAAACAAGTCGAACAGGTTCAATATTGAATTCCCAAAGTTATTTTCGGCAAATGAAAAGATTAAATTATCTCAAGATGGTTACAAAATCAATTGGAGACTGTTAAACTCTCAGATATCAGTGTTCAAAACCACAAATAACAAACACGATAAGACCGATAAAACAGAATTAATACAAACGACTTCATCTATAATTTATGAAAATGTATTAACAAATACCGATATTGAATATATATTAACTGGTAGCAGGATTAAAGAGAATATTCATATAAAATCTTATTCTGAAAATTTGGTTTTTGTTTTTGAATATGATGTAAAAAACCTAAAGTTAATACAAAGTGAAGAGGGCATAGTATTTAAAAATCATCAAGGAGATGTTGTTTTTTCTTTTTCTGGACTATTCATGATTGATTCAGAAAACAACATCTCAGAGGATGTTAAGATACTATCTAAGCAAATCTCTGAAGACATCTATGAAGTCACGGTTTCACCCAGTGATGAATGGTTAAAAACTGCAGTATATCCAGTAATCATTGATCCTACAATTGTTAATCCGACAATCAATATGTCATTAGTTGATACCTATGTTTCACAGTCAAGTCCAACAACAAATTATCATGCAAGTACGATAATGAGAATAGGTGGAGCTTCAGGTTGTGAAACACAAGGTTTAGTTAAATTTGATTTGCCAGAATTAGTAATGAATCAAGTGATAACATACGCACATCTGGAGTTTATTAGACCAAGTATTTCAGTAAACTCTTTTCAAGTCAATATCTATAAGAACACATCAGATTTTGATATAAGTACTGTAACTTGGGTTCGGGATAAACCTTCATTTGATACTAATGAAGTTATCGATTATTATAATTATAATGCAGGAATAACACAAGTCATATTTGATGTGACACAGACCATAAAAGAGTGGCAAGAAACGCCTTCTTCAAACTTCGGATTTACACTTGCTGCAGACGATTTAACAGGTGAGTTTAAAGACTTTTATCAATATGACAGCATCTCTTCTAATCGTCCTATCATAAGAATTGGATATGAAAATCCATCTGGTTTAAAAGACTATTGGACATATACTTCACAAGATATTGATCAAGTGGGTACTGGTTATATTTCTGATTATACGGGTAATCTAACATTTGTTAGAAATGAATATCAAGTTAATAATGAATATCTACCTTTATCACTAACATTTTATTTTAATAATGCTACTAGAACACAAAACATTGGATATGGTAATGGATGGAAGACTAATTTCAACATGAAAATTGAGTACGATGAAGATATCTATCGATATTTTATGTCAAAACCAGATGGTAGTAGAATGTATTTTTCTGAAACAGACAGTGTTTATGATGATGGTTATGATTATATCAATTATATCGCAGAAGACGGTTCTGGTATGAAGTTGGAAATGGTTTATTATAATTGGGAGCTCACTTCAACAACACTTAAAACAACCGATCTAATGACTTACATCTTTGATTCACAGGGACGATTGACTCAAATCACAAATGATAGAAACTATCATAAATTATTTGTTTATTATATAGGGATAACAGATCGTTTAAATTATGTATCAGATATGGTTGGAAATCGAATTGATTTCACTTATACTTTGTATGATACTAATTACATAATGACAAAAACTGAACTCAAACTAAAACAACCCGGTACAGCTACCTTTAATATTGTTCAAGATAAGACATACTCATACTACACTGCATCAACTAATCCAAGATTATATAAAATTATTCAGAGATTTAATAAAAGCGGATCATCAACACCATTGTTTTCTACTGGCGATACACTTAGGTATTATTTTAATAGCATAACCTCAAGTTTATCATATGCGTATAATGATACAAGCAAGCACAAAGTGTCCTATGTATATGATTCAAATTCTCGTGTTTCGACAGTCAATATTACTGATACAACAAATGGTACAGCAAATCTTGGCAGCATTAATATTATCTATGGCAATGAAAAGACACGATATGTTAATCATAAATCTGAATGGATTGAGTATATATTTGATACATATGGTCATACAATCAATGCTTATGACTCATTTGGAAACGCTACATATTGGAAATATGCGGGGCTTTTTACTTACAATTTAGATCCAAGCAATTATTTGAACGATGCTCAAATCATATCCTATGATCCAAATTATTACATCGTCCACGCACTACTTGAATCATCTGAAACAATGAAACAACAACCAAATTATATAAATAACCCTGGATTTGAGGATTTAGGATCAAACCTTAAATGGATAAAAACGGGTAATGGTTATATACAGAAAGACATTGAGACTTCAGCGTTTGGAGATGCTTCATTAAGAATATACAATGATGGTACTACTTATGCTTATCAAGATGTTTTCTTAAAAGCAGGCGTCTATACACTGCAAGGCATAGTAAAAAACACAAATGATTTAGTTGCTGGTTCAGCGATACTAAATGTAGAGACAGCATCGAATACTTTTTATGATTCAACCAGTGTTATTGGAGAATGGAAGCATTTAAATGTACAATTTGAAATTACTTCAGATCAAACAGTCAGAATAAAACTAATCAATGCTAGATATAATACGAACTCCTATTTTGACAATATTTCTTTAACCGAAGGATTCATGGATGCGAGATACAATAATGTGATAAATCCATCATTCGAAGAAGGAACAGTAAATTGGATTCTCAATGGTGCAGATTGGGTTAGTGATAATTTCTACACGGATGCAAATCAAGATCTTTTAGGTGAGAAATCACTTAAAATTGATGGTGATGGAGGGTCAAGTAAATACTTTTATCAAGATATTTCAAGCTTCATTAATAATGGTGTAAGTTATTTCATCGGTGGTTGGGGAAAGGCAAATGCAGTTCCTCATAAAGGGTATTTAAACACTAACAATAATCAAGTAAGTGACGGAAGATTCTTTGGTTTATATATTGAGTATATTTACTATAATTCGGCTCCTCCTTATACTCAACCACCTGAAATAGACTATATTTTTCTACCATTTAACACATCAACAGATGATTGGCAATATCAAATGAGAACTTTCGAGATTGATGTTTACCAACTACTCAGTGTGAGAATTTACGGTGAATATCAAGGTGAAGGTACAGCGTTTTTTGATAATATCCAAATTTATCGTGATAAGTTAAACACAGAATACGATTATGATATAACCAATGGATATCTAGATCAGATTATTGAATCAAATGGTGTAACCACTTCATTTGAATATGATAGTAATGGAAACATTATCGTCATTCATGAAGGAGGTAAAACCATTGAGATTGATTATTTTCAAAATCGATTAACCGAAATAGAGGCTAATAATGTAAAAACAGCTTTTACATATGACAGTATATCAAAACAAATAAAAGAAACACTTATCGGTGATACTGACTCAGTTGGAGAGTGGTTTAAGTCGAGTACAACATATACGTCTGACAATCAGTATATCGCCTCCCAGACAAATGAATTTGGTCATACGACAACATTGGAAACCGATCATCTAAACGGTTTGATAGAAACGATAACCAATGCCAATAATCACTTAAAATCATATGACTACAATAACTATGGAGCTCTAACACAAGAAGTTGAGACCGATATATCAAATCAGTACACAATAGTAAAAGACTTTACATATGATAGCAATCGCAGATTATCTGGAATTTCAATTGATGGAATAAGTTATTCTTTTCATTACGATGATCTTGATCGTATCATTGAAGTGAAAATAGCAGGTATAAACTACGTTACATTAAATTATGTTAACGAGGAGCACGATTCTATAACTTATGCAACAGGAAAGACAGGCAATCAAACATATGGCACAGGAGATACATATACTTTCATATACACAGATGAAGATCAAATCAAATTAATTAAGTTTAATGATGTTGATCGTTATGCGTATGTGTATGATCAATCTGGTAGATTGGCCATATATAAGGAACTACAAAACAATAACATCTTTTTCTATTCATATGACTTAACTGGTCGAATCAAACAAATTACTGATAAAAACGGGAATAAGATCAACTATTACTATGATGAAGATGGACATATTAATCAATATACTTATGAAGTGGATCAGTATAATCGAGATGTTTACTATTATTATGATGAAACTACAGGTGAATACCTGTATACACTTTATGAAACAGGTAATGAAACTGTCAGCAAAATAAACCATATCGATACGACCGATTCGCTTAGAAGACTTGAATACATTGAGCTTTTGATAGAAACCTTAAGTTTCACGGAACATTTCACTTATAAAACACCTGTATTTGGCAGAGGAAATGCTAGTGTTGTAGTCGCATCTATTTCATATAAAAAAGATGGTAATGTTCAATATACACATCATTTTACATATGATGCTTTAGGAAATATCATAGAAATATCAGTAGAAAATGAGAATTC
>JAVEQT010000094.1:0-4540 GCA_034007485.1 Acholeplasmataceae bacterium
ATGAATGTTGAAAACTCCAATAAACTTGAGGACAAATATAATGCAACCATCCCTCTTCAACCCATTTTTTACTATCTGCATATTGATCATGATAAGATTCAGATGTTCCAGTAAATGTATTTGATCCCTCACCTTGAGATTGCCAAATACCAAATGGAGAGACACCAAAACGAACATCCTTACCATTTAACGTATTATGATCAGTTACATCTTCCATAACACCTTGAATAACATCATTCACATTTTCTCTTCGCCAATCAGCAATCGCTTGACCAGGCAGTTTATATGTATCATAGGTTGCAAGATCACTTGATAAACCTGAATAGGGATAAAAGTAGTCATCAAAGTGGACACCATCTACATCATACATGCCAATCAGTTCTTTAACGACATTTCGAATATATGTTTTTACCTGAGGTTCACCTGGATTAAGAATGTACGGATAGGCTGAATTTGAAAGGTTACCAGCGATGACTAAATCAGGATTTTGTTTAGCAAAGTTTTCACTGTGCAAGGATGCTAACATAGCTTCTTTACTTGAACTTGAATTTTGAACACGATAAGGATTCATCCATGCATGAAATTGAATACCTTGGGAATGTGCATAGTCAATCATATATTGCATGACATCCCAACCTGGATCATTTCCTTCAGAACCAGCAAGCCATCTACTCCACGGTGCGTAATCCGAATCGTAAAATGCATCATTATTAGGTCTAACTTGGAATAAAATGGCATTCATATGTTTAGCCTTAACACGATCGATTAAATCAACAAAAGCTGCTTTATATTGTGCTTCACTTGTATGCAAGGGCATATTTAAATTATAAACAGTTGCTACCCAAACTGCTCTAAACTCTGTATCTTGTTCTTCATAGGATTGTGGAATAGTAACAGGTGTTGTGGTGTAGTAATGATAAATAGGTTGAGTACCTCTCACGAGGTTAATCAGTGGTGAAGTTGCTGAAAAAGTAACCCCTAAAAATAGAAGTAATACGAGTATTACTGATAATGATGAAATTTTTCTTAAAAGTTTCTTCATGTAGATTTATCTCCTTTTAATAGCTTTTTAAGTTCTTTCATACCGGGTAATACGCGATCTTCATCGATAAAGGTATGATACGTAAAGAATACATTCCCCTTAACTGTGTCATACTGATTCACATATTTCACTTGGTAAACCATTTCCATAGGATCTTCATATCTACCTTCAGTGCCTAAACGATAAGCTCCATGTCCGATATAAAGTTTGACTTTGCTTTCTTTACAAACATTAACCCACCAGTCGACTAAATCAGCAAATGGTGCTAAATGATGTCCAAAATCAAAATAGATTTGAGGAACGATATAATCGATAATACCTTCTTTAATCCAAGTGACACTATCAGCATACTGTCCATCAAAACTTTCTCCGCATCGTGGATCAACGTTTGCACCTGATGGATCACTTTTTTTAGTTTTCCAAATGCCAAAGGGTGATAAACCAAACTCAAGTTTGGGATTGACTTCTTTGATAGCTTGATAAATGCGTTTCATCGCATCTGTGACTTGATCTCTTCTAAAATCAGCAAGAGATTGTTCTTTATCTTTTCTTTGATCGTATTCTCTTAAATCGTTATAATGATCGTCCAATCCTGCATAAGGATAGAAATAATCATCAAAATGAATACCATCTACATCATAATTACTAACAAGCTCTACCATGGAATCCATCACGAATTTTTTTACTTCTTCTTTCGCTGGATTTAAGATGATCGCTCCTTTTTTATCTAAAACGATACATTCTGGACAACGCTTTGCGAAGTTTAAGTCATCACATGTCTTTAAATATTCATCTTTGGGGATGTTACCATTCATCGATACACGGTATGGATTGCACCATGCATGAAAGGATAATCCTCTTTGTTTAGCTTCTTTAATAATCCATGTTAAAACATCAAAAGGAGGTTCTTTACCTTCAGTTCCTGTAAAAAAACGACTATAAGGATTAAGTTTAGATGCATAAAAGGCGTCATTTGTGGTTCTTACCTGGAAGAAAAGTGTATTAATGTTATAAGCTACTGCTGTATCTAACATGCGAACAACCTTTTTTTGATAATCTTCAATGTCTGATACCGTTGGTAAGTCAATATTGACGACATTGGAAACCCAAATAGCACGAACTTCCTTTTCATGATAGACTTCAGGAATTTCGACTGGGGTTTGTGTTCCAAAATGCATAACAAGATTTTGATGCTCATTGATGTGATTGATCTTCATAGCTTCTTACCCTTCATAATATGTTAAATAAGGTTGATGTGCAATAACAAGTTCATCGAATGCTTTTTTTGCATCATTAGTAGACTTTGTCAATGGATGAATTTGTAATGCTAATAATGCTTTCCCTAAATTTCTTTCGTAGATCGCATCAGCAAGTAACTCTTCATAAGCTTTCACACTTTGAACTAAACCTCTGATTTGAACAGGAAGCTTTCCGATATGAACAGGGATTGGACCATCTTTCGTGATACGACATGTAATTTCTATAGCACATCCATCGGGAAGATCTGTGATGTGTCCATTGTTGATGGTGTTAACAACCTGGTAATCTCTTTTATCATTATAGATGGAGGATATAACACTGCATGCAACATCTGAATAATATGCACCACCACGTTTTGACAATTCTTCAGGTTTTTCTTTGAGTTCAACATCTTCATACTTCTTAAAAAGCGATGTTTCAATATCTTTCACGAGTTCTGCTCGTGTTTCATGTTTCTCGTAAGAAACCATAAACTTTTTAAACATTTCTTCATAGAAATAATAGTATTTGAGATAAGGCGAAGGATAACAGTTGAGTTCTTTAACAAAGGCATGATTCCAAGCTAAAGGATCAATGTTATTCATCGTCATTTGTTTTTCTTTCATAAGTTCAATAATTTCAGGCAAACGATCCTTTTTACGATAATAAAGATTTGTCACAAAAGATAGATGATTTAAACCAGCAAAGATGGGAACCAAATCTTTAGGTTTAACAGATAGTTGATCTGCAAAGTGCATTGTCATATTAATGGGTACATTGCATACACCAATATAGCGTTCAAAGTCACAATATCTAAACACCGCTTCAGATACAACACCTGCAGGATTTGTGAAATTGATGAGCCATGCTTGTTCACAAAGTTCCTTCATATCTTTAATAATGTCATAGATGACAGGAACGGTACGTAATGCTTTAAAAACACCACCAGCACCATTGGTTTCTTGACCAAGCATGTTGTATTTTGCAGGAATTCGTTCATCTTTAATACGTGCATCAAGTAAACCTACACGAAACTGAGTTGTTACAAAATCTGCATCTTTAAGCGCTTCTCTACGATCAAGAGTTAAATAAATCTTCATCGGCACTCCTGCTTTTTCAACCATACGTTTCGCAAGATTTCCTACAATATGTAATTTTTCTTTTCCTTCTTCAATATCAACGAGCCATAATTCATCAATCGGTAATTCGTTATACCGTTTGATAAATCCTTCAATGAGCTCTGGTGTATAGGATGAACCGCCACCAATAGTTACAATTTTTAATCCTTTTTTCATCGTTTGATCCTCGTTTCTTCCAGGTTATGTTCGATTTCATCATCCTGGATGATTCCCAAATAGTCAAGTGCTCTTAGATAACCACCAACAATGGGGGGATAGATGGTATTCACGATATATGCATGGGGGATTTCTTGTTTTAGGTAGTGTGTCATGTTATTAATCAAATGATGTGACCCACTTTCTAAAACTCTTCCTCCAATAACAACAGGTATGCTTTCATGTTGAGAACCCACCTGTTTAATGACACCTGCAGTTTGTAAGCCTAAGAACATGCCTACACGTTCGATAATTTCGATAGACACTTCATCACCTTGTTTAGCTAAATCAAAAGTTAGTTCAGTGATTTTAGCAAGTTGATGTCTGTCAACCAATACTTTTGGATAAAATAAGGGAACAACATCTTCCATGCGAGAAACACCTAATATACCTGGTATTAAATCCATCAGTTTTGTTTTTTTGTAAGTTAGTTCTTCTGCACGAAAAGCATAATGCAACGATTCTCTTGCGATATCAAGACCGCCACCATAGATACCTAAGGTGAAACCTAAACTTCTCAAAATCGCTTTTTTTCCTTCTTTGTTAACTGCAGCTGAGTTTGTTCCAGTACCACAGATTGCTACAGCGCCATACATTTTATTTAGACCACTTCTCATAATGAGCCATGCATCATTTTCAATGTAAAAAGGAATGTCACCAACGATGTCTTTCGTTGCTTGATTTAAGCGGTCAAAATCGCTTTGCAAATCAGCACCTGATATACCAAGGTGAATGTATGTGATATCCTTGAGGGTCTTATTTAAATTTTGGCACGCGTTAAAAATGAGTTCAGAAATTACTTTTTTATAGGTGTCAACACCAAGTGTTTGGTGGTTACATCCCGTACTAAAAGCTTCGTATTGCATATGGCCTTTGAGATCAAAGACACCAAGATGTGTTTTTGTTCCTCCACCATCAATTGAAA
>JAVEQT010000021.1:0-1900 GCA_034007485.1 Acholeplasmataceae bacterium
AATTTTGGTTCTAAATCCGCTTTAACAATTTTACCTTTGGGATCTAAAATTTGAAGTTGCTTCTTCTTTAGTGGATCATAGTCTTTAAATAACATGATTCATTCCTCCTTGATTTGCACTCTCATTATACTTGATGGAGGAAGTTAATTCAAAAGCTTTGCTTATGGCCAAATGTTTACTATTTATATAAACTACATTTTATTTACTTGTTGGCTTGATAAGGCTGTAAATAAATGATTGTGTGAAAACAAAGACATTTCCTTTTTTAAGGCATAAAAAAAGGAATCCGCTTAAGGATTCCTTCATCATTTATCTTTTTTCTAAATTCTTTTGTAGGATTAAAACCATTTCTCTTAACGTTTTTGCAGCAACAGCAGTTGATGCTCCAGAAGGGTCTAGCATCGGTGCGAGTTCAACAAAGTCTGCAGCTACGAGATGGTTTAACTTTTCAAATTGATCAAATGCCCAAAGCAGATCTTTATATTGCATCCCCCCTGGTTCTGGTGTTCCTGTACCAGGGAATACAGATGGATCTAATACATCTAAATCAATCGTAATATAAACAGGAACATCTTTCAATTTTTCAACGACTTGATCAAGTCCTTCAAAATCAAACTTACGCATCGTAACATGTCCTGCTTTTGCCCAATCGAATTCTGGTTTTTCACCGCTTCTGATACCGAACTGATAAATCTTACCATCACCAACAAACTTATGAACATGTCTCATAAAGGTCGCATGTGATAACTCTCTACCGAAAAACTCGGTTCTTAAATCGGTGTGTGCATCTAAATGAATAATATGCAAGTTAGGATATTTTTCAAACACGGCTTTAATGACTGGATAGCTTACTAAATGTTCACCACCGACCATCATTGGTGTTTTTCCATCGTTTAAAATTTGTTTTGTTGTCTTATAGATGATATCAAGTGCATCATCTACAGCACCTATTGGTAAATCGAGATCACCGATATCTGCTGTTTTAAACTCATTTAAATCACGTTCACGATAAGGAGAGTACCATTCCACACCAAAGGAATCCACGCGAATCGCATTACCTGCAAAACGTGTCCCTGGTCTAAAGGATGTTGTCGCATCCATAGGGACACTAAAAATCACAACATCTGCTTCTTCATACGTGCTCTTACAACTTTGGAATGATAAATCCACTTTATTCATCTTCATATACTTCGCTCCACTTTTCCCAATATTCTTTATCAATTATTTTAATGTAACCACCTTCAGTATCACTTAAGATAACTGAACCGCTACGCTGGTAAAACTCTAAGTCATCTAAAATATCTTGTCCGATGATTTCACCAGGAATAACAATAGGAATACCTGGTGGATATATCATGATCGACTCAGCTGCAATTTCATCTACCGCTTGGTTCAAAGGTACAATCTTTTTAGGTGCATGATACGCTTCACGAGGTCTCGTGTAAGCTTCTGGCAATGTCACCTTAATCTTATGTTCAAGTGGCGGTAAATGATAAGCTCTATACTTTTCTGCAAGTTTTTCTAAAGCTTCTACCAACGCATCTAAATCTTTTTGTTTTGTCCCAACTGATAAAACAGCTAAGACGAGATGCGTTTCTGCTAATTCAAGCTGTATATGATGCTCATCAAAAAGTTCTTTATAAACATCAAATCCGCTAATCCCTAAATCGGAGACTTTAACTAGAATCTTCGTTTCATCATAGTCAAATGATCTGTTTCTAACAAAGTATTGATCATCAGCAGCCCTTAATCCTGGAATCAGATTAATTCTTTCTCTGGCTTTTCTTGCCATCTCAATCAAAACAGGAATCTCTTTGGGTCCCTCAAAATATATATGTTTTCTTGCAACATCTAAGCTTGCTAAAAGTAAGCTTGATGGTGAAGTCGATTGTATCATATT
>JAVEQT010000021.1:2000-21756 GCA_034007485.1 Acholeplasmataceae bacterium
TTCGGTCCTGCATAATCTAAAAGTTCATTTGGAATTTGACCGAGTTTATGTCCAGGTACGTCATGTGAAACCGTACCACTATCCGCATACTCGGCAAGTTTGGTAAAAAAGGGTGTGAGCTGGTGATCTTTTTCCATGTATGACCCACCTTTCCAAAATGCAAATACATTTTAACACTTTTCACATCATTTTTAAATGATATTACTAATTTTGTATGTAAAACTTCATATGGACCCACCCTACTCCAAAAATGGTGTCAAATTATGGTATAATATAAAAAGATGAAAGGAGCATACCATATGAATTTATCTCTGTTTTTTGCTTCGACAGGTCTCAATATTGGACTTACAGCAGCAACTATTATTTTACTTATAATGATATTGATCATCGAAAATCGATGGATTAAAAGAAAAGAAGATTCACTGAAGAAAGGTATTGTTATATTAAGCTATATCTTCTCGTTTGTTCTCCTTCTTGGATCGATAGTATTTATTTTATACATTTGGGAATACGACTTATTAACTTATCTTACAGGCGTGAGTGACCAACTTATCGAACTTTTAAACGCATCGATTGGATTAATGATCTCTACTGCGGTTGTGATTTTCATTGCGATGCTCATTCTCAGAATTAGCAAAATCACGTTGAAGCGTATAGAAAATAAAGAAGGTCCCAATCAAAGACGGAAAAAAACAGTTTCCAGAGTGATTAGAAGCATTATTAAATACACTGTGAGTATTGCATCTATCATTATTATTTTAGCTATTTGGGGTGTCAACGTTGGCCCAGCGCTCGCTGGTCTTGGTATCTTAGGTTTAGTTGTTGGTCTCGGTGCGCAAAAGTTAATCAATGATATCATTGCCGGATTCTTCATTATCTTTGAACATCATTTCGATGTTGGTGACAAGGTTGAAGTTAAAGGATTCAAAGGTGAAGTTGTAGATATCGGATTAAAAACAACAAAAATAAAAAATTGGAAAAATGAAATTCTTATCTTAGCTAATGGCGAAATATCATCACTCATTAACTTCTCCAAAGATTTATCAATGGGTATTGTAGATTTTGGAATTGCTTATAAAGAAGATATGGAAAAAACAATTGAGCTTTTAAATCTTGAACTTCCTAAATTAAGACAAAACTTTCCAGAAATCGTTGAAGACCCTACATGTATCGGTGTTACCAATCTTAATTCCAGCAGTGTTGATATGCGTGTGATCTGTAAAACTTTGAATGAACAGCATTATGCAGTAGAGCGTGCTATCCGTAAACGGATCAAAGAATTGCTTGATGCAAATGATATTGAGATTCCATTTCCTCAAGTTGTTGTTCATCAATCAAACGAGTAAATAAAAGAGCGAAATCATTCGCTCTTTTTTGTTGGAAAACAATCATCTTTTGAACATGTTTTTGCATAGGAACAACGCACACAAACACCTTCGTCTTTTTTCTTAAACTGATTAAATAAGATGAATGCTACAATGCCTACAACAATAACTAAAATAATGAGATCAGCAAGCGTCATAAGATCACCTCAATCAAGCGTCCAATTTGGAAAACTAAGACAGCTAATATCCATGCTAAACCTGTTTGGAATAGGACAGCTTTCCACATTCTTTTGGTTGTCCCAAGCTCTTGACGCATCGCGCCAATAGCCCCAAAACAAGGTGCAGAAAATAAATTGAAAACCATAAATGCATATGCGGAAGATGCCGTAAAGAAGCCAAATATACCACTATTAAAAATCAATCTTCCCTCTGAGATATCAGATGAGTAACCAGCAATGATTGCCAGTGATCCAACAACTTGTTCTTTGGCAACTAAACCTTGAATGGCTGAGATGCTTGCTGCCCAGGACATCTCACCTAACATCGGATAGAAAATCCAGGAAATAAGTCTTCCAAACCATGCTAACATGGATTCATCAATGGCAACCCCATAGGTCATTCTAAAGTTAAAAGATAGGAAAAACCATATGATCACCGATGCAATTAAAATGACAGATCCAGCATGTAAAATGAATGCCCATGCCTTAGATGCTACATCAAATAAAATATATTTAAAACTTGGCAATTTATACTCTGGTAATTCTAAGATAAAACTTGAAGTTTTCCCCTTAAATAGAATATTCTTCATGACATAGGCTGATGTTAATATAATGATGATTGCTAAAAAATATAGTGAAGCTGCAACCATTCCAGAACGATCACCAAAAAAATAACCAGCAAACAAAGTGACAATCGGAAGTTTAGCACTACACGGAATAAATGGCGTTAGCATAATCGTCATTTTTTTCTCTGTCTCATCATTAATTGTTCGCGCTGACATAATTGCTGGAACACTACATCCTGAACCTACAATAAAGGGGATAAGTGATTTACCAGACAACCCAACCTTCTGAAAAATACGATCTAAGAAAAAGGCAATTCTTGCCATGTAACCTGTTGTTTCAAGTAATGAAATTAACAGGAATAGAATAATAAGTTGTGGTAAGAAATTTAAAATAGCTCCAATACCTGCAATCATACCATCGACAACAAGTGAAATCGACCAGGCTGAAGCTCCAACATTTCCTAAGAAAACAGTCATCCATTCAGAGACATAACCAACACCCATCCCTACCATATCAACCGTCCATCCACCAACAGGACCTGCTGCTAAGTAATAGATGGCAAACATAACTACCATAAAGATCGGAATAGCTAAGTATCGATTCAAAAAAATATTATCAAGACGATCAGTGATCGTCATTAAATCTTTTTTCGCTTCAACCGCTTCATCTCTAACATATTCGATATACCGATATCTCTCATCAGCAATGATCTGTTCCATATCTCTAAAATACTTCTTTTCAATTTCATCGACAATGAAATCAACAGAGTCACTACGATAGTTTTCAAATAAGATATCTTTTTCAATCATCTTGATTGCTAAGAAGCGTGAATGTTTCGTATCTACAATAGGTTCTAATTTTGAAATGGCTTCTTCTAAATCGTGGTCATAGATATGTTGATATAAGTTTCTTCTGTAATCACCTTGTTTAATCGTTTGAATGAGATTAAAAACATTGGTTTTCTTTAAGGCTGAAATCGGTAAAATCGTCGTATCTAATCTTTTTTCAAGTGTTGCTAAATCAAACTTAATTCCTCTCTTATCTGCAATATCCATCATGTTTAATGCAATAATGACAGGAATTTTTAACTCGAGTAATTGTGTCGTTAAATAAAGACTTCGTTCAATTGATGTTGCATCGATAATATTTAAAATGAGATCGATGTGTTCTTCAAATAAGAATCTTCGTGATATATTCTCTTCTAAACTATAAGGTGATAATGAATAGATGCCTGGTAAGTCAATAATTTCAAAATCCGTATTTCTTATAATCCCTACTTTTCTTTCAATGGTAACTCCTGGCCAGTTTCCTACTTTTTGATTTGTTCCTGTTAATAAATTAAAAAGTGTGGTCTTCCCAGAATTCTGATTTCCAACTAAAGCGATTCTCATGAAATCACCTCGACTTCAATCATTTCTAAATCCGCTTTTCTTAAACAGAGCTCATAACCTCTAAGCTCGATATCAATTGGATCTCCAAGTGGTGCAATCTTTTTAATTTTAACTTGAACACCTTCGGTAATGCCCATATCTAAAAGCCGTCTACGTAATGCTTTGTCGACGGTATTGATCTTGATTACTTTGGCACGTGTGCCCTTTTTTATTTTTGATAAAGGTGAATGATCACCTGGTTTTAATCTTACGTTTATTTTCATCTACAAAACTCCCTAAAACGTCATTTTCACCTTCATTATATGGATTTTTGGAAGATAGTCAAACAATGTTATAAAACATTATAAATAAGTCTTTAAATAAGAAAAAATGGGGTGGTTTACCCCATTTGTTGTGATTCAGTTTGTTTTGATGACAATTTGTCATCATACATCAAACGATCCAATTTTTCAAAGAATGCTCTAAAATCTTTGTGATATACGGCATCATATATCCCATACCCCATCGAAAGTCTTATATTTTTACCCTCACGTGTTTTATTGAATTGATGCATCTGTTCATTGATACGATTGACGATGTGGTGAAGTGCTTCAATTTGTTCAGATTCAATCATAATACAAAATTCGTCACCACCAATACGTGCAATAAAGTCATTTTTACGAACACTTTTTTGCAAAATCTGACTGACATCAATCAATGCTTGATCACCGATGAGATGGCTTTCTTCATCATTGATCTTTTTAAAATTATCAATATCAATCATGATTGCACACACTTTTTTATGTAAATTTTTTTGATTCGCTAATGCCTGAACATGCTTTTCATATTCTCTTCTATTAAATACACCGGTGAGCGGATCCGTATTTGACATGCGTGATTGAATGTTGGTATAAACCATCACTAAAGAGACTGTCATTGATGGCCATATGAGATCAACATTCGTAAACACTTCATTTAAAACAATACCAACTGCAGGCGGCATTAAATATGCAATGAGTGTGATATATTCGAACTTTGAGATTTTGTTCTTATTCCATATGACATAGAAAACCGAACCTATCATAATTAAATACTCAGTAAAGATGATTGCACTATACATGATATGTCTTTCTATACCACCGCCCGATTTAATCGTATACATGACGGGAAGCCCAAACGCAGAAAGTGCTATCGATACAAAGGACATGATTAAAAAAGGTGCATAAGCAATAAGTAGTACTCTTCTATAAAAGGTTTTTCCTTTCAGCAAATGATGTAAATATAATAGCCAATGCAATACAACCACAACTGAAGTCATATAATAAAGAGCAGTAGATGTCTTTAAGATCACTTCTTCTAAACCCGTTGTATAACCACTCGTATAGTCCATCGCAATCTTAAAAATCATGACCATGACATTTAAAACAACAAGCGCTAAATAGTACCTGTTTTGTTGTTGAACCGATCTTGATTGTTGTTTAATACTAACATAGAGCAAAATCAAGATGATAATTGATATGAGATGAGTTTGTGTAGAAGATGTCATGTTAATACCCCTTTATCAATCATCATCATATCATATTTTTATAGAAAGGTATGAAGTATATAAGAAAGATGTAAGAAAAAACCCCACAAATCGTGGGGTTTGTCCTTAATCCTTAAGGATTACCATTCAAATATTTCAATGTAGAAACCTGGCATCATATGGAATTCATCTTGAACGCCTGCAATCATTTCATTATTTTGAATAGAGATACTGAAATTTTGATGACCTGCTAGATCTAAATCAACATGATAAACAAATGGTGTTGATGTTGCAGTGATGGCATTTGGTATAAGTTGATTACCTCTTGCATCAAAGATCATCATCATTAATTCAATATCAGAAAGACTCATTTCATAACTGAATCCAATATCAAAACCTGTATTAGTTACATTGTTAATAAAACTTTCGTTGAAGATCTTCGTTGTTTCATCAACTAAGATACGCATCATACCACCAGCATTTACTTCATCAGCTTTGACTTCAACAATCAAGAAATATCCAATATCTTCTGGTGTTGTAATATAGGTATGGCTGTTTGCTCCAGGAATTGCTACTTCATCAAACGTATAAGGATTGACGCGATACCATTGTACTGTATATGCTCCAAAAACCTGATCATTGGTATATAATTCAAAGATTCCAACTTCATCAAGTTCAAGTCCATAACCAACAAACGGCATCATAACGCCTGTAATCCACATGCCCATATCTAAACCATAACCAGTAAAGTATGTATCAATTTCTGTATATTCAACATCAACTGTATTAGATACAGCTCCTGTGTCTGTGATGGCACGAAGTAACATCGAACCATTTAAAACAATACTGAAATTATCCCAATAACTTTGAATAGGTCCATAGCCATCTTCCATCGTAATCCATGCTGACGTAAGATCATCATAATATTGAAGCATGTAGTATTCAGCACCTACTTGATAAGGATCTGGTAGATAGAGATCAACGACCATATCATCACCACCACCCCAGTTTGTTGCACGGTCAATACGATAAATGTATAAACCTGCAAACTCACCTACTGGTGGAACACCCGTTACAAGTGGCAAAGCGCCTTCTGAACCAGGAACAAAGAGTGGCACATAGGAATCATATGGATAAACTGTCATTTCATAAGGTACTGTAATCTCAACCAATCCATACGTAACGGTAATGTCAACAACAATTGCATACTCATTCGCATTTTCTGTAAATGTAATTTCATCACCAGAAATGCTTGCTAATGTTTCATAACCTGTAGCTACCTGATAACTGTACGTACCACCAAAATATGGATTAACAAGTGGTAATACATAACTTAATCCATCTTTATATTTTAAATCTAGGACGTTCATCGCATAAAGTTTCATAAAATCAGCGATTTCAGCATCCGTATACGTAACACCTTGAATGGCATTAGGTTCATCAAGAACATAACCTGTCCATAAGTCACCTTGGTTTGTCCACCAATACTCATATGTCATGAATCTAATTCTTACGTTTTGATCAATAAACGATTCAACAATGGTATATATATCTAAGTTTTCCATAAATAAAGCCATGGTGTTAACACCATCTGTTAAGTAGAAATCACCTGTATATGAATCATAATATAAGTGACCATCAACTTCGTAATAATACATCAAATTCATGATTTCATTTGAATGTGATGCACGTTCATCAAGATATCCTGTTGTAGTGATAAATGCATCAGGAAGACCTGAACTCATCACTTGGACATAAGAACGATCATCCCATCCATCAATACTGATGAAACCCATATTATCTGTTTTTTGACCAAAGATAACGATGCGGTCTCCGATAACTAAATCATAGAAATTAATGGCACGCAAATAGAGTAAGCTAGAAGGTTCTTGTAAGATGTATTCGCCATAATTTAATTCTCTCGCAACAATGACTTCAAGTTTACCAAATTGGTTTTCTTGTAATCCATAGAAATCTTCAATCATAATAAGTGGATATGGTGCAACTGTTAGATCAAAGATGACTGTTTGTGTCAATGAACCAATCGTCACAGTAGCCTCTAATTGGATAACCACTTGCATTGTGACATCTAAGAAAACATCATTGACTTCATCGTAAGTAAGACTAACATCACCCACAAATGCCCAAACAAAGGTTGCATCTATAACAGGCATTTCTTCTGGTAATTGTAGATCATCACCTGGACGGAAAATCTGGTTTTCAAGTTGTTGTTCACCCATGGCAATCAGTGCATCCATCTTTTCCTGATCTGTTGTATATCCTATGGTAATATCTTCTTCTGTCGGTATCATCAACATACGATCTGGTGCAAATGGGTCTTCGTCATCAAATGTTGGGAATAAGAATCCTCTTACAATAATGCGGAAACCACTGTACATATATAACTGTGATTGATCGATTTGCATCATTGTGTTGAATATGTAAGCAGGCATGTAAGGAATCGATTCTGAATAGTCAGTTTCCATATAAAGCATTGGATAGAACGAATAGTCTTCATATTCAGAAATACCTACAGTTTCAATGTAGCGTCCCCAATTTGTTGTATCTGTCATATCGATCGCATTTAATTGTGCAATCGTTAAACTTTCAGCAACCAATGGTGAAGGAAGTCCATGAGACAATATTTCATCTAAAACAGTTGTTTCATAATCCCACATCAATTTAATGCCTTCTTCAATCGTTACAATACCTGTAACAATGATTTCATCGCCGATTTCAACAGGTAATGCTTTAACAATAAACATGAGACCTGTATCATCTGCAATCATCATCGGTCCATCACCAAATTGTGTTAAGACTACGATACCTCGAACTGTAAATTGTTCATTTTCAGCACCAGCTAAGAATTCAGCAACCGTTGATGTAACAATCGGTTCAATCACAAATGTAAATTCAGCTATCGCTGTTTCTACTCCAACCGTAATGGTTGCTCTAATTCCGATTTCTGTATGTTCAGTAATCGTATCTGAGATGACACCTGTTGTTAGATCATAAAGTGATGCATGAACACCTAATACTTCATAAACAATGCTCACTGGAAATGGTGGATAATCCGTTGGAAGTAATTGTGTTGAACCTGGTCTTAAAATGCGATCAAAATACATATCTTCCAATTTATCAGCTAAATAAGTTGCCAGTTCAGCATCCGTGAACATCGGACCGACATCACCTGGACGATCTAAGAAGATAAGAACTCTCATACCTTCAGTTTCATCCGTATTCATCCAGATACCTGTAACTCTAACTTCTTGGTCTACATTACCAGAGAGTTGCGATGAATCGATATCTGTAATCATAAAGATTGGTACTGTATTAAATCCATCTTCAAGATAATACTGTGGACCTTCTATTGTGTCATGGACTCTTAGAGTACCTAAAATCTGAACATGTACTAACCAAGGATACATCGTTTGATCTTGATTGTAAAGTTCACCCGTCGTAAAGACTAATGGTATGAGTGGTGTATCCTGATTGGTAGCAATCACTTGGAAAACAATTTCATCGGGATCATTTGAAATCAGTGTCATACCTTCCGTAAAGTATAATTGACCATATAAAACAACTTCATCACCAACACTTAAGCTTGGATCATTGGATGCTGACATAATCATACCCGTGGCATCTGCAACAATCATCATACCTGTTTCATCATCAATATATAGAATGACAGCTTGTATGTAATGCATATCTTGATCAGTCAATTGAATAAAATCACTGATCGTCATAATATCGATAGGAACAACATTCAAAATGATTGATACTGTTGCTGTTGCGTCATGTACAGTAATAACTGCTGTTACAGTGATTGTAGTTGCTTCTGTGATGGTTGGATCGATGACACCTTCAATAACTTTGGTTTGATCAGCAACAATCACTTCATAAACGACAGTAACTGGTAACACTGGATGTTCTGTTGGTAAATCCAATGTTTGTCCTGGAATATAACTTTCACTTTCTAAATATTCTTTCAACATTAAGCTGACCATATCAGCTAATTCTTGGTTTGTGTAGTTAAACACAATATCTTCAATTAATCCGCTGAAGACAAACATTAAGAATCCTTCATCTTCATCAAAATTTGGTAATGCAAATCCTCTTAGTGATAACTCAAAACCTGTGAATTGGCCAAGCATTTCATAAAGTTCTGGAGCGAAAACAAAGACTGGCATTGTATTTTCGCCATCTGTTAAGATGTATGAATGTTTCATATCATCCCATAACAATTGGCCAGTCACTTCAAAGTAGCGACCCCAGTAAATTGAATTCATTGGATCGAGTGAAACATATTGTTCGACATTAGCTTCAATCGGTACAAGTGGATTAGGATGATCAGTTGAAACAACTTCAACAATGGTGTTTTCATATCCACCAAGTATCGTTAATCCCATCATGTTATAATGATGTCCTTGAACAATGATGAGATCGCCAACATTTGCAAAATCCATCGTTTCCACTGGAAGTAATGCTCCTGTGCTATCTGCAAGAATCATTATACCCATATCTTCCATACTGAAGATGACGATACCTTCTACAACGCCAAATGAACCGTCACTTAATAATAAGAATTCACTGATTGTAAGTACTTCAACAGGTGCTAAGGTAATCACCATATCTACTTGACCATTAGCTGCATTTAATGTCACAGTTAAACGAATCGTAATAGATAATTCAACAGTTGTATCTAAGAATTCACCTGTTGTTGGATTGAAATATGCTGCGTTATCGCCGATTGTTGTAAAGGCTAAAGTAGCTCCATAAACAGGATCAAGTACTGGTAATTCGAGTACTTGATATGAATTAAATGTTTCACCATCTAACATGGATTGAGCAAATAAGAGTAGCGCATCTACTTTTTCTTGATCAGTTAAAGTGATAACTTCAGCTGGAACAGCATCTTCATAAACGACATGCCATTCATGCATCATCGAATCATAGCCATGAATAATAGCTTGAATGCTCATCGTGTCGCCAACATGACCAATAAATGGATTGCTCATCATATCAATTGATTTAGGATTAATAACGACTCTTTCACCAGTACCTGGTTCAACAAGATAGAATCTTCCTGCTTCAGTCGTAATGACACCTTGAAGGATAACAGGGACACCCATCATAGACATATCATCAGTATCTGCATGAACAATCGTAGATATCGGCATTTCATTAAATACGAGTGTTTCTGGAGTACCTTCTGTCAAAATGTTACGATTCATTTGATTCGTTAATTGTGGTGTATATTCAAATAAACCAAAATCAGCTTCAAATTCAATCATTGTACCTACAGGTAAATCAGCAGGTGCTAAAACGAAAATGATTCCAGTTCCGTCAGAAACATAATATCCAGGTTGTCCTGTTGGGAATGTATAAACAATGGTCCCACTAACCTTAACATGACCTGGTTGATATTGTAAGACTTCAGCAATTGATAAGGTTGCTGTATCTGCTACATATTTTGCATAAAGTGTAATTTCGCTTGCTGGCATCATTTGATCATCGTAAGGTGTTGTCAATGTGACATCTAAATACCAACCAACAAACATATAATCTTCTTTATAAGGATCATTATTAGGTACTGGAATTTCAAAGGTGTAAATACCCCAAGCATCATCAATTACTGTGCCACCATCTGTATTGTAGTGAACGAGGTATTTCGCTGGTAACCATTTCGCATAAACACTGAAATCTTCAGCTGGCATTGTGGTACCTGTGAATTCGGTAATAAAGTATTCATCTTCATACCAACCATGGAATTCATAACCTTCTTTGGTTGGTGTTGGTAAGGTGATGGTCGCACCAGAAGGTAATTCAAGTGGGGATTGACCATCAGCATTTAAGAACGTAATGGTATATGTGATAACATCCCATTTTGCATAAAGTGTGATGTTTTGTGCTGGCATTGTTGCGAATGTATACGCTGTTGTGAGTGCAATATCAGAATACCATCCAGCAAATGTGTGACCATCTTTGGTTGGTGCTGTCGGTGTAACTACTGCTGTATTGAAATCTTGTGTGATCGCAACTACTGCAGTACCACCATTAGCATCAAAGGTGATCGTGTACTGGTTGATGGTCCACTTCGCATATAGTGTGATATTTTGTGCTGGCATTGTGCCAAACGTATAAGCGGTTGCAAGTGCTTGATCGGAATACCATCCAGCAAATGTGTAACCATCTTTGGTTGGAGCTGTTGGAGCTACGACTGCTGTATTGAAATCTTGTGTGATCGCAACTACTGCAGTACCACCATTAGCATCAAAGGTGATCGTGTACTGGTTGATGGTCCACTTCGCATATAGTGTGATATTTTGTGCTGGCATTGTGCCAAACGTATAAGCGGTTGCAAGTGCTTGATCGGAATACCATCCAGCAAATGTGTAACCATCTTTGGTTGGAGCTGTTGGAGCAACGACTGCCGTATTGAAATCCTGAGTGATCTGAGCTACTGCAGTACCACCATTAGCATCAAAGGTGATTGTATATTGATTGATCGTCCATTTTGCATAAAGCGTCAGCGCATCAGCTGGCATCGTTGTGAAAGTATAAACGGTTGCAAGTGCTTGATCTGAATACCATCCAGCAAACGTATAGCCAGTCTTAGTAGGCGCAGTTGGAGCCGTGATAGCACTGCCTATGTTAGCTACTAATGCTGCTACTGCGCTGCCACCATTCGAGTCAAAAGTTATTGTTTGAGTGGTAACAATTTCAACCCACTTGGCATATAGTGTAATATTTTCAGCGGGCATTGTGCCAAACGTATAAGCTGTTGTTAACGCAGCATCGCTGTACCATCCACCAAAATTAAATCCTGATTTTGTCGGATCTGTTGGTGCTGTAACAGTGGTTCCTGATGCTTGTGTAATCGCAGCTACCGCACTACCACCATTCACCTCAAAGGTGATGGTATATTGTGTAACATTTTCACTCCATTTCGCATAAAGCGTCACAGAACCCGTTTGTGTTAAAAGTGCTGCAATGGTAAAGGGTTGCGTGAAATCATCACTCAAGTACCATCCATCAAACGTATAACCTTCACGCACAGGTGTGGGAAGATTAATGCTGGTTGAATTAATACTTATGATGATATCTTCGACTGCTTCACCACCATTCTCTTCAAATGTTACCGTAATGTTTTGTGCTCCGGTACATGAGGCAATACCAAAAGCGAGAAACAAAAAGGCCAAAATCATCAAAAATTTTCGCATACATACTCCTCCTAATTTATAGCTTTTTAGAAACAAAAAACGCAACCAGAGAGATATCTCTTGTTGCGTAACTCATTCTGCTACTGCTCTTTATCCTTATATTACAACTAAATCTATGATTTAACAAGGTTTTACGAGACTTTTCTTGAAGTACTTATGAAAAACATTTATCCTAAATAACGCGTCATTTGTGATACATAAACTTCAATGTCAAACTTTCTGGCAAGTCCTTTATCATTCATATAGCGCAGTTTACCAAAGATATCTCTTTCTGTCCATGCCCGGTCATGTTTGCCAAAACACCACGCGATACCTGCATATGAATTAGGATCTCTACCGTCAATAAAATACGTATCATTTAAAAACTTAATCGTTTCAAACGCTTTGTGATAATTCGGACTCCATTCTATAATCTTTTTAGCCCAATACATACGCATATAGTTGTGCATATATCCAGTTTTAACCATTTCTATCATGGCTGCATTAAAATAGGAATCATGTGTTTTAAAACTGATATAATCTTCGATCTCATAAAGATAAGGTCTAAAATCATATTCATGTGCCTTCATGGTTTGATATGCCCAAGGTTCAGTCATCGTTTCAAACTGATCATAACCTTTTTGATAGGTTACAAAATTAAATGCTAACTCTCTTCTGATTAAAAGCTGCTCAAGATATTGATCAAAGGATTCCCCTTGAATATGACCTTGTGCTTGGGCAAGAAAAAGTCGTTCTAATAGTTCTAAACTCGATATCTGCCCAAAATGAAGATACATTGACATTTTGGATGTCAAACCCTTGGATGGATCATTGCTCTCATTGTAGTGATTTGCTTTTTCCATTAAAAAGGTTGAAAACGTTTGACTTGCTTGAAGATAACCACCGCGATAGATGGGTGAAGCTTCTATGCTATGATCAATAGGTAATTGATAGATTAATTTTTCGATGTCATGTAAATCATCATCAGATGGCAGACTGATTTCTTTTTTGCATGCAACAACTGGTAAGGTCTTAAAATCTCTAAAATCACGATAAATCTTCGTCAATTTAGGTCGTAATGTATAAGCCCCATATTCAGCCTTTTGTGATGCATATCGAACTGGAACAATCACATCTGTATCGACTAAATCAATACCACATGCTAAATCTTCTTTGATCGATTCATCTAAAACAAATTTTCTCCATTGTTTTTGATGTTTTAAGTAACCATAATCCATCACTAAAAAAGAAGTGTTTTTCAAATAATGCATCACACCAACTTCAGGACTAATGATTCTAAAAACAAAATGAATATGAAGTTTTGTTAAAAGTTCTTTGACTTCTTTTAATCCTTCTAGCATAAACTGATAGTGTCTTGCATTAGCTAAAGGATAGTTTGATGTTAAACCGAAAAAAACAACAACTGGCAAATCATGATCATTCGCAAGTTCGATTGCATGCATGAGTGCATGATTATAGTGGACACGTTGAGATTGCTGCATCCAATAGAGTACGTATGATCCCTTCTGATTCCATCCGGGTTTTAAATGATTAATCCGATGTTGGTTCATATTATATAAAGAAAATAAATGTGATCAACGATGCTGCTAGTCCAGACAATAAATTGACTGCATCATTGGTGATCAACGCTAAGCCAGAAGCTAAAATGACTTTTTCATTAGGAAGCCATCTTTTCTCTGTATAAGTACCTGTATCAATACCACGATATTTTGCTTGAAGTGATCCACCTAAATAAGAATCAATTAAATTGCCTAAAAAACCACAGATTGTGATGATACCACCAAAAATCAAAACATCATCAAATCCTAAACCATAAACAAGCGCATAAAGGCCGATAAAGACACCTGCAATGAATAATGAACCGATGACTGATGCAAATGTTCCCAATCCTGAAATAGCTCCTGATACACCTTTAGGTGCTAATTTAAAGTTTAGTATATAAAATGTTTTACCTCTCGATAATGAACCTATTTCAGAAGCCCATGTATCTGAATTGGACGTTGCTATGGAAACAACGGCTGCGAGTAAAAAGATTTCCATCTGCAGAAAATAATAAATGATTGAGAAAATAGCAGCGACTAAACCATTGGCTAATACTTGAATATAATTTCTACCTTTGCTTAACTTCTTCTCGCTTTTTTCTGATATCTTTGTGATTAAGGATGATGAAATGAAAAAAGCAATGAGAGATCCCCAAACAACAATACCACCAAAAGTATAGATGATTGTACCTAGTAGAGTAGCTGTATAAAAACCGCTTAGATTAAGCGATTTTTTTAGATATGCTAATCCAGCAATCACTAAACTTATACTCAAACCAATAACCAAATCTAAAATCATAAAACACCTCTATAGAACAAGTAGTAGTAAATAGAAAATGAGAGAAGAACTTAAAGGTACTGATAAATTATCTAATCCTTTAGGTGTCAAAAGTTCAACAACAGTAGCAACGATTGCTACACCTAATGCAATGAAGACTGCACTGATGATTGACGTTAGAAAAAGACTGATACCAAAAACAATGATAAACGATACGATAAACATGGTTAATGAACCTTCAATCGATTTACCGAAAGCTAGTTTGTGTTTACCATAGGCTGTTCCAATAACAGCTGCAAGACCATCACCATACCCCATGACCAAGATACCGACAGCACCTATCCATGGATTTTGGGTAACACCAAATGTCAAAATAACGAGAATTAATAATGAAATTGGGAAATATACAGTGCCTAAATTCCCTTTTCCTCCGCGTTCCATCGCTTTAAGTATATTTAAACGATATGACAAATAATTGAGTACGATAAAAGTGAATGGTGCAATCACAGCATACCAAACCGCATGCTCATCAACAAAGAAGATCATCGCTAAAATCCACCAATTGGAAACACCAATATGAATGAACTTTCGCGCACCTTCGTCACCAAGGACTTCATTTTTTTGTAAAACGGTAGATATCCCAATAATCAGGAAAATTAAAAGATACGATGCGACTAAACCCCATACATTTAACATGTTACAAACCTCACTTTAAAGATTTTAAATATGTTTTGATCAGTTTTTCTTTTCTTTCATCTGTTACAAAATTCTTTTTTGTGAATACATCGTACTTGTTTTCTCTACAAACTTGAATAATCTCTCGATATAAGATGATAGCCAACCCAAGCGGTACTTTGACATCATTTGGAAATAAGTAGAGATCAACTAAAACTCTTTTGTAATAGTTTTCTGCTTTCTTGGCCAAATGTTCAAACATATTTATAAATTCACTATTTATGATACCATGAGACAATTGTTCGTTTGAATAATTTGCTTGTTTCAAAAGATCAGTTGGTAGGTAAACTCTACCCCTTTCATAATCTTCACCAATATCTCTTAAGATATTAGTTATTTGCATCGCATAACCCAGGGTTACAGCAAATTCAGTTAACAATTTGTGTTGTTTAGAAAGAATCGGTGTCAGCATAAGTCCAACAGAACCAGCAACATAGTAACAATAACTGAGCAACTCTTTTTCTGTTTTAATTTCCTTAAAATGAGCATCCATCTCTTGACCTTTAATCATGTCATAGAAGGGTGAATAGTCATAATGTTTTGGATAGTAATCTTTTGTCGTGTTTTTGAGTGCTCGAAAGAAAAATTGATCCGGTGTTCTTCCTTGAACATAGTGGTCAAGATCAATCTTTAATTGCATCAACCCTTCTAAGTCTTGATTCTCATCGATTAAATCATCTGCATATCTACAAAATGCATATACAGCATAGACTGCCTCTCTTTTTCTCTTATCATTGATTTTTGAGAAAGCTTTATAAAAGGTTAATGAATTCTTTTTGATAACCTCTTCACATAATGCAATATCTTTTCCCTTTTGTTTTAAAAAGACGTACAGCGCGATAAGATTGATGACCACAATAATCGTTAAAAGAATGAGACGAATGATTTCAGGTGTTGTCATGTATGGTCCCTCACAATCTCTTCAACTGCTATTTTAGCACTCATTAAAACGATAGGAACACCGGCTCCTGGGTGTGTACTTGATCCTGTAAAATATAGATTCTTAACTTTTCTAGAAGTTGCTTGAGGTCTAAAATAAAGACTTTGAAAGAGTGATGGTCTAAGACAAAAGGTTGCCCCAAAAGCTAAATTAAATGTTTCTTTAAATGTTTCAGGGGTAAAGTGTTTCTCGAATATAATATGTTCTTCGATATCTTCAAATCCTTCAATCTTTTTTATCTTTTCTAAGACTCTTCTTCGAAGAATTTGACTTTGTTCTTTGTTCCATACAATACGATTTTGATGAAGTGATGGAACAGGTACTAAAACATAGAGAACTTCTTTCCCTTCAGGTGCTAAATCTGAATCAATTTGTGTAGGTGAATAAAGATAGTAGGAAGGGTCTTCTGGAACAACACCCTCAAAAAGATCACAAATGTTCTTTTTAAAATCATTAGCAAAATGAATTTGATGTACGGTAGTTGGGTATTTTTTATCAAGACCAAGATACATGATAAAAGATGATGATGAATATGCCATCTTATCGATTTTTTTATCTGTATATTTACCTTTATATTGTTTCTCTTTGATGAGATTTTTCATTGTCCATGGAAAATCTGCGTTTGATAAGATGGTATCTGATGTTTTAACTTCATCTTGGATTTCAATACCTTTTGCTACGCCTTTTTCAATGATGATCTCTTCAACGTTTTGGTTTAAATGAATTTTCCCGCCTAACTCTTCAAATCGTCTTGCCATAGCTGAAGCCATTTGGTACATACCACCTTTGATATACCAAATGCCATATAAAAGTTCAATCATTGGAATAATGGTATAAATTGAGGGTCCAGTAAATGGAGAAATTCCAACATATAGTGTTTGAAAGCTCAGTGCTTTACGTAATTTGTCATCTTTCACGAAAGATGAAATCGACTGATACGCGCTATTTAATGTTCGCAATTTAGCAAGTGAATAAAAGGTTTTAAAGTTGTAAAAATCAGATGGCCTACGATAGGATTTCTCTAAAAAGTGTTCTTTAGCATAAATGTAGCGTGAGTAAACATCACTTAAATAACGGAGATATCCTGATGCTTCTTTTTCAGAAATATGTTCAAGCTCGCTCATTAAGTGTGTTAGTTGATTTGAAATGATAAGTTTCTCATTCGTTGGAAAATGAATGGTATTCATCGGTTCTAGAAGTGTCATTGGAATATAATCATCAGGATTAGCTTTTGAAAATGTGAAAACTTCTTTATAGATATCTGGTAACATCACAATCGTTGGACCTACATCAAAGGTAAAACCTTTTTCTTTAATTTGAAACATGCGTCCACCGACGCGATCATTTTTTTCATAGATTTCGCACGTGAAGCCTAAAGACTGCAATCTAATACCTGCAGCAAGTCCAGCAGTTCCAGCTCCAATTATAATCACTTTTTCCATACGCATTGAGACCTCATGTTTTATATATGATATTAAATCTATTATACCATTTGATACGATTTCTTATAAACCCTGCACGATTGAAAAGATCAAAAGTCATCACTCATTTTTAATTTTATTTATTTTATTTCAAATTCAAAGTATTTTACTTTAATTTATCTCGATTTTACACTATAATGAGGATAGAATTAAATAAGGAGAGAAATGATGGAAACTGTTAAATTTGAAAAGTTACGCAAGTTTAACATGATTATGGGAGCATTCCACCTTGTTCAAGGTTTGCTCATGGTTGTTTTTGCATTAACTGTGTTAGGTGATATCAACCCAGCATTTAGCATTAATATTACACAAAACTTCTTAAACTATGACACAGTGGCACAACGTTTATTCTTAGATCAAAAAGAATTATTTGAATTACCCTTTGGTGTTTTAGTTGGCGTGTTCCTCTTATTATCTGCAGGTGCACATGCGCTTATATCTTTTCCTAAAAAGATTAATGAAATGTATAATCGCGACTTGCTCAAAGGTGTTAACAAATTAAGATGGTTTGAATATGCTTTATCTTCTTCAGTTATGATCGTCTTAATCGCAACACTCTTTGGTATTTATGATATTGCATCGTTAATCTTAATCTTCATCGTTAATGCAGCAATGAATCTCTTTGGTTTAGATATGGAGCTACTAGCTTCTAAGCGTGCTGAAGGTGAAAAACTCAATTGGGGACCATTTATTTGGGGATCAGTTGCAGGTGTTGCACCTTGGATCGCGATTGTCTTATATATGCTTGGATCTGGTAACGTGACTCCTCCATGGTTTGTATGGGCAATTATTGCAACTTATTTCGTAGCATTTAACACATTCCCAGTCAACATGATCTTACAGTATAAGAAAATTGGTAAGTGGAAAGATTACCTTTATGGCGAACGTACATACATCGTCTTAAGCTTAGTTGCTAAATCTATTCTTGCATGGCTCGTTTTATTTGGAGCTTTACAACCTGCATAAAAAATAAATCGCTAGGCGTAAAACCCTAGCGTTTTTCTTTAAGGTGATTATGATGTATTTTAAAAAACTAATTCATCCAGAATACTTTCAAGGACAAAAGAAAAAAAGACGTTATTTTGAGGGCTGGTATTATAAAACGGTCAGCAGTGACGGTTCTTATACCATGGCTTTTATTCCAGGGATCAGTTTAAATGAGAAGGATCCGCATGCATTTATTCAAGTATTTGTATCCCATCAAGAAGATGAGCATACACACCTTGAATCTCATTATTTTCGTTTTGATCAAAAAGACTTCACCTACGGGTTTGATGATTTTTATGTGAAGATCAAAGAGAATTATTTCTCGAAAGAGACATTACAGATCAATTTAAAAAACGATGTTATCTCTATCAAAGGAAAGCTATCACTATCTGAAATAACACCGATTATAAAAACGCTATTCACACCAAATATCATGGGGTTTTTTGGATATTTTCATTTCATGGAGTGCTATCATGGCGTGGTGAGTATGACGCATGAACTCATGGGTGATATGAACCTCAATGGACAAAATGTTTCATTCAATCAAAGTAAAGGTTATATCGAAAAAGATTGGGGTAAATCATTTCCGAGAGCCTATGTATGGCTGCAATCAAACCACTTTCAAAATAAAAAAACATCTTTTATGTTCTCTTATGCTGATATTCCATTTTTAGGTTTTTACTTTAAAGGTTTGATTGCTAATTTATATTATGAAGGTAAGGAATATCGTTTTGCTACCTATAACTTTGCAAAGGTTAAAAAAGAGATTATTGAACCAAGAAAAGTGAGTTATGTTTTGAAAAAAGGAAAATATCGTTTAGAGATTGTTGCTGAATCTACCAATGAAATTGATTTAGCATCACCTAAAGATGGACAGATGATTAATAGCATTAAAGAGGGATTATCCGGTTCTATTCATCTAAAAATGTATAAGAAAAATCAGCTAGTATTCGAAGATACCGGGTATCACGCTGGTATTGAAATCATGAAATGAGATAACAAAAAAGTGAACTACTCCCACCACTTAATGAAAACTCATTAGAAGTGGGGGCTTCTTGGGTAAAGC
>JAVEQT010000095.1:0-4336 GCA_034007485.1 Acholeplasmataceae bacterium
GCTTCTAATAAAATATCACCGATACGTCTAAGTGCCATGGTCTCACCCCTTTGCTACAATATGTTGTTCAATCACACGATGAATTGGTAACGTTTGTTCTTGATAAAGCGTGATCGTGAACTCGTCTTCAACGAGCGGTTTAACCACACGATTGTAATAAGTGACATAACCATCTGTTCCAGCCAATGTTTCAAGTTCATAAATGGTTTCTGTGTCAGTATCCGTTATGATCACACCTGGTGTTAAGGCATCAAGTAATTCATTGGTCACAATCGTTGTTTGATAATGAATCGTTGGACCTACAACAACTTCCCTTTCATATGTTGTTAGAAAAGGTAAACCCTTAAGGGTAAATGTGATGGTATTAGGTAAGGACGATTCCACATGGAGTGTCATCATTTGTTGGAGTGGATTAAAAAATGAAAAATCATACTGATTGAGCTTCAAAATGCGAACATTCATACCGTCATCAGCCCACAATGGTAAATCTACATAAGATTCAAAGAGATATCCTTCAACTGGTGTTTTAACAGTAACATATTGTAAAGCTGAAGCAATAATACTTAAAGCTTCATTTGACAAATCAAAGCTCGATAATTCGTCAATTAAATAAAATCGCTTATTTTCTGGTATTTCAATTGGATCGATAAGTTGATTTATCATCTCGTTGACAACAACTTGATCAATATTATCTATGGTTACAGAATCAATGACGACATCATATACGGTTTGATCCAAATAATTTTTTAATTCATAGGTTTTTCTGTTTTTTAACAACTTCATATCCTGTGCGATGTCAGTAAGTAAAGCATCAAAGTCAAATGCATCCACAAGCTGAACTGTTAAATCTTCTGTTAATTCTTGATATAAAGCTGTTTCTTCCTCACTACTCAAACTAAAAAAAGCAGGATTGTTCACATCTGATCTCACCTGATCAGCTGTCATCTTACCATCAAAGACAAAATGACTTAAATCAATATCCCACTCATATTCTTGGTACGTTAATGCATAATCTGCCGTATTTTGCCACTGCAAAATACGAGGTGTCAGCACTTCTTCATACTGGCTAGATTCATAAGAACCAAGATAAACAAAGCCAACTGAGGTTTGTGCAACACTTTTTCCTAAATCAAAGACAAATAATAATACGATTGCAGATACAACCGTCAAAAAGACGGTGAAAAGAGAAATCATAAAGTAAAGATTGCGTTTCAAGTAGAGCGTTAAACTTTTCATGACGTTCACCTCAATCTAGCCTCATTATAACAAATTAGTGATGATTTAGTTTGTTCTTCAAGCGATTTTTTCTATCTATTTAATAAATTTGTAATATCTCACTCTCGTTGAAATCTCATAAATGAATTATAATGAATGTAGAGGAGGTGGCATGTTATGCGTCTTTTAAAAAATAAACGTGGTTTTACAGTCTTAGAAGCAGTTGCATCCATGGTGATCATAACGCTCGTTTTTACAACTGCTATAGCAACCATAACAGCCATGCGTAATCAAGCCATAGCTACTGAAAACAAAAGAGTCGCTGTTGATATGGCTTCCTCCATCAAAGACGATCTCATTCAATCTTCAAATTATATCCTGGTTGCTGCATGGTTAGGCAGTACAGAAAAAGTTGTTGACTCTGAGATATGTGCTTTAGTCAGTTCGGTGGTCAGTTGTGATCTATTCACATTAAATGCTAACGAGATCATACCTAGTGATCAGATCTTGATTACATTTTATGCACCAACACCGGAGACCATTCAATATGAGATCATCCGTTTTTCGGTGACCGTCACCTATTATAAAACACGCACCATAACGATAGAAGGTGTCATCTATGCGTAAACATGGATTAACCATTATTGAACTTTTAGGTGCTATCGTCTTATTTGGGATTATCGCTTCCATTTCAGCCATGATGATACAAACCATTACGAAAGCTAATGCAAGAATCGTTGAGCAAAGTCGATCCAATACTGAAATGACATTACTTACGGCTTATCTTGATCAAACATATCAATCGTTTGGTGCAACCAACTACGAAGTGTGTGTAAATCCAACCAGTTGTATTACGTTGATCAAAGCGTTTGAATACATCCCTAATTTAGAAGCTGGAACCATACAACTTGTCACATATGACCCAGCAGAGACTCTTGTTTTACAATTACTCAACAATGAACTTCTCATTGATGGCCAAGCATATGATATATCTTATTTTTCTATTGGTTCATCATCTACATTATCATACACCATCAGCGGTGATTTACTTACCTTTACGATTGATTTAACACTCAATGGAACCTATGATGATTATTTGTTCCATTATGAAAAAACATTTATACTAGAGAGTATCCCTCTCGGATAGGAGGTTTATGATGAACATTTTAAAAAGTAAACGCGGCATCGGTTTACCTGTTGTCTTAGCCATCGTTGCTTTTGTACTTGGAACAACAGCAACCTTTTTATCCTATGTCTATTTCCAATCCAATCTATCCGATATTCAAATTGAAGAAAGTGAAACCTATGCGAATGCAGTAGCTGATGTCAGAGGAGCGCTTTATTTAATTGCTCGAGAAGAATCTTTGGATCCTACATTCCTTTTAGAAATTGAAGAACTCATGAATGTTGATATAGAAACGTATGGAGAAAACCTATACACCATTTCATCAAGAGCACTTGTTAACTCTCGTTCAGTTCAAAGTTATTTAACAGGTTCTGTTACTTCTATTAACACCTATGACTCTATCTTCCAATACACCGGTGAAGAACCTACATTTGAATTAAGTCCTTTGATTACACCGAGCAATTTAGCTGCAAGTTATCTTCCACAATACATTGAAGAAAACTTTAGTTGGATAACCCCTGAAACAACATTTACTGACTTCCAAAGTGTTGTGAGTTATATTGAATCCTTAGCACGTGTTGGAAATAGTTTTAATTATTATCTTCCCTCTGCATTAACAACACAATGGAATCCAACAGCCTGGTGGCATTGGTATATCGATGGTAACGTCAATATTCCCAAGAACAAAAGTTTAACCGTACCAGATGGCAGATTGCTTGTTATTGATGGTAATCTTGTCATGAATGAGAATAGTACGCTGACTGGTAATATCATTGTTAACGGGAATGTAACAATCAAAGGTAAAGGAAATAGTACACAGCATTTACATGCAACACTCTATATTAATGGAAAACTGACGACAGCCAATAAAACATATTTAAGCCAAGATCCTGAACGTCCAACCTTTGTATTTGCTGAAGGTGATATCTCACTTGGTAACAATAATAATGGTTATGGCTACTTCATATCAGATAACTTCTCAGCTAAACAAGGGAATATTAACTTAACAGGTGGCGTTTACACCGTTTATGAGTCTAACATTCAAAAAGAGATCGATGAAAACACGGTCTTTACAGCAGAAAACCTTTTTGATCTTGCTATTCCAGAAACCATTGCTGTAGAAGCGACCGAAGAAGGTGAAGGTGAAACCGGATTTATCTTCACAACACCCAAATTGAGTTAAAGAGGAACCCGTTTCCTCTTTTTTTACGACATCTTTATACGAATTTTCCTTGATTAAAATAAAGATTGTGGGATAATAAATGCGAGGTGTATGAACATGAATTATTTGATATCCTGTGACCTTGATGGAACAACACTTAATCGTCAAGGCGAACTCACAACAAAAACAATTAACGTTTTAAGACATTTAAAAAAATTGGGGCACATCGTTGTCTTATCAACCGGTAGACCATTCAATGGTGCTATTGGTAAATATGAAGAAATTGGACTTGATACGCCAATGATTACAGATAATGGTGGATCCATTGAAAATCCAACCGATACTTCCTTCGCCAAACAGCGAACCTATATTCCTGTGCATATGATGCATCAGCTTTTTACCTTTGCAAAACCGATGATTCTCTCAACTTTTTTCTCGATTGATGATATTGTATATGCTTACAAGTATGATACAAAACTTGAAGAATTCTTTAGTGGTATTCATAGCGATCGTGTGATTGAAGGCGAATACACATCCTTTGATGTACAACCAACAGGGATGGTTTTCTTAATTCAATCTGATAAACAAGAACCCTTTGAATCCTATATAGATCTTCACTTCGGCCATACGTTATCTCACCGTTTATGGGGTGTTGAAAATGGGTATGCAGTTTATGAAGTTTACTTAAAACATGTATCTAAATCATCTGCCATCAAATATCTATTAGATTATTATGCGATTCCTAATGAAAGATGGATTGCATTAGGCGATGGTATAAACGATGTTGAAATGATCAGAGATGCTGGATTAGGGGTTGCTATGAAAAATGCAGT
>JAVEQT010000096.1:0-4333 GCA_034007485.1 Acholeplasmataceae bacterium
TTCAGTTTGGTCGTAGTGACCACCATTTAACCGGTGGTTTATTTTTGTATGAAGATGAAAAATTAAAAGCTTTTTTCAATGAAGAAGAACGTTTAATCATGAAAGAGGCTGTTGAAGATCACCGTGCATCAAGAAGTGAAGCACCAAGAAGCATATATGGGAAAATTATTGCTGAAGCAGACCGTGATATCGCCATTGACACAGTTTTATTACGCACTGTTCAATATGGTTATAAACATTATCCTAAGTTAACTAAAGAAGAGCATATCAAAAGAGCATATGAACATATCAAAGAAAAGTATGGTCAAGAGGGATATTTAAAACTATGGTTAAAGACAAAAAAGAATGAAGAAGGATTAAAAGCAATCCATCTACTTTTAGAAGATCAAAAACAAATCGAAAAAATGATTGAAACTCTTTATGAAAATGAGAAAAATAAGACCAAATAGTCATCAAGTTGTACCTTTTGTGCAACAATAGATATAGATATCTTAACAATTAATCATTAACAAATTTCTAAAGGAGGTTTATTTTGAAGTATGTGGAACATAGGAGTTATTACTCAGAAAATTAGACTCTTTTAAAGAGTCTAGTACTTATATTGATTTTTTGATGGAAGGTGCATGAAAGCGCTTGCCATTCATCATAAAAAATGGTATATTTTTAAGTGAAAAGAGGCGATTGTTATGATAATAGGTATTCCAAAAGAAATACTACATGGAGAGTATCGCGTATCTGCGACTCCAGAAACAGTTAAGAAAATGATTCAAGATGGTCATCAAGTCTTGGTAGAAAAAAATGCAGGTGAAATGTCATTCTACCACGATCAAGATTATCAATTAGCTGGGGCAACCTTAGTCGATTGTCCATCAAAAATTTATAAAGAAGCTGATGTTATTTTAAAAGTCAAAGAGCCACAAATGAATGAAAAACTAAATATGCATGAAATTGAGATGATGCATAAAAATCAAACCCTCATCACGTTCTTGCATCCAGCATCACCCAATAATCATGAAATGATAAAAAAATTAACCAGCAAGGGAATCATCGCTCTTACACTTGATGGTATTCCAAGAATTAGTCGCGCTCAATCTATGGATGCATTATCATCCATGAGCACATGCGCTGGTTATAAAGGTATTCTTATTGCAGCAAATCATGTTGGTAAATTTATGCCAATGATTGGTTCAGCTGTTGGTATGATTAAACCATCTACAGTTTTAGTTATCGGTACTGGTGTTGCTGGTTTACGTGCAATTGCGACGGCCAAAGGGTTAGGTGCAGTTGTTTATTCAAGCGATATACGTCCAGAAGCAAACGAACAAGCACAGTCGTTGGGTGCACGTATTGTTGAAACGGGTGTTCCTAACGATGTAGCTGTCAGCAAAGATGGCAAACATGCGAATAAACTAGCAAATGAATGGATTAAAGTTGAGAAAGAAAATCTCAAAGATATCGTATCTAAAGCAGATATTATTTTCCTATCCGCGTTAGTCTTTGGCAAACGTGCACCAATTCTAATCGATGAAGAGATGGTTAAATCAATGAAACCAGGTTCATACATTATCGATGTTTCCATCGACCAAGGTGGAAATTGCAGTTTAACAAAAGCTGGTGAAGTGATTAATGTAAGTGGTATTTTTGTCGATGGAACAAAGAACATTCCTGGAATGATTCCAACATCTTCAACGTGGATGTTTGCACAAAATATCTATAACTTACTCAAGTATTTAGTCAAAGACAATAAAGTTCAAATTGACTTAAAAGATGAAATTGTTGCTTCAATCTTAGTATGCCAAAATGAAAAGTTAGTTCATGAAGGTACACTTGAAGCTATGGGGCTTAAATAATGGGACTAGAATTGACACTTATCGGGATTTTTATCGTTTCAACAATTGTAGGATACTTTTTAATCAATAATGTTCCACCCCTCCTACATACACCATTGATGAGTGGAATGAACGCATTATCAGGGATTACACTGATTGGTGCACTCATCGCAACTGCAATAGGTTTAAAGGAATCCAATCCGATCATTTCAGCCATATTAGGTGGAATTGCCATCGTTGTTGCGACAATTAATGTCATTGGAGGATTTGGAATAACGGATAAAATGTTAAAAATGTTTAAGAAAAAGGTAAAGCAAGATGAATAACATATTTGATTTCTTAACAACACCTGTTGTCGAATATGTTATCTCAGGTGTTTTAGTTTTACTTGTTATGTATGGTATCTTTTTAATGGGTAAGGTAAAGAGCGCCAGATTGGGTAATGGTATCAGTTCACTAAGTATGTTGCTAGCTGTTATCTTTACACTCATATCAAATGATATCCTTGATGTTTGGTTGCTGTATGTTTTCCTATTATTGGGATTAATATTAAGCGTCTGGATTATTACGAGCATAAAAATGATTCAAACACCTCAATTAGTGGCAACACTGAATGGATTTGGCGGACTTGCTTCTACGATTGTTGGTATTTTTGCACTCTATGAAATTGGTTCTGATTCGTCTGTTTTTGGACAAATCACTGCAATTGTTGCTTTGCTTGTCGGGATGCTAACGTTTGTAGGAAGTGTTATAGCAGCACTTAAGCTGGCACAAAAAATTAAACAAAAATCATTTAGTTTTTCTAATCATACAATGATATTAAGTGGATTATTGGTTTTAATGCTTGCATTGATTTTCATTGCACCTATTGTTCATTTAAATCCTTTAATCATCATCATTATCGGGTTATTGATTTCTGGTTTGTTTGGTTCACTCTTCACCTTGAAAATTGGTGGAGCAGATATGCCGATTGCCATCTCACTATTAAACAGCTTATCCGGTGTTGCTGGCGCAATATCAGGTCTAGCAATCGGGAATGTCTTACTCGTTTCAATCGCGGGTATCGTTGGTGCATCTGGATTATTGCTCACTCAAATTATGTGTAAAGCAATGAATCGGAAACTTCTTGAAATCTTACTTGGTAAAACAAGTGTATCTTTAACGATGAATCAAAAACCAGTCGTTGTTGAAGTAAAAAACAAGATAAGCACTAAGGATCCACTTGAAGTGATTAAAGAAGCCAAAAAGGTTATTATTATTCCAGGTTATGGAATGGCAATTGCTCAAGCGCAATTCTTGGTCAAAGAACTTGCCGATTTAATTAAGAAAAATGGAGCGAGTGTTAAATTTGCAATACACCCTGTAGCAGGTAGAATGCCTGGTCATATGAATGTACTACTCGCCGAAGTTGATATTGATTATGATGACCTCTATGAAATGGATGTTATTAATCCTGAATTTAAGGTCACTGATGTAGCGATTGTTATTGGTGCCAATGACGTGATAAATCCTGCAGCTCGCGATAAAGAAGGAACTCCAATCTATGGGATGCCAATTCTTAATGTTGATGAAGCAAAACATGTCTTTATCTTTAATTATGATTTAAAACCAGGATATTCTGGAGTTAATAACTCATTATATCAAAAAAACAATGTCAATTTCTTTTTAGGTAATGCAAAAGAAACGTTATCTACATTTATTAATGAGATAAAAAACAAGTAATTGCTTACTCATATCCGTGTATAAAAGGTTCAGTTTTACTGAACTTTTTAATATGTTGGTCGAAGACTAACGTAAAACCACCTGCTATGCGGGTGGACTCAAAAAAGCGGAAGCGTTGAAAAAAAGAATCCCCTTGATTGGTATAATGGTAATGACCAATTGCCTTACACCAATGAAATCAAGGAGGATTCTATCACCAATGCCAAAGAGGAATGATGACACTAGTAGTTTATCACATACGAAATGGAACTGCCAGTATCATATTGTGTTCACCCCGAAGTATCGAAGAAAAGCGATCTATGGTAAATTGAGAGCAGACATCGGAAAATATTTGAGACGTCTTTGTGAATACAAAGGGGTCGAAATAGACGAAGCACACGAGATGAGTGATCACATTCACATGCTCGTTAAAATACCACCCAAGATCGCAGTGAGTTCATTCATGGGATATCTCAAAGGAAAGAGCAGCTTGATCATCTTTGACGAGCATGCGAATCTAAAGTATAACTATGGATCAAGACACTTCTAGTCAGAAGGGTACTACGTTTCGACCGTAGGTCTAAACAAGAAGGTCGTTGAGAACTACATCAGGAACCAAGAACTTGAAGACCAAGTGCAGGATAAGAGAAGTTTGAAGGAGTATAAAGCCTCGTTTACGGGTAAGTAAGGGTGTCCAAGGCAATTGGGCAATCAAAAAGGCCCTCAAATGGGGGCCGCCAGTATAGAGCCTTGTAGGCGTGAGAGAAAAACCACGTCTTGAAGGCGTGGATTTTTATTTAAAG
>JAVEQT010000097.1:0-4320 GCA_034007485.1 Acholeplasmataceae bacterium
TAGATTGTTTTCTAGTTAGTAGTTCGCACATATTATCTTTTGTAAGCAATCTATGTTTCTTGTGATTGTTACAATTCTTGCAAGCGATTATAAGATTATCATAATGATTTGATCCATAGCTTTCTGATTGCACTTTTTTACCTTTTTCTTCTGATTTCATGCGTCGTAAATCTTTATTTAGAACGTTAGTTGACAATGGGATAATGTGATCAATCGTAATGCCTGATTGGATAGCTGAGCTTAATTCTTTCATATCATAAGCGATTTCGCCATTAAACTGATTGCCTTCTTTACCAAAGGTATTCGTTCCAGTTCCTAATTGTGGAATCTTTAATCCATTATGCATTATTAAATATTTCATATTGACACATCCTTTTCTTAATCTTATTATACCAATTATACAAATCATATCCCAACCATGATACTTTTTTTATATGAGTATTAAAAAAACCACCCAAAGAGTGGTTTCATTAAATAACTATTCATTAAAATTTGCAAATCATCTACGAGGAAAATATATTATGCGGCTGATGATGCAAGTTTCTTTTTCTTCTTCGCGTCATATTTTTTTATTTCGTATATCATTTTCATCACAAAATAGAATATGAAAATAACAAGATATAAGATGAGATTAATTTTTAATGTGTAGTTTAAAATTAAATGAATGAAAAGCAATATATAGATAATATACGCAGCTGATTGGATTGAATTCCAAGTTTTAGCTTTCATTTTTCTTCTAATCTTCAAAAATGATGTCACAAATAGTGGAATCATTAAAACAAAACTAATAATACCAAACCATTCTAAGGCAATCGTGCCATTTAATCCTTGCAAAGTGTACTTAAGTGCATGAGGTGCAATCACAATAAATCCAATAATTGAATACTCTCTTCTAAGCCCTAAAAACTTCGCTTTAATCTTGTATTTTTTATCAATGGCGCCAGTTATCATGACAATATAAAAGAAACTTAATCCTAAAAAGCCCTGCATAATTGGTGTTGTGAATGCCTTATCTTGTAAAATAAAGGCTAGAATCGAAATAATGGTTGCTACAATATAAATTTTTACATTGTGTTTTCTAATAAATTTATCTGCAAAAAAAGCTAAAATAGTCAATATAATCAAAAAAGCAAGTACTATCATGGTTATGAATCTCCTTTAAATGTTTAATATGTTTAAATAGGTCGTTAAATACGTATGCTGTTCTTTTCCATTCATCATATGATATTTAGGATTATCTTCCATAATCGCATATCTTAGAAGTAATCCAACGACCATCTCTGCAAATGACATGGCATCGATATTCATGCGATGATGTTCCACATAACTTGAAATTTTTTGAATCACTTGGTTATAAATCATCTTTGTAAATGCTAATTCTTGAGGTAATGTATGAGCGAGTGTCTCTCTTATGAGCATCTTAATCAATGACGTATGACTTGAAATCATCAACATTTTTTCATGCATTAACAAGCGTATAAACTCACGTAGTGATTGATCCATATCAATCGTTAAATCATCAACAATCGATTCACCAATCGCTTGTTTAATTGATGCTAAAAACAAGTTGTTTTTTGTTTGAAAATGACGAAACAATGTCATCTCTGATACGCCTGCTCTTTTTGAGATCTCTAGGGTAGTTGCTAATGTATACCCTTTTTCAGTAAATACTTCTAGACTTGCATCTAGCATTAAATCTTTTGTTTCTTTCAAAACCTCACCATCTTTCTTATTTGGAAACTGCAGGTTCTAAAACCTTAACTTCTTTGTTTAGACTTATTGCTAATATTGTCGGTAAAACGACAATCGTTGATAGCAATGCTAATGATAAATTGACTAATGTCATTATACCAAAGTTAGATAAAATCACGAAGTCAGAAAAGATGAGTGCACTAAATCCTCCCATCGTTGTCAAAGCAGAAACCAATATGGGATTTGCCATTTTAGATAATGCGTTTTTTATAGCTTCTTGTCGATTTTCTGTTTTAAGTTTTTCCTCTTCAAAGCGTTCAGTAATAAGAATCGTAAACTCTGTACCAATACCCATAATTAAAGCTCCTAAGGTGGCAGTTAGTGGTGTATAACTAATGTTAAACATAGCCATAACACCGCCACTCCAACCGACGATTAAGATAATGGGTATAATGGGTAATATCGCTCTATAAAATGATTTATAGATAACAAGTAAGCTTAAGAAGATTAGAACAAGTCCTATGATAGTAATCTCATATCTACCTGTGGTAAGTGCGTCCATCATTTCACTATCGATGACTGATTGTCCAGTGATTGTGATATTTGTTTCAGTAGTCATATCCTGAATGTCTTCCCTTAAGTCATCAAGAAATAAGCCAAACGCTTGATCATCCATATCTCTCATTGAAACATTGATTACCGTCTTTGTCTGTGTTTCGTTAATAAATAATTTTCGTTGATCTACAGGAATTGATTCTAGCGTTGTATCATTAATAAGATTAAAATCATTAATGCCCATCATTGAAAAAATATTTAATAGCGATGATGTTTCAATAATTTGTTCTTGGTACTCAGTATTTAAAAGATTTTCAATATTTTTTATAATGACAAGATTTTCATAATCTAAAACAGCTGTATCTTCAATAATAATAGCGATTTGTTCTGTGGAACCTATTAACTCTCTTAATTCTCTGATATCAGCTAAAGCTTGGCTATCTTGAGGCATAAAATTTTCTAAGTTAGTTTCTGCTTTTGCTTGTTGATCAACAACAATACCAATAACCGCTAGTATTACAGCGAAACTTAAAATAACATATTTCATTTTCAAGATAACTCCCACAAATCGTGATATAGATTTATTGGAATTTTTTATATTACGCTCTCGTGATTTTTCTACTTTCGGAAAGTGCTTATCTCGAATATATAAAAGCGGTAGGAAGATAAATATTCCTATGAAAAAAGCAATGACAATACCAATTGTTAACATTGCACCAAAATCATTAATCATCGGTACTTTGGAACGGTACAAACTAAGAAGGCCAAGGCCAGTTGAAATCATCGCTATGAGTACCGCTGGTACCATTTTTTTGATGGTTACTTGAAGTGCTTTATCGTGTTTCATGTCTACCCTCTTTCTTCTTCATATCGTGTTTGAAATTGAATAAAATAATCAATTCCTAAACCGATCAACACAGGAAATACTGCCATGGAAACCATTGTTAAACCAATAGATAACCATCCCATAATGCCGACAGTCGCAACAACAGCAAATAGTATCATAAAAATCGGTAACAGTCTCATACGCACTTTATATATGACAAGTAGTATGATAATCATGATGAATACTGCAAAAATCATCATATACTGCATACTATCCATCATCGAAGACTTTATCGAACGATCTAAGATGGGTTTCCCAGAAATTAAAACACTACCCTGTAAACCTTCTTGTTCTATTCTAGCATTGATTGTATTTGCGATGAGATCAATATCTTCATCGGTCACATTTGCATCTAAGATGATAACCATGCGGAGCTGTTCCTCATTCACTATAAAACTATTAAATATTGGTTTTACTTGATGAGATTCATCGAAAACCATCATCTGCAATGTTTCTTGATTTGATGGGAATCCCGGTTCAAACGCATTGAAATGCGTTTGAATTTGACCGAGATTTGTTCCAATGGATCCTAATGTAGCGCTCATCGTTTGAAGTGATTGCCCCAGTGTTTGCATTGAATCACGTTGTGTCGTAAAGGAACCCGATAAATCAACCAACGTTAACAAGAGTTGATTTAATGCTTCACTTGTTTGTTGTGGGATAAGATTGATATTTTCTTGGGCAAGCATTTGATTTAGACTTTGACTTAATGTTTCTGCTTGTACAATCATTGATTCTGTAAGTTCGAGCTCTTCTGTTAGTAATGGATCTTCTTCGATGTGTGTTTTGAGTGTATCCATATCAATTTTTAAATCGATCACTGCTGTTTCTAGCAATGCTACCATGTCAAACATATTAACAAGACCTGTATTCAATTGGTTTTGAGCTTGTATCAGTTGATTAAGGTTTGTTGTGAGTGTTTCTATATCAAATATCTGTTCATTACTTCCTGATAGAAGTTGGGAAGATAACATATTTAACTGTGTTGAAAGTGTCATAAGCCCTGTTGACATTTGTTCTAATCCTGTTTCAGTTTGATCATAAAGATTAGCACTTATATGATTGATCATTGTGACAGGACTATTAATAGCAAATACGCCTTCTAAATCATCGATATCTTCTTGAACAAGATGCATCAAGGTTAACGTTTGTTGATCAAATGTTGTTTCTTGATCAAATATTAAGAT
>JAVEQT010000022.1:0-8436 GCA_034007485.1 Acholeplasmataceae bacterium
TCTGTAGAGTTTAAAGTCGAAGAAATTGATCCTGAAATTGTCATTACACCACACCCTTTTATTGATTATCTTGTGGAGGTGTCATGATGGATTCTAAAGAGTTTATCGCAAGAAGAGTTGCTAAAGAGTTAAAACCGGGCTATTTAGTGAATTTAGGCATTGGAATACCTACGATGGTAGCCAATTACATCCCTGAAGGATCTGATATTTATCTACAAAGTGAAAATGGTATTGTTGGCCTAGGGCCACTTGCTTCAAATGAAGAAGTATGCGTTCATTTAACAAATCCTTCTGGACAGTTTGCAACTGTTAAAAAGCATGCTGCATTTTTTGATTCAGCACTATCATTTATTATGATCAGAGGTGGACATTTAGATGTGACAGTATTAGGTGCTCTTGAAGTCGATGAAGAGGGATCGTTAGCCTCATGGATCATCCCAGGAAAACTTGTTCCTGGCATGGGTGGATCGATGGATTTAGTTGAAGGCGCGAAAAAAGTGATAATTGCAACCACACATACTAATAAAGGTATTCCCAAGATTAAGAAAAGATGCTCATTACCCTTAACGGGTTATAAAAAAGTCGATTTAATTGTCACAGAACTTTGTGTCATTGAAGTAAAAGAAGATGGTCTTCATCTCATCGAAAGACATCCCGATGTCACGATTGAAGAGATCATCTCTCAAACAGAAGCAACCTTGCATTATGACAAGGTCAAAATCATGGAGGTATAACATGAAAGTATTACATCGTTTAAGATTATCACAACACGACGCACACTATGGTGGAAATCTTGTTGATGGTGCACGTGTCTTAGCTTTTTTTGGTGATGTAGCTACCGAATTATTGATTCGTTATGATGGCGATGAAGGTTTATTTAGAGCGTACGAAAAAGTCGATTTTTTAGCACCTCTTTATGCAGGTGATTTTATTGAAGTTGAAGCTGAAATCATTAGCGTTGGAACAACGTCACGTAAAATGCATTTTGCATGCTATAAAATCATCTCTTCTAGACCAGACATTAACCCATCTGCAGCTGATGTATTAGAAGAAAGAGTCTTAGTGACTGAAGCATATGGAACTTGTGTTGTACCTAAAGAAAAGATGAGAGTCAAACATGAATAAACTGATTATCACGTGTGCAATTTCAGGAGCTGAAGTTACCAAAGAACAGAGCCCCTATATTCCATATACTGTAGAAGAAATGGTAGAAGAAGCTTATCAAGCGTATCAATCAGGTGCATCGATCATCCATCTTCATGTCCGTCATGATGATGGAAGACCTACACAAGGCAAATTGAGATATGAAAAAGTGATGAAAGCTATTTTAAAGAAGTGTCCAGATGTCATCATTCAACCATCTACAGGTGGTGCTGTTGGCATGTCACGAGATGAAAGGTTAAAACCTGTTTCGCTGAAACCAGAAATGTGTACCTTAGATTGTGGAACACTTAATTTTGGTGGTGATGATATTTTTGTAAATACAGAAAATGATATTAAGTATTTTGCTGAAAAAATCTATCAAAACGGTGTTTATCCTGAACTTGAATGTTTTGAGAAAGGCCACATCGATATGGTGTTACGCCTTCATAAGAAAGGTTTTATTAAAGATCCAATGCATTTCTCATTTGTTCTGGGTGTCAACGGAGGTATGAGTGGGGAAGAAAGAGATTTTATCTTTATGAAAGATAGCATCCCAAAAGCATGCACCTACAGTGTTGCAGGTATTGGAAGATTTGAGTTTTCTTTAGCTGAGCTTGCTATAAAACATGGTGGGCATGTCAGAGTTGGTTTAGAAGATAATCTTTATATAACAAAAGGTGTCTTAGCCAAAGGCAATAGAGAACTTGTTGAAAGAGTTAAAGAAATAGCAAAAACATATGGAAGAGATATCGCTACACCAGATGAAGCGCGTCAGATTTTAGGCATGAGGAGGAACATATGAAAGAATCACGTTTTGGAACACATCGTGTGATAGACCCTAAGGGATCTTTACCACAGGCAGCTTTTCGTTTAGATGCAACACCTGTATGTGGAGAAACCGAAGTTTTAATCGATGTGGATGTTTTAAATATTGATAGTGCATCTTTTCACCAGATGAAAGAAGCTTGTGAAGAAGATGTGATCAAAATGAAAAACATGATTAAAGATATCGTTAAAGCTCAAGGGAAAATGCAAAATCCTGTAACAAAAAGTGGGGGAATGTTGATCGGTACGATCAAGTCTGTAGGAAGTCTTTATCATGATCAAAGCTTAAAAAAAGGTATGAAGATAGCAACCCTTGTTTCACTATCTTTAACACCCCTTTTTATTGAAGAAATTCATGAAATCAATTTATCTAATGAACAGGTAACTATCACTGGATCAGCAATCTTATTTGATTCTGGAATCTATGCCATCATACCAGATGATTTAGATGAAAAATTGGTTTTAGCTGCTCTTGATGTCTGTGGAGCTCCTGCACAAGTTGAAAAACTAGCAAAAGAAAATGATACTGTTTTAATTATTGGAGCTGCTGGAAAGTCAGGTTTATTATGCAGTTACATGGCTAAAGAAATGGTAGGTCCACATGGTAAAGTCATCGGTTTAGTTAATGAAGAAAAACAAGCAGAACTTTTAAAAGAACTTCATTTTGTCGATGAAATACTCATGGAAAATGCATTAAATAGTGTTGGCGTTTATGAAAAAATGATGATGATAACAGATGGGAAATTGGCAGATTTAACCATCAATGTCGTCAATGTGCCATCGACTGAAATGACATCCATTTTGTCGACAAAAGATGATGGTATCGTTTATTTTTTCAGTATGGCAACATCGTTTACCAAAGCGGCATTAGGTGCTGAAGGTGTCGGAAAAGATGTCACGATGATGATTGGAAACGGCTATACAAAGCATCATGCTGACATTACACTGAATCTGTTTAGAAAGAACCAAACACTCAAAGAGTTGTTTATGAAGAAATATGCTTAAGGGAGAAAATATATGAAATTAGATTTAAATCAATCCTACATTGAAAGAAGAAAACAATTTTTTCCTCACGTGAGTGATGAGGAGTGGAATGATTGGAAATGGCAAACGTCACATCGTATAAAAAATGCTGAAGAACTCAAAAAATATATTCCACTCACTAAAGAAGAGGAAGAAACCATCAAGCATATCTTAGGTCATTTAAGAATGGCGATTACGCCTTACTATTTAACCTTAATCAATCCTGATGACCCGCATTGTCCTATAAGACAACAAGCGGTCCCTTTTAGTGGTGAAATGATTCAAGGGAAAAATGATTTGCTTGACCCACTTCATGAAGATTATGATTCACCTGTTCCAGGATTAACCCATCGTTATCCTGATCGTGTTTTATTTTTAATCACGGATATGTGTTCGATGTATTGTAGACATTGTACAAGACGTCGTTTTGCTGGTCAAAAAGATGCTGAAATGAAAACGGATAATATCGATAAAGCGATTGAATACATCAGATCTCACGAAGAGATTAATGACGTTCTTTTATCAGGTGGTGATGCCTTTATGGTGTCTGATCAACGAATTGAATATATCCTAAAGAAATTAAGAGAAATCGATCATGTTCAAATCATTCGTTTTGGAACAAGAACACCTGTTGTTATGCCTCAAAGAGTGACGGATGATTTGGTTAACATGCTTAAAAAATATCATCCGATTTGGGTGAACACACATTATAATCACGCCAACGAAATTACACCTGAATCAAAAATGGCGATTGATAAACTCGTTGATGCTGGTATACCTGTAGGTAATCAATCAGTTCTATTAAAGGGTGTCAATGACTGCGTCTACACGATGAGAAAACTCGTTAAAACCTTAATAGCCATACGTGTAAGACCCTATTACATATATCAATGCGATTTATCTTATGGTATTGAGCATTTTAGAACAAGCGTTTCTAAAGGCATCGAAATTATCGAAGGATTAAGAGGTCATATCAGTGGTTTAGCAGTTCCTACATTTGTTGTTGATGGACCCAATGGCGGAGGGAAAATCCCTGTCATGCCTAATTATGTGATCTCTCAAGCACCTGGTAAAGTGGTATTAAGAAATTATGAAGGTGTCATCACAACCTATAGTGAGCCTGATCATTATGTTTCGGAATGTCATTGTGAAGATTGTCAAAAGGCCAAATTGGATGGCGTCAGTGGTTTATTAGAAGGAAATCGAATATCGATGGAACCAGAAACGTTAAAACGTAAGGAACGCATTTTACATGATAAAAAGCATTAAGCCTTATCAAACCATTGGGATCGTTGGAATTTCTAAAAATACAGGAAAGACAACAACACTCAATGCTTTAATTCATCATTTTCATGAAGAAAGACTTGGCTTAACATCGATTGGTTTGGATGGTGAAGTATTAGATCAAGTCAACTTTTTACCTAAACCCCAAATTGGTGTATACACTAACATGGTGATTGCAACGACACAAGCTTGTTTAGATGTGTCTTCGGCAACATTTCACATCTTAGAAGAAACACCGTTTTTGACTGCGCTTGGGAGAGTTTTCATTGTTAAAATCGATAAACCTGGTACGGTGATGTTAGCAGGTCCTACATCAAATCATGAAATGAATATGCTATTAGCTATGATGAAAAAGTATGTTGATCGCATCTTTGTGGATGGTGCTTTGTCAAGAAAAACATTTTCAGCTATGACAGAACTTGATGGTATCGTCTTAGCAACAGGAGCAGCATTTTCACCTTCCATGGAAGAAACAGTTGCTAAAACGAAACAGATTATTGAAACATTTTCGTATCCAAAAACAGCACTTGATATCAAATCGAGTTATTCAATCGTGATAAAAAATAAAGATCATCTCATAGTTTTAGAGAATAAATCGACTGAATCAATCTATGAAGCATTAAAAGTGATGAGTGAGGATTTAGAGTTCATCTACATCAGAGGAGCACTTACTGAAAGAATATTAAATCTATTGATACAGTTGAGAATTAAAAATTTTAAATTAATCTGTGAGGACCCCTCTAAGTTCATGATTTCACATCAACAAGCTGATGTTTTTAAAAAGCTTAACATTGATGTTGAAGTTTTAAAACCATGTCCTTTGATCCTCATTACAGTAAATCCCTTTCGACCAACAGGGGATAGTTATGATGAAATGACATTCATCAAAAGAATTAAAGAATTAACAGATATTCAAGTCATCAATGTGAAAGATAGGTGGTAAAGATGAATAATAAACTTAACTTAGATCAAAACATCATCGCATCATGCCGGGTATATGCGAAGAATATTGCTGAACAAGTGCAGCAATTTATTGATCTTCATACAACAGTTGCTGTTGAAAGAACGGTTTTAAGATTGCTTGGTATTGATGGTGTTGATGAATTTGGCAGACCGTTAGTCAATGCAGTCATTGATCATCTTGTTGAAAAAGCTGATATTTCAAAAGGTGTATCTCATTATATGACTTACGCGATGAATGATCATGATGAGACACCTCAAGAAATTGCTAAAAGAGTTGCATCAGGTTCATGTAATTTATCGATTTACCAAGATCTTCCCGTGAAAACTGAAATGTCCGAACTTATACCTTTTTTTGAAAAGACTTTAGCACGTGTTGAAGCAATGAAAGAGATCAGAAGCCAGTGGCTGAAAAATACAGATAAGAAAACAACACCTGCAAAATACGTGATTGTAGCTACAGGTAATATTTATGAAGATATCAAACAAGCGATATCTGCAGCTAAGAAAGGTGCAGATATTATTGCAGTCATTAGAAGCACAGGACAATCACTTTTAGATTATGTTCCTTATGGTGCAACAACTGAAGGTTTTGGTGGTACATACGCAACACAAGAAAACTTTCGATTGATGCGTGAAGCATTAGATCAGGTTTCTTTAGAAGAAAATAGATACATCAAACTTGTCAACTACGCCTCTGGTTTATGTATGCCTGAGATCGCAGCGATGGGTGCAATTGAACGTCTTGACATGATGCTTAATGATTCACTTTATGGCATTATTTTTAGAGATATCAATATGAAAAGAACGCTGATTGATCAATATTTTTCACGTGTCATTTCAAGCTATGCAGATATGATTATTAATACAGGTGAAGATAATTATTTGACGACGTCTGATGCATATGATCACGCACATACAGTCTTAGCTTCACAATTCATTAATGAACAGTTTGCAAAAAAAGCAGGGATGAAGGAATCACTGATGGGTTTAGGCCATGCATTTGAAATTAGCCCTGAAATAGAAAACAGTTTTTTGTATGAACTTGCTCAAGCGGAGATGGCAAGAGAAATATTCCCTAATGCACCTTTAAAATATATGCCGCCAACAAAGCATATGACTGGAGATATCTTTAAAGGATGTGTTCAAGACGCATTATTTAATATCGCAACCGTTACATCAAAACAGTCAATTCATCTTTTAGGTATGATGACTGAAGCGATTCATACGCCTTTCATGAGTGATCGTGCGATCGCGTTAAACATCGCATCTTATATTGAAAAAGCATTTAAAAACTTTGGTGATGAAATTACGTTTAATCCAGATGGTATCATCGTCAAACGCGCACATTTTGTCTTAAATCAAGCACATCATCTTCTAGAAGAAATCAAAGATGAAGGCTTATTTAAAGCATTAGAAAAAGGAAGATTCGCTGAAATTTCTCGTCATGAAGATGGTGGTAAAGGATTAGCAGGCGTCTTTGTTAAGCATCCCGATTATCAAAATCCTATTTTAGATTTACTTAAAAAGCGTTTAAAGGAGGAACATCATGGCCGCTAAATCGACATGGATACGTCCTTATGGAGATACAGAAAATGATGGAAAAATCCAAATTTCATTCTCCTTACCAGTGCCAGCATCACCCCTAGGTGAAGAAGCAGCTAAAAAGATAGCATTACAGATGGGTATTCATGATCCTTCTGTTGTGCATTATGAAGCTTTATCAGATCATTTTAGTTTCTACGTCCTTTATGGAAGAGCAGAGCATATGGTTGATTTAAATCAAGTGAATGTTGTTGAAATGGATCATAAAGTGATGAGCAAAGAAGAAGTTGAAGCGTTCATTGAGGCACATTTTGTTGAACCTTTAGTTTTTGTTGGTGCATCCACGGGTACAGATGCACACACTGTAGGCATCGATGCCATCATGAACATGAAGGGTTATAATGGCAATTATGGCCTTGAAAGATACAAAGGGATAAAAGCCTATAATTTAGGTGGACAAGTTGACAATGAAGTTTTATTAGAAAAAGCTATTGAGCTCAACGCCGATGTCATTTTAATTAGTCAAACAGTTACCCAAAAGGATGTTCATATCGAAAATTTGACATCATTTATTGAGCTTCTGGAAGCTGAAAATAAACGAAAAGATTTTATTGTTATCATTGGTGGACCACGTATTCATCATGGATTAGCTAAAGAACTTGGATATGATGCTGGTTTTGGACCTAAAAAATATGCTTATGATGTTGCATCATTTGCAGTACAACTGTTAAAAGAAAAAGGAATCAAAGTCAGAAGATAAATGTTGTTAAGTGAGGTATGGTAAAATAGACATATACCTCATGAATGAATGGGGGATGACTTATTGAATAAATATGTGTTCTATAAAGCATTTTTGGTTCCTGTGGTTTTCTTTTTGATCATTGCAACATTTGCTTTATTTCGAAATAGCAACACATTCTCTTTCATGAGCGATTCTTTTTCGATGCTTGGTGGACAAAGTTTAGATGATAAATGGATTATGAATACGGCATGGATGGGATTTGGTATACTCACAATTATCGTTGTTTCAGGTTATCATCAGAAAGAAAGTCTACCCATCTATATGACATATCCCATGTTATCATTTGGTTTTTCAGTCTTCTTCTTAGGTATTTTTTCAGGCGATTCTGGATTAGCAAATGATACGATTAATTTAGAAGAAGTCAGTGATCATTTTGTGTTCTATGGTATCGCTTTAGGATCTATTATCCTATCGATATTCTTTCATGTTTTTATGACAAAAGATATGAAATCAAAAGTGACACATCTGATCTATTTACTTGTCATAATCCTTTCAACTCTTTTATATCTTCTTATGCCAGAAGGAAAAGGTTTTATTGAGAAGTTTGGATGGCTCGTGATGATGATTTGGCTTACATGTATGTATGGAAGGGTGATCAATCGTGGCAACCTCACAAGATTTTAAAGTTTATATTGAAGAACAATTTGAAGAATTAGGTCATATCAGATTTAAAAAAATGTTTGGTGAATATGGTGTTTTCTACTATGAAAAAATGGTTGGCGTTTTAGCTGATAATAAACTTTATATCAAACCAACAGAAGAGGGTAAAAAACATTTAGATGATATGGTTTTAGAAAAGTTTTATGAAGGTGGGAAACCATACTTTTTAATTGAAAATACCGATCATCTCAAGT
>JAVEQT010000022.1:8536-12988 GCA_034007485.1 Acholeplasmataceae bacterium
GCTGATAATAAACTTTATATCAAACCAACAGAAGAGGGTAAAAAACATTTAGATGATATGGTTTTAGAAAAGTTTTATGAAGGTGGGAAACCATACTTTTTAATTGAAAATACCGATCATCTCAAGTCTATTTATCCATTAATTCAAGCAACATACGATGTGCTCCCAGCACCAAAAGTGAAACAAAAGAAAAAGGTGAAACAACATGAAGATTTATACTAAACGTGGCGATCAAGGCCAAACGGATTTATTTAATAAAAGGGTTAGCAAAGCCGATTTACACATAAGTGTTAATGGTGCCTTAGATGAAGCAATGGCTTTTATACTTATGGCAAAGCATTATATTCGTGTGCCAGAAGTTATTCATGATTTAGATGAAGTTCATGAACGTCTCTTTCAGATTGCTTATGAAATTGCACTTAATGATAAAGATAAAGTTATCACTAAAGAAGAACATGTTTTATGGATGGAAAAAAGACTTGATTATTATGATTCATTTTTAGAACCACTTAAAAAATTTATTAAACTTGATCAGACAAAAGCAGCTTCTTGGCTTAACGTTGCACGTGTGACCATTAGACGTGCAGAAAGAGAATTTGTTTTACTAGCATCTGAACAAGAAGTGAACATTCAAACATTAGCTTTTATCAATCGATTGTCTGATTTCTTATTTACAGTTGCACGTTATTTTGACGAAGTGAAGTAGGAGGGATTATATGGATAAAATTAAGGTTATCATTTGGGGATTTGGTGCAATGGGTCGTGGCATGGCTCAGATGTTACTTATGAAAAAAGGTGTTGAAATCGTTGGTATTTGTGATCTCAACCCAAGCATTGTCGGAAGAAACTTTCTAGAGGTTTTAGAAGTTGAAGTTGATCATCCCAAAGTGTTTATATCTGATCAAATTGATTTACTTTTAAATCACCAAAAAGCTGACGTTGTTTTACTTTGCACGGACAGCTTTGTTAAAGGCGCATTTGAAAAAATTAAAAAAGTTGTTACTCATAAAATTAACGTCATTAGTACAGCTGAAGAAATGGCTTATCCCATGGCATCTGAACCACAACTTGCTAAACAAATAGACAATTTAGCAAAAGCGTTTGGTGTCACTGTTTTAGGCACAGGTATCAATCCTGGGTTTATTATGGATTTACTTGTGGTTGCACTAACAGGTACAATGGTCGATGTGAAACACATAGAAGCAAAGCGTATTAATTCACTTTCTCCTTTTGGACCCACAGTCATGCATGAGCAAGGTGTTGGTATCACATTAGATGAATACCATCATCGCGTCGCCGAAGGTGATCTTGCAGGACATGTAGGTTTTAAAGAATCTGTCCATATGATTTCTGATGCTTTAGGTGTCAAACTCGATGGCTTTAAGCAACAGATGGAACCGATTATTACAACCATAGATCGTAAGAGCCCGTATGGTGAAGCAGAAGCTGGCCATTTAGCAGGCATTAATATGACAGGTCAAGGACTGATGAATGGTGACGTTTTTATCAATATGATTCACCCACAACAAATTGAACCAGAATCAGAAGGAACAAAAACAGGAGATTATATTAACTTAAAAGGAACACCAAACATTCATATGGCTATCACACCAGAAATCAATGGTGGTATTGGAACAATCGCCATGTGTGTCAATATGATTCCACATGTATTGAATGCTAAACCAGGATTAAAAACGATGATTGATTTACCAGTTCCAAGAGCAATTTTGGGCGATATGAGAGATTTGTTAGATCATGAGTAGATATCAAAGGAAATCTTTATTATAGATTTCCTTTTTTGTTCTTTTTTATTGCCATACTCTATACAAAACAAGCAAAAAATGATATTCTATTTATAGGTAAGCGCTTACAAGAAATGAGTTCCTTTTTTTATGTGTAAGGAGGGAAAAAAGCATGATTCAACCGAAGACATATGTCGAAATTTATCGTGTCATATTACCAACTCATGAACGATCAAAAAATCTACCCGTAGACACCTCTCGTGTTCCTTTTGAAATGCGTATCAGAGGACGTTTATTAAAAGCGGGAAATATTGGTGATGTCGTCACGATTGAAACACCAACCAAACGAATAGAAACAGGGATCTTAGTTTCAGAAGAACCTTATTTTGCGCATAGTTTTGGTCATTACGTTCCGATGTTGACACAAGTTAGAAACATCATCTTAGAAGAAACGGAGGACCTATCATGAGTTATCAAAAAATGATGGATCAAAAGAAAGACATCATGCGTGATGCCCTCCGATTGGACTATGAACAATTTGAATTGCCAGGTATAGGTTTTGATTATGAAAAAATGATGGCATCATCTGGATATACATTAGAGGATGTCATGCGTATTCAAAGAGAAAACAATGTGGGACAAACACCCATGATTGAACTGAAGAGATTATCTGCGTATGCAAGAAAGTTTGCAAAACCTGGATTTGGCGCACGCATCTTTCTTAAAGATGAATCTCAAAACATTTCAGGATCATTTAAAGCACGTCGTGCAGCGATGGCGATTTACCAAGCCAAAAAACTTGGGTTCAAAGGTGTGATTGCTGCGACATCAGGAAACTATGGAGCTGCTGTAGCTGCATTAGCATGTCGTGCAGGGCTTAAATGCATTATCGTGCAAGAATGCTACGATTCTAACGGTGTTGGACAACCTGAAATCATTGAAAAAGCAAGAGCATGTCAAGCTTATGGTGCTGAAGTTGTTCAGTTATCCGTAGGACCAGAGCTCTTCTATGAATTTTTAGTTTTATTGAAAGAAACAGGTTATTTCAACGCATCTCTTTATTCTCCATATGGTGTTATGGGCATTGAAACATTAGGTTATGAGATTGCTCATGATATGATGAAACAAGAAAACAAGTACCCAGAAGCAGTCATATGTACCAATGCAGGTGGCGGGAATTTAACAGGCACTGCACGTGGTTTAAAAAAAGCAGGTGCCCGAGATACAAAAATCATTGCAGCAAGTGTTGATTTATCAGGATTGCATATGGCTTCTGACAAAGACTTCAATTTAAAATCTTTTACGACCGGCCATACTGGTTTTGGCATACCTTTTACAACGTTTCCTGATCGAAGTGACGTTCCAAGAAGTGCAGCAAGACCTTTAAGATATATGGATCGTTATGGTTTAGTCAATCAAGGTTCTGTCTTTTTTATCACAGAAGCATTAGCGCTCTTAGAAGGCATGGAAAGAGGACCTGCTGGAAATACAAGTTTAGCGATGGCGTTTAGTATAGCGCAAGAGATGAAAGATACGGATATCATCGTTGTTCAGGAAACTGAATACACTGGAGCAGGAAAACATATGAATGCACAGATCTCTTTCGCAAGTGATCGAGGTATTGAACTCAAAACAGGAAATCCGCTTCAAGAAAAACCGGGAACGAATATCATTTTCCCATCTTCAGGAAGTATGCTAAAACATAAAGAACTTGACTTAAAAACTTTGCGGTTAAGTTATTTAAAGCACTATAGTGATGTCATGCTTTTTGATGAAGATTATAATTACTTGAAAGATGAACTTAATGTACCAATCGATGAGATTAAGCAGATGATGGAGGAAATCAATGAAAGCAAGAAATGATGATTTTAATGATAGAAGAAAACATTTAAAACAGATGTCAGATGAACAACTCAAAGCTTACTTCGAAAAATTAACAGATCAAATGATCGATCCTTTACTCGAATTAGCTTATACACATACAACACCAGCTATTGAACGTAGTGTTCTGATGCGTATGGGATTTTCAGGTTTAGAAGCAAAAGCTTTAACCGATAAAATGATGGATTATCACTTATTAGAACATGGTTCAGGACATGTCGTATTTCAATACGCTCAAATGAATCATCTTTCGATAAGAGAAGCTGGATTAAAATTATTGGATACCAATGAAATGATAAAAATAGTGGAGGTGTTTATCCATGAAAATAACTGATAAACTTGACATCCGTGCTATTTTATCTGATTTAGAAAGTTATCGTCCAAGACGTAGAGGTTGGATATGGCGTGATAAGAAACCTATAGATATTGGACCTTTTCACTATGTTCAAGCAAGCCCTTCTTTAAAAAATAGCATTCCTCTCCCCAGTGCAAGACACTTAAACCATATTGATCCACAACCTGATTCTACGATAACTACAGAAATCGCATCAGGTCGTTTCGAAGATGACATCAGAAGAATGCGCATGGCAGCTTGGCATGGCGCAGATCACATCATGGTCATTAGAACAGCAGGACAATCACACATGGATGGTTTACTTGAAGGTACTCCTCAAGGCGTTGGTGGTGTTCCCATCACAAGAAAACAAGTGAGAGCACAACGCAAAGCATTGGACATGATTGAAGATGAAGTCGGTAGACCTATCAATTATCATTCATATGTTTCTGGAGTTGCTGGACCTGAAATCGCCGTTATGTTTGTTGAAGAAGG
>JAVEQT010000022.1:13088-17790 GCA_034007485.1 Acholeplasmataceae bacterium
AAGACAGGATATCTCTATGATCAAAAACGTGAAATTCAAGAAAGAGCTGTTTTAATGATGGAAGAAATCATTGAAATGGGTGGCTATTTCAATGCAGTTGAAGAAGGAATGTTTGTTGATTCAGGACTCTATCCTGAACGTATGGGTGATGGCATAGCACGTAAGATTAACGGTGGTATAGGTGCGAATACAATCATTAAACGTGCGAAAGATTATTTAGCTCCTGTAACAGCTCATTACGGCTATAACAATATCGAACAATATGATAAAACATTTGAAAACGATCCTGCTAAACTGATTGGAGGATCTACGTTTGAAAATGCTGATCTCATTCAATACATCGATGAACTCGATGAAAATGATAATGTAAACCATCGTTTAGATGATACTGAGAAATATCGATCAACATCTTTAATGAAACCAGAGGTTCAATGGTTAGGTGATGGTATTGTAACACTTGATTTATTTTTCCCAACAGATGAAAGAACAGCTGAAGCAGCTGCGTTAGTTGTTGCTAAAAACATGAATTTAGCACAAGCTGAAGTGATTCATAAAGAAGTGTTACACCCTTCTGAAGGTACGCGTATTCAACTTAAAGGTTCTGTTCAATTTGATATTGATGTGAATGATTTAGTGTTACCTGAAAAAGAAGAAGTTCTCGAGGAAGATGACATCATCGCATATGTTAAAGATCATCCAATTAAGGTTGTTGCTGGTACGGGTGGTTCAGATGAACACAGTGTCGGTATGCGTGAAGTCCTTGATATTAAACATGGTGGTATTGAAAAATATGGTATTGAGTATCTTTATTTAGGAACAAGCGTTCCAATCGAAAAGTTTATCGATGCAGCGATTGAAACAAACGCCAGCGTCATTATGATTTCACTCATCATTTCACATGATGATGTCCATTACAAAAATATGGAAAAATTACATAACTACGCCATTGAAAAAGGTGTTAGAGATAAGTTGATTTTACTCGCTGGTGGAACACAGGTTACTCCAGAACTTGCGCGTTCATATGGTATGGACCAAGGATTTAGTCGTGGTACGAAAGGACGTCATGTCGCTTCATTTATCGTGAAACGCATGAAGGAAATGTATGAAGATTGATGTACTTGTAGCAGAAATAGGTAGTACAACAACCGTGGTTAATGCATTTAAGATCCATCAAAAGCCGGTGGCTTTTTTGGGACGTGGCATACATCAAACAACAGTTGATACTGATGTAAGAGAAGGATTATCTGGCGCGATTGAAGATTTAAAAAGAAATTTAAATGTTAATGAATTAACATATGATGAACTTTATGCATCATCATCTGCAGCAGGAGGATTAAAAATCACTGTTCACGGTCTTGTCTATGAGATGACGGCTAAAGCAGCAAAAGAAGCAGCACTTAATGCAGGTGGGAACATTCATTTAATTACAGCGAATCGTATTCAAAAAGAACATATCGAGCAGATTAAAAAGATTAAACCTAATATGATTATTATTGCGGGTGGTACGGATTATGGTGAAAGGGATGTAGCATATTTAAACTTAATTGATGTCATTCCACTAGGTATCCCTATCATCTATACGGGCAATAAGACAAATCATGAGCGCATCAAAGCGTTAAATGAGAAACTTGTGACGATTGTAGATAATGTGTATCCAAGAGTTGATGATTTCAACATCATGCCGCTACGAGAAGCCATCTATGAAACATTTGAAAAGCATATTATTCACGCCAAAGGGATGAATCATATTTTTGATATGGTGAATCATGGTATTATCCCAACACCGGGAGCTGTGATGGAAACAACTCGTCTTTTAGATGAAGTATTTGATGGCGTGATGACGCTTGATGTCGGAGGAGCTACCACTGATGTCCATAGCGTTTGTTTGCCTAAGCCTGAATATCAAAGAATGCTTGAAGGCGAACCTAAAATGAAAAGAACAGTTGAAGGTGATTTAGGCGTCTTCATCAATAGACATCTCGTCTTATCAACATGGAAAAATGAGGATATTAAGCGGCTTTTTAAGAAAGATGTAGAAGAGATTAAAACTATATTGAAAGAAGAACCATTTATTCCAAAAACAGATGAAGGTAGATGTGTGATCAATCTTCTGACTGAACGGTGTGTTGAACTTGCTCTTGATCGTCATGTTGGTGATTTAAGAAGAGTTTTTACAACAAACGGTTATAAAGTTATCCCGGATGGCAAAGATACATCAGAGGTCAAAGCCATCTTCTTAACTGGTGGTGCTCTACTTCATGCAGAAGAACCTGACTTAATGATCAGAAGGTATTTAAAATCAAGACAGACGAAACTTATTCCTGATCAAGATGTAGCCATCTACCTTGATAAACATTATATATTTGCTTCACTGGGCGTTTTATCACGTATTTATCCAGAAGAGACAAAAGCACTCATTCAAGATACAATGATGAAAGTTGGTAACAAAGATGTTTCCTAAAATGACAATTAATGTTGGATATTTTAAAGACAATTTAAGATACATGATGCAACTGTTAAAGCGACAAAACATTAAATTGGTTCCTGTAACTAAAGTTTTTCGAGCAGAACAAACGTTAATCGACATCATTAATCAAACAGATATCGAAGTTATAGCCGATTCACGTATTAGTAATTTGATGCACATGAAAACAGATAAGATGAAAATGTTACTACGTATTCCTATGTTATCTGAAGTACAAGATGTCATTAAGTATGCTGATATATCTTTAAACTCAGAACTAGAAGTGATTGAAGCTTTAAACGATGAAGCGAGAAGACAAAGAAAAGTACATCACGTTATATTAATGTATGACTTAGGTGATTTAAGAGAAGGTATCTTTTATCACTTTGATGATATCAGTTGGATTGAAAAAATCAAGCGAATGAAACATGTTCATTTCATGGGCATTGGAACTAATTTGACATGCTACGGTGGTGTGATACCGACACGAAAGACATATAATAAACTTTTAGAAGTCAAACAAAGAGTTGAAGCATTAATCGGTAGACCTTTTGATATCATATCAGGTGGCAATTCATCATCAATTCCTTTGGTTATGGATGAAAAATTACCTAAATATATCAATCAACTTCGTATTGGTGAAGCATTGGTTTGTGGTAGAGAGACAGCCTATGGCAATGATATTATTGGTATGCATCAAGACGTGTTTACACTCGATGCTGAAATCATTGAAATCAAGGTTAAACCATCAAAACCTGAAGGTAAAATTGGTGTTGATGCGTTTGGTCATCGTGTAAGATTTAGTGATCGCGGTATGATCAAACGTGCGATATTAGCTATTGGTAAACAAGATATCGCTTTAGATCAATTAAAGCCACCTGCTGGTGTTACTGTTTTAGGTTCGTCATCTGATCACTTGATTGTCGAATTAGAAGATGATCACTATAAAATTGGTGATGTTATTCACTTTGGTCTAACCTATGGTGGTATTCTTTCCTTGATGACATCGTCTTATGTGGAGAAAAATTATGTCTTATAGACCAACATGGGCTGAAATTAATATGGATGCTCTTGTTCATAATTATCGTTTTGCACAAGAGACCGTTCACCCAAAGACTATTATTCCAGTGATTAAAGCGAACGCTTATGGTCATGGTGCTATCATCGTGATGAAAGCACTCATTCAAGAAGGGGTGAAACTATTTGCAGTTTCACTTTTAGAAGAAGCAATAGAACTTAGAAATCATGACTCTGAAGTTGAGATTTTAATGATGGGTCCAATTTTAGAAAGCCAGTTAGAATTATGCCATCGTTATAACATTCAGTTCACAGTGTATGACAAACGTATTGCTGAAGCGGTGATCAGTCATCAAACCCCGCTAAAATTCCATTTAAAAATTGATACAGGCATGCATCGTTATGGTATCGATGATGAACTGTTTGTCATCGAATGGATGGAAAAATTAAAAGGAACAGAGCATGACTTAATAGGAATTTATACACATTTTGCTACAGCAAATGAACAGGATGACTTATTTTTTGAACAGATTAAAAAAATCGAAAGTTTAATCAAGAAATTGCCATATTTACCCAAGATGATTCATGTGTCTAATTCATCTGCTAGTTTACGTTATGAAAAACATTTCAACTTTACAACGCATACAAGATTAGGTATATCGCTTTATGGTTTATCGCTTGATAAAGACCAAAAAGGGTTAATACCCGTTATGAATCTAAAAACAAAAATTGTTGAGATCAAAACGTTAATGAAACAAGACCCAGTTGGATATGGTGCACAGTATCGCGCAGAAAATGATGATGAAAAAATTGCTGTGTTACCCATTGGTTATGCAGATGGATGGATTAGAAAAAACAAAAATGGTGATGTAGAGATTCAAGGAAAAAGATATCCCATGGTAGGCATCATCTGTATGGACGCATGCTTTGTCAAAGTCGATGATTCTATACATGTAGGTGATGAGGTCACTTTATTTGGAGGATTAGTTTCAACAAATGAAGTAGCAAAACGCCTAGATACCATAAACTATGAAGTTACGTGTCAATTAACAAGTCGCGTACCAAGAAAAATGAGAAAGGAGTCAATCATATGATTCATGTCACATCAGAAATTGGGAAACTTAAGACTGTATTATTGCATAGACCGGGTAAGGAACTCGAAAATTTAACTCCGGATGTTTTAGAAAAACTTCTTTTTGACGACATTCCTTATTTAAAAGT
>JAVEQT010000022.1:17890-20679 GCA_034007485.1 Acholeplasmataceae bacterium
ATCTTCACCATTCATCCAGGTATTGAGAATAAGTTAACTGTTTTTGAAATTGAAAAGACAGAACCCAAGTTTACGATTAATAAGGTTGTCGTTTCTTTGGAATCTGTATTGGAAAAGCATTTGCATCGACCGATTACATTAATTCGTTGTGGTGGTAAAGATCAAATCACAAGCGTCAGAGAACAATGGAACGATGGAGCAAACACGCTCGCCATCGCTCCAGGTAAAGTCATTGTTTATGATCGTAATCATGTGACGAATCAAATGTTAAAAGATGCGGGTATCGAAGTTTTAGAAATTGAATCAAGTGAACTATCACGTGGTCGCGGAGGCCCTAGATGTATGAGCATGCCAATAGAAAGAGAAGATATATAAGGAGAAAAGTATGAACTTAAAAGGTAGACATTTACTCACATTGCTTGATTATTCAACAGAAGAGATTCAGTATTTAATCGATTTGGCAAAACGATTAAAAGATGAAAAAAACAAAGGGATTAGCCACAAGGTATTATCCGATAAGAATGTTGTTTTACTTTTTCAAAAAGATTCAACAAGAACACGTTGTGCATTTGAAGTTGGAGCACTTGATTTAGGAATGGGTGTCACATACATTGGTCCTACCGGATCACAAATGGGTAAGAAAGAATCAGTTAAAGATACTGCACGTGTTTTAGGAAGAATGTATGATGGCATTGAATTTAGAGGATATCTTCAATCTGATGTTGAACTGCTTGCTCAATATTCAGGTGTACCCGTTTGGAATGGTTTAACGGATTTATATCATCCGACACAAATCTTAGCAGACTTTTTGACAATTGAAGAAAAACTTGGTCATTTAAAAGGGGTTAAGTTTACTTATTTTGGTGATGCCAGAAACAATATGGGAAATTCTCTCATGATCGGTTGTGCCAAAATGGGTATGCATTTTACAGCAGCTGCTCCCAAACATTTATGGCCAACTGAATCGTTGATTAAGACTTGCCAAGATATCGCTAAAACAACAGGAGCAACCCTTCGTTTCACTGAAGATGCAAAAGAAGGTGCGAAGGATGCTGATGTTTTATATACTGATGTTTGGGTATCGATGGGTGAACCTAAAGAAGTTTGGGAATCACGTATACAAACATTACATCCCTATCAGGTGAATCAACATTTAATGGATTTAGCTAAAGACACCGCTATTTTCATGCATTGTTTACCAGCATTCCATGGTATGGATACTGAAGTCGGTAAAGATATAGCACACACATTTGGTCAGATATATCCCAATGTTAAAAATGGTTCTCTTGAAGTGACAGATGAAGTGATTGAATCTTCTAAGAGTGTTGTTTTTGATGAAGCAGAAAACAGAATGCATACCATTAAAGCATGTATGTATGCTAGTCTAGGAGGATCTCATGAGTAGATATGTGATTTCATTAGGGGGAAACGCACTTGGTAATAATGCAGATGAACAAAAAAGGTTGCTCACGCACGTAGCACGTGCGATTTATCCTTTGATCGAAATGAATCACGATATTGTCATCGTACATGGGAATGGACCTCAAGTTGGTATGATTAATTTAGCTTTTCAAGAATCAAGTTCAACACCTGACATGCCGTTTGCTGAATGTGGTGCGATGAGTCAAGGATATATTGGGTTTCATATCCAAAATGCGATTCAAAATATCATGAGAGAAAGAGCGATTAAGCATCCCATTTCAACCGTGGTTACCCAAGTGCTCGTGGATTGTCATGATCCTGCTTTCCTACATCCAACAAAACCAATTGGTAGTTTTTATTCAAAAGAAGAAGCAGATCAAATGGCTAAAAATTTAGGCTATACGATGATCGAAGATGCAGGTAGAGGTTATAGAAGAGTTATCGCTTCTCCCAAACCGATTGATGTGATTGAAAAAGAAAGCATTTTAACACTTCTCAATCAGAAGCACATTGTTATTGCTGCTGGTGGCGGAGGTATTCCTGTCATTGAAAAAGATGGTAAATTAATAGGAATCGACGCTGTCATCGATAAGGATTTCGCAAGTGCTAAAGTTGCTGAAATCGTTGGAGCTGATGAACTCATTATATTAACTGCAGTTGAACATGTATTTATCAACTATAATACAAAAGATCAAAAAGCATTGACACATGTGACACTTTCAGAACTAGAAGATTATTTGAAAGAATCACACTTCAAAAAAGGATCTATGTTACCTAAGATTGAAGCGTGTATGTCATTTGTTAAAGCAACCGGTAGACCTGCAGTTATTGCATCTTTAGAAAAAGCAGTTGATGCGTTTAAACAAAAGAGTGGAACAATCATTCATCCATAAGCACATAAAAAAACTCAGTAAAGACTGAGTTTTTTTATGTTTAAAATCATGTTATTTAGATAAGATATGTAAATGATGAGTTAACCAAAATAGGATACCTATAATGATGGCAGGCAACCCCAGTGATAAGATAGCCCCTATCATAACAAGACCACCTCTGATGAACATGAAGATTGAATAGCCTATACCAGCGGCTATATAAATAACAGCACCTACAAGAGGTTTCTTCCAGGAAATCATGAGTGCGATCGATAAAACAAATACAGGTATATTATGAATTAGAAAACCGCCTAAGATCAGATACCATGCTTCATTAGAATCAAAGACATCAAACGATAACATAAACATTAAAGTAATCAATAGCAATGAAAGTACTCTAGGTGTCCATAAAATGAATTGACGTGTCATTTTCGTCTCACCTTACCTTTCGTCTCTATTTTACTACTTTTTATCTAATCGTTTCAGAAAACTCCC
>JAVEQT010000023.1:0-7229 GCA_034007485.1 Acholeplasmataceae bacterium
TGAAGCATCACTTTATATTATCAATTCAAATTATGCCCTAGAGGGTGATTTGAATCCAGCAGAAGATGCCCTCTTCATCGAATCAACGCTTGATAACCCTTACGTCAATATTGTTGCAACCACACAAGCATTACTAGATTCCGATAAAATCAAAGCCCTCATTGAAGTTTTAGCATTACCAGAAGTCAAAGCGTTCATAAATGAACATTACGCAGGAAGTGTTATTCCAGCATAAACAGTTGAAGGATGGATCTTATGATGCATCCTTTTTTCTTTCATATACCTTGTGAGAACAATCTTTAACATGGTATCATGAAAATATAGAATAATCTTTTTAGGAGGATCACGATGATTGGTCATTTAAACAACTTACAAGCTAAAGTCTTAACAAGCAGTGAAGTCAAAGACGCATCAATAAAAGCCTTAGTTTCACCAAAAGAAGGATGGGAAGGCCATGTATTACGTGTCTTAGATGTTGAAAAGGGTGGTCATACACCTAAACACCAACATCCATGGTACCATGTTAATTACATCCTTAAAGGTGAAGGTGAATTAATGATTGATGGTAAAATAGAAAAAGTGACTGCAGGATCTTATGCCTATATTCCAGGAAATACGATTCATCAGTTCAAAAATATTGGCGAAGACACATTTTCTTTTATATGCATCGTGCCTGAAGAAGGACATCAATACTAATAACTGAGGTTTCATGAAAAAAACGATTGTAGAAGTAGCAAAAGAACTTAATCTATCACCAAGTACGATTTCCAAAATTGTCAACGGAAAAGGACGCATCAGTCAAGAAACACGGAACCGTGTATTAGACTACGTTAAAGAATCAGGATATGTAGCGATGTCAAGTGCACGTATTTTGAGCAGCAAAAAAAGCTGGACGATTGGTGTTGTGTACTCAGATATCTCTTTAATCGGATTTGAACATCCGTTTTTTTCGCGTATTCTTCAAGCGTTTAAAAACGAAGTTGAACGTTGTGGTTATGAGATTGTTTTAATCGTGAGTAAACTAGGCGATCATGAACTCACCTATTTAGAATGGTGTAAAAATAAAAAAGTGGATGGCGTTTTAATCGTTATGGGTAATGTGAACAACCCTAATATCATTGAGCTTGTTCAATCAAATATCCCTTGTATATCAACAGATATCGTGATGCCCAACCTGGAATCTGTTATCTCAGATGACTTTATGGGTGTAAAAATATTTATCGATTATGCAATATCTAAAGGGCACCAAAAAATTGGTATAATCTCAGGCCCACTGACAGCGCGATCATTTTATAATCGTTTAGAAGCTTATCGTATCTTTATGGATCAAATGCATCTTTCATATGAAGAAAGTGACATTATTATTGCTGATGAGTTCGGTTTTGAATCTGGAGAAAGAGCCGGCGATCTCATTTTATCAAACACGAGAAGACCAAGTATTTATCTTGTCATGTCTGATGTGATCGCTTTTGGTGTCGTAAAACGATTGATTTCTCAAAACATCAAAATCCCCGATGATATCGAAATCATTGGATATGATGACATTGATTTTGCAAAACATTTTGAACCAGCTCTATCAACGATTAGGCAGGATACCAAAATGATAGGTTATACAGCAGCAAGAAAACTACTAGCTGTCATTGAAAATCCAATAGAAAAGAAGCAGATCATTCATAAAATACCTGTTGAACTTATTCATAGACAGACAACAAAATAGTTTTTTAAAGTCTTGTTATTGACATTGTGATTTAAAACTTATATACTACACATGTAAACGCATACACGGCATCTAGGGATTTCATCGTATGGCAGAACAATGAAATCCTTTGTTATTTATCAAAATTAGGAAATCGTTTTCCCAGGTATGTTGCCGTGCATCCGCTATTATTTTTTGCGATTTAGGAAATCGTTTTCCCAAAATGACGAGGTGGCAAATGAAGAAAGGTATATCATTCGTATTATTTACATTGCTCGCATTTGTTTTTCTGGTATTTGTACCTTTAAAAACACATGCAGCAGAAGAAGGATCAAGAACCATTACTGAAACTAGCACACATGTTCTTGGTAATGCAGGAGTAGCTATTGATACGACTCTAATTAAAGTTAAGGGTACATTTGGTGAGATCACACTCAACCAAGCAACATTAACAAGTTCAAGTCCAGAAGTAACAATTGCTCAAAATTCAGTAACGATTAGTGAGAAGGGCATGTATCCTGTCACCATGACCTATCAAAGTGTTACGTACAATTTAAACTTCTTTATCAAATTGACAACAGAAGATGAATACGTTTTGTATGAAGAGGACTTTGATTATCCAAGTGGTGCTCTACCAAGTTCCTTACAGCGTTTCAATAATTTAGGAGCGAGTGGTGGATCAGCTGCAATTGACAGTGGAAAACTACTACTTAGTCCTTACACCATTGTTTTATTCCCAAGTTATCTTCAAGGATTCACAAACTATATCATCGAAACTGACATGCGCATGACACAAGCAGCAAATACAGCTCGTTGGACATCTGTAATGTATCGTTATCAAACTGAAAACTATTATCAAATGGCGATCAGACAAGATGCAACCGCAGGAAATGGTGTTGAATTCGCAAAACGTGTCAATGGTGGATGGAATGTTGCACAAACAGCATCTTATTCAGAAGTTTTAGATCAAGCAACATTCTACAACATAAAAGTTGATATCAAAGATTCAACAGTTAAACAGTATATCAATGACACACTGTTAATGACTTATGAATCTGCATTTGATTATAAATATGGTCGCATCGGCGTTCAAGCTGATAATGCAACTGTCTATTATGATAATGTTAGAATCACGTTACCAGAAGATTATATCGAAGTTGAAAGACATCAGTTTCAACAGATTCCTGATATCTATCAACCTTCTGATCATGTCGTTTTACCAGCAACAACATTAACATGGTTTAATCAAGCCAGCCAAATAGCAAACTTTAAATCAGCGATTAGACCAGCTACAGTTATTTTTAGAGTTAATAGCGATTTAGACATTGTTGATCAAGATGGTGTTGTTTATCAAAATCTCTATGACACATTGATTGAACTGGATGGCTTAATCATTCCAGGTTTCTATCTTGAAGATGTAGCGGTTGCCACAGCATTAGCTGAAGAACTCAAACTTTATGGAATCTTAGATGCTTTTATCTTCTCTAAGGATAAAGAAGTTATTTTAGCAGCAAGAGAAGCACACAGTTTACTTCGAGGTGCATTAATCTTTGAATTTGATAAAGATGAACTTACTGAAGATGATCTTTTACTCATAAGAAGAGCAACCAATCGTGCAGAAGCTATAGCAGCAGTTTTACCTGTTGAACTCGTCGATCGCGCAAAAGTTGAATATCTTCAACAGCGTTTAATGACTGTATGGGTACAAGCAGGTGATGATAAAGTCAGTCACTTTGCAGCCATTTTATCAGGTGCTCAAGGCATTATCACACAAAGTTACGGTCAACTTTACACAAAATATATTGGGTTTAAAGAAAATACACATTTTAGAAGACCAATGATGATTGCACATCGTGGCTTGTATGCAGGTGCACAGTCATCAGCTCCTGAAAATACCATTGAAGCAGCTTTAGCATCTGTTGCAAGAGGAGCAGATATCCTTGAACTCGATGTTTACTTAACAAGTGATTATGAAGTTGTCATTATTCACGATTCAACAACAGCAAGAACAGCTCCAGGTTATGATTCAGTTAATATTCAAACATCAACATTAGCACAAATTAAAGCAGTTAATTTAGCTGACCCTGTAGGTGGAAGAACTGATTTAAAAATCCCAACGCTCAAAGAATACTTCCAAGCACTCAAAGGATCTGGCGCAGTCATCTTCATTGAAATTAAACCGACACAAGAAGCTTTAGTTCATAGCGTTGCAGCATTAATTGAAGAATATGACATGTATGACCAAGCTGTTATGATTGCATTTGCACCACAAAACGTGATTAATATGCAAGATGTATATCCTGACTTATCCAACGGATTATTGACATCGTCAGTTTTAAATGCAGATTCTGTGTCAGGGTCATTAACCAATACATTATCAACCGTTGTTCCGATTAAATCGACACTTAATCCAAATTATGGTGCGTTAACAAAAGACTTTATTGAAGCTTTAATTCATCGCGGAGTCACAGTATGGCCATGGACATTAAATGATTACACCGTACTCAACACATATTATAATTACGGAGTTAATGGTATTACGACAGATCACATCAGCTATTACGAAAATACGTATAATCGTCTTCATATGGCTGATTATCCATCAAGTGTTGCATGGGATGCCATCAACGATTTAGCTCTCGAAGCATATATTGAAACTCCCAATGGACAGACTTATAAATATATGCCAGTCTATACGATGATCGATGATGGTGGAACGGGCGTTGTCTTCAATGCACAGGGTAAAGTTGAATCGATTGAACAGGCTGGTATGATCAGCATGTATGCTTCCTTTGATACCTTCTTACCAGATGGTACAAAGATTACATTATTAACAGATATTATTCAAATTGACTTTTTAGCAGAACAAGTAGATGAATCTACAACACCATGGGGTCTAATTGCTGGTATTTCATCAGGTGTTCTTGCCATTGGTTTAGGTACAGTCGTTTTATTCACGATAAAAAAACGTCGTGTCGTATAAAAAAAACAAAAAGAGAGGTAAACAGATGAAAAAAATTTGGTACATGCTTAGTATTTTCTTGTTGGCATTAGTCCTTGTTGCATGTAAGGATGATCCAACTGTAGAACCTATCCCAACAGAAACTCCAATTGTTGAGGATACTACAGCACCATTGCTCTTTGGTGTGACGGATGCCGTTGTTGACCAGGGCGATACTGTGTTTACATTGTTAGCAGGTATTACAGCAATTGATGATGTGGATGGCACAATAACATCAAATATTGTTGTATCAGGTACATTTGATGTCAATACGATAGGAACATATCCCATCACCTATACGATTACAGATGCTGCTGGTAATGTGACAACATTAACTCGTCAAGTCATTGTTAGAGAAAAACCATCGACAGAACTTTATGTCATCAATGGTGATTTCAGTGAACCCATTAGTTCAGGTTGGACACATTGGGCTGGTGAAGGTGGCGCAAGTACAGCTACAATCGTTGATGGTGTCTTAGAATATGACATTACAGCAAACGGTGGTCAGTGGTGGAGTAGCCAATTCTCACAACCTAATTTAAAGATTACACAAGGTAAGAATTATAAGCTTGTCTTTGATGCAAAAGCTGATATCCCACGTGGAATGGTCATCAAACTAGAAAATTCAGGCTATGTTGCATACTTAGAAGCTAACGTTATGCTTACAAGTGACTGGGTAACTTATGAATATGAATTCTTTGTCACGATGGATTCTATCGTTAACGGTAAATTAATCTTTGGTGCAGGTACGATGGTAGGTCGCTTAGATGATGCCAATGCACTTACAACCATTTACTTAGACAATGTAGAATTTATTGAAGTCGATCCTTCAGCAGATGAAACAGATCCAGTCATTACTGGTGCAACTGATAAGACGATCTCAACCGGTGATACGATTGACTTACTTGAAGGTGTCACAGTCTCAGATAATCAAGATATTTCATTAACACCAGCTGATATCGTTATTACAGGTACAGTTGATGTCAATACACCTGGTGATTATGTCATTACGTATACACTCGAAGATGCATCAGGTAATGAAACTGTTGTTACACGTACAATTACTGTTGTTTCTGGACTTGTTCCATCAACATGGTTAGTCATTAATGGCGATTTTGCTACAGAACAATTAGCTCCAGTTGCTGAACCTGCTGATACAGGTTGGGGATGGAAGCCACATGCATCAGGTGGATCATTTACTGCACAAATTAAAGATGGTATGGCAATGATTGACATCAATAATTTAGGAACAGTTCCTTATGGTGTACAGTTCTTCCAACAAAATCGTATAATTGTTCAAGGTCATATCTATCGTATTACATTTGATGCAAAAGCAGACATTGCTAGACCTATCCAAATCGCATTAGAAGAAGGAACAACACGTCGTTTTGATACGATTGTTGATCTGACGACTGATTGGGTGACCTATACCATTGAATTCCAACACATTTTACCAGGTTATTCTAATGGTAAATTCGCGTTCTTCATGGGTATGGTAGGAACAACATCTGTTCCAACAACGATTTATTTAGACAATGTTAAAGTTGAAACAATTGAAGAAATCGTTGATAATGCTGCACCAGTTCTACGCGGTCTTGATAACATGGTGATCGTTAAAGGATTCGCCTTTGACCCACTCAAGAATATTACGATTTTTGATGCAGTTGATAAAGATTTAACAGTTGAAGATATCGTTATTACGGGTGATGTCGATGAAACTACCGTTGGCACATATACATTAACGTATGCTATTACAGATGCAACAGATCATACTGCAACATATACAAGAACCATCGAAGTTAAAGAAGCTATTGATATGCTTGACTCAACATTTGTACTCATCAATGGTGATATGCAAGTTGACCAAGCGACACCAATCGCTCAACCAGCAACAACAGGTTGGGGATGGCATGGTGCGGGTACATTTACAGTTAATATTGCAGATGGTATCATGACACAAGTCATCAGTAGCGTTGGAACAGTTCCTTATGGAACACAATTCTATCAACAAAATCGCGTTATTGAAACGCAAGCGATCTATCGTGTTACGTATGATGCGAAAGTTGATATTGCAAGATCTATTAAGCTATCACTTGAAGCAGGTACGAATGTTAACTGGTCAGAGATTGTCGATATAACTACTTCATGGGCTTCATACGAATCTTTCATCTACGTTCCAGCTTCTGGCTTCACAAATGGTAAATTTGCATTCTTTGCAGGTTTAGTTGAAGCTGATTCACCAGCAACAACATTCTATCTAGATAATGTTGAAATTGAACTTGTTGGATATGTTGTTGATGATAAAGCTCCTATGATGTTTGGCGTAACTGAAACACAAACTCCAGTAGGTATTCCATTTGAACCACTTCTTGGTATCAGCGTATACGATTTAATTGACAAGTCATTGACAACAGCGGATATCGTTATTACAGGTACAGTTAACGTTGATGTTCCTGGTGATTATCTCTTAACTTATACACTTACTGACCGTCAAGGTAACGTTACAGAAATTGAAAGAAACGTTATTGTTAC
>JAVEQT010000023.1:7329-20616 GCA_034007485.1 Acholeplasmataceae bacterium
TGACAACAGCGGATATCGTTATTACAGGTACAGTTAACGTTGATGTTCCTGGTGATTATCTCTTAACTTATACACTTACTGACCGTCAAGGTAACGTTACAGAAATTGAAAGAAACGTTATTGTTACAGAATCTGGTGGTGGTCTTCCTTCAACATTTGAACTAATCAATGGTGATTTTGCAATTGATCAAGCAGCTCCTGCAACCGCAGGTACTGGTTGGGGTTGGCATGGTAGTGGTTCATGGAAAATTGAACTTATTGATGGTGCTGCCAAAATTCAAGTTTTTGACACATGGGCATTATTTTATGGTGTACAATTCTATACGCTTAACAGAGTCGTAACTGAAGGACATACCTATTTAATTTCCTTTAGAGCAAAAGCTGATGCACCTCGCCCTCTTCAACTTAATCTTGAATCCGGTGGAGCTAAGTTCTCAGCATACTTTGAATTAGGTACTGAATATGAAACATTCACTTACGAATATACACATACTTCAGCTTCAATCACGAATGGTAAATTCTCATTCTTCGTTGGCGATATCTTTGGACAATCACATCCAACAACCGTTTATATTGATGATGTTGAAGTGACGCGTATCATTGAAAAATCAGTCGATGTTACTGCTCCACAAATTTGGAATGTGAATGATACTTTCGTTAAAGAAGATACGTTCTTTGATCCAAAAGCAGGTTTAAAGGTTTATGATCATGTGGATAAATTGTTAACAGTTGATGATGTTGTCGTAACAGGTACAGTCGATGTTACAACTCCTGGTGATTATACACTTACCTATACATTAGAAGATGCAAATGGCAACGAAAAAACATATACACGCGTTGTTACAGTGTTAGAAGCAGCAGTCTTCGATTATCAAAGAGTCGAATTGCTCGATCCTAGTTTCACAGAACAACTTCTTATTACAAACCTAGATAACAATGTGGGCTGGACGTTAAAGACTTCGGGTACTGGTGCATTTAATCCTCATACATTTGTTGATGGCGCGATTGCAATTCAAGTAACTAACGTTGGTACAGTACCTCACGGTATTCAATTCTTCCAAAGAAATACATATCGTGTTGAACTGGGTCAAACATACCTATTAACCTTCAAAGCAAAAGCTGATCTTGCAAGAGATATTCGTGTAAGCTTTGAAAATACAACAGGTAGTTTCCAAGTTATGCAATTCAATGTTGTACCTATTACAACAGAATGGGCAACTTATGAAGTAGTATTCACCAACATGGCAAATTCAACACCAGACTTTAAAGTTGGTCTATTCTTAGGTTTAATCGAAACAGATAAACCAGAACGTAGTGCAGCAACCACTGTATACTTTGATGATGTTACATTTGAACTTGTAAGCTTGTTCAAAGACAATGTAGATCCAATGATCTATACAGAAACAGCAGAAGTTGTCGAAGATGCAGTCTTTAATCCACTCACTGGTATTAAAGTTGGCGACTTTGCGAAAGCTCCAACTGTTGTTGTAACATCAGATACTGTTGGATTAGTAACATACGATGCACTCACTGGCGTTTATACCGTTGATACATCGACGATTGGAACGTATACATTAACTTACACAGTCACAGACATCTATGGCAATGAAACAATACATACACGTACACTTAATGTCATAGCTGCTCCAGTAGAATAACTCATTTAACATTTTTTCTTCCATTTTTGCAAGAGGGATGGTGCATATGCATCATTCCTTTTGTATAGAATGAAGCTTTTATGATACGATGTGTATAGAGGTAAAGACATGCTAAAGGTTATTATATTTGATATGGATGGTACACTCATTGATAGCGATGAGCTCGTCATGAAGATTTATGAAAGTTTAATTCAATACGAAATGCCAAAAGTATCATTTGAATCACTCGATTTAGGTGATGTTTTTCAGTCATCTTACAAAGAAGTTTTAATAAAACTTTATGGTGAAGTCAAAGAAGAACACTTAGATTTTATTTATCAAAAACATCGTGATTTAAAGCATAGGTATTTAAAATTATTCGATGGTGTTCATCATTTACTGGAATCCTTGAAAAGAGAAGGATATCGTTTAGGATTACTTACATCAGAGCTTCGAGATATCGCAGAAGATGAATTAAACATATTAGGTATTGACCATTTCTTTGACCATATCTTAGCATTTGATGATTTAGAAAAACCGAAACCTTATCCAGATGGGCTTTATGAACACATGACATATTTTAACTGTACAAAGGATGAAATGATGTATATTGGTGATCAAAAATCTGATGGGATAGCAGCAAGCAAGGCTTATGTCTATAGCGTTTTGATGGATTGGAAGAATGTTAAATCTTTGGATTATCACATACTATTTCAACATGTAGCACACACGAAAGAAGACTTATTAGATATCATTTCTTATGACGCTAAAGCAACCATACAAATGCCTAATTATCACGATTTAAAGATCTTGCAGCTTACAGATTTTCATTTGATGAATGATGAAAAAGATCAGTTAACCTATCAACTTATTCATGACATGATTAACCATGTCAATCCTGATTTTATCGTATTAACTGGGGATCAAACCATGAGTGATGATGCACCTATACTCTATGAACGCTTAGGCTCATATATGGACCAGTTTAAGACACCTTACACCTTTGTTTTTGGTAATCATGATACAGAACACAATGTGACCTATCAATCCCTTATTAAGGCGATTTCAAAGTCAAAATGCCTTGTATTTAACGAGGGACCTGAGCATCTGGGATATTCAAATCATGTTATTAAAATTGTGGATGAAAATCATATCATCATAGCAACGCTTGTTATGCTTGACACACATATTGATAACATGTATGATATCGATGAGAAAATGACGTGGGGTTATGGTTCAATTACCCAAAACCAGATCGCATGGTATCAACACATGATGTCATTTTATCCCTATCCAAATCTTGTATTCTTTCATATCCCTATTCCTGAAGTTAAAGAGATAAAAAATAAAAACACTCCTTTTGTTGGAGAGTTTAATGAAGAACCTTGCACACCACCGGTTAACCTCCATTTTTTTGAAGTCGCTAAAAAGCATCAAGCAAAAGCTATGTTTTTTGGCCATGACCATTTAAATGATTACACCTATATAAAAGATGACATCATCTTAAGTTATGGAAGAGTAAGCGGACATTATGAGTACGGCATGCCTGGTTTTCCTAAGGGTGCACGCCTCATCAACATGAGTAAAGATGGTACTGTAAAAACAAAAGTTATTCTTCATAACGATATAAAAAAGACATGACCAAAGATCATGTCAGAAGTTGCTTAAATCAAGCAGCTTTTTTTATTTTAAGAGCTTTCTGATGAGTTTCTCTTTCTTTTTTGAATAGGGTGGATATGCAATGGGAAGATCTAACCATGTACTCCGCTTGATATAACCCTTCATATGGGAGAATAAATCAAAGGAATGCTTCCCATGGTAAGCACCAAATCCAGAAGAGCCTACGCCACCAAACGGTAAATAAGGATTACTGACATGCATCAAAGCATCATTGATAGCACCACCACCAAAAGAGATGGAATTCCAAATCTTTTGTTGAAGATCCTTCTTTTTAGAAAACAGGTATAATGCTAAAGGTTTTTCTTTCGTTTTAAGTAGTTGAATGAGTTCATTTTCATCATGATAGGATAGCACAGGAAGTATAGGACCAAAAATCTCTTCTTGCATGACTGGATCGTCCCATGTGACATCTTTCAATACCGTAGGACTGATATGAAGCTTTTCTTCATTCACATGGTTTTCATGAGTTTGTTTCTGTTTATTGATTAAGTTGATCAATCGATTAAAATGTCTTTCATTAATGATTTTGCCAAAATCATCATAATTTTGATAAAAGGTTATGATCACGTCATTGAGTTCTTTAATGAATTGATCATGGATCTTGTGGTGACAATAAATATAATCAGGAGCAATACATGTTTGACCAGCGTTCGTAAACTTAGCAAATGCAATGCGTCTTGTTGCTACTTTAATGTTGGCAGTTTCATCAACAATCGTTGGACTTTTTCCACCGAGTTCTAGCGTAACAGGTGTTAAGTTTTTTGCTGCTGCTTCATAGACAATTTGTCCAACCTTGGTGCTACCTGTAAAAAAGATATGATCGAAAGGATAGGTGAGAAGTTCAGATGTGATTTCCTTTTCACCTGTAAACACTCTGATATACGATTCATCAAAGTTTTGATTGATCATCTCAAGAAGAACTTTCTCTGTTTCTTTCGCAAATTCAGAAGGTTTTAAAATCGCTGTATTTCCCGATGCAATAGCACCGATTAAAGGCTCTATAATGAGCTGAAATGGATAATTATAGGGACCGATAATTAAAATGGTTCCCTTGGGTTCCGGATAGATATATGATTTGGTATTGAGTTGATAAAAAGGTGTTTTTACTTTTTTTGGTTTCATCCATTTTTTCAAATGTTTTCTTGCTTTTTGAATCGAATGCAAACTAAAGCCAATTTCTGTGGTATAAGCTTCAAAAGAGGACTTATTTAAATCCTTTTTTAAAGCATCTAATATATTCTGTTCATTTGAAACAATCAGACGATATAGATGATCTAATTGATTTATTCGAAAGTTATAATCTTTAGTTTGATCGGTTAGAAAAAAAACTTTTTGTTTATTAAATATGTCGTTCACTATAACAACCCCTTTGACATCTATTATAGCATGGTGCTATAGATAAAATAAGGATTTTGATGTTATAATGAAACGGGTGAGTTTATGAAAAAAGTGATTGTTATTGGTGGTGGAGCTTCTGGGTTAATGGCAGCTATCACAGCAAAAAATGAAGCATGTGACGTCATGATTTTAGAAAGAAATACAAAACTAGGGAAAAAAATCTTAGCAACCGGTAACGGACGTTGCAATTTTACCAATGTTGATGCTACAGAACTACACTACAATCATCCATATTTTGTAAAAACTGTATTTGAGCAGATGAACCCCAAGAAAACATTGCATTATTTTGAAACTATAGGTATTGCAGCAAAAATAGAAGATGAGGGAAAAACCTATCCTTTATCAGAACAAGCTTCATCCATCGTCGATGTTTTGGTCTATGAAGTAGAAAGACTACATATTCCAGTGATCTATGAAGCTAAGGTTATTTCAATCAAAAAGAAAGAATCATTTCATGTTACTTTAGAAAATCAATCTAGTTATCAAGCGGATGTCGTTATACTTGCTACGGGTGGTATGGCGATGCCTAAAAGTGGTAGTGATGGTAGCGGTTATGCCTTAGCAGAAGCTTTTGGGCATAAACTTACACCCATCTTTCCTGCATTAGTTAAACTTGAACTAGAAAGTCCACATTTAAAAGCACTAGATGGTGTCAAATATCCAGGATTAGTTGAACTAATGCATCACAATGTGAGTATCCAACAAGAATATGGCGATGTATTATTCACAAAATACGGCATAAGTGGACCCACCATTTTGCAGATCAGCAGAAAAGCAAATGCACTTTTACAAGAAAATCAAGAAGTATTTATTAAAGTTATTTTAATTCAAGGTTTAAATCAAAGAGATGTTGCTAAACGTTTTATCCAACTTTCTGAAAAAACCATCGAGATGAGCCTCATTGGTCTGATTAATAAACGCATTATTCATCCCTTATTGAAAGAAGCGAAAATCCCTTTTCATCTTAAGGTTAGTGAATTAACAAGAAATCAAATGAACACCTTGATGAAACTCTTGTTCGACTGGCAGTTTAAGATCATAGGTTCAAAAGATTTTGATGATGCTCAAGTCACTGCTGGAGGTATCGATATCAAAGATATCAATCCCCAAACCTTGGAATCTAAGAAGATCAAAGGACTCTATTTCTGTGGAGAGATTCTCGATATTGATGGGTTATGTGGTGGATATAATTTGCAATGGGCATGGTCTTCAGGATATGTTTGTGGCATTCACGCATCAAAATAAACAAGTCCGCAAGAACTTTTTTTCATGATTTAAGAAATACTTAAGAAATATGAAAATAATTCAACATATATTTATGCTAAAATATGGATAAAATATATTTTTCTGGATGGTAGAGATGGACAAATATATCAAAAAGCATATGTTACAAGAAGATGATTTAGATCGATTTAACTCATTTCAGGATATCATTGATGGCATGAATGTTGCCATGTGGCGATGGGATATCAATCAGGGTGTATTGATACCTTTTTTTGGTTTAGAAAAGTTGTTGGGATATAACGATATCGATCAAATAACACGTGCATCTTTCTGGCAGAATCAGTGGCATCCAGAAGATAAAAAGATGATCATGGAAAAAGTAAATGATTGTTTTAACAAGAAAGAAACCGAGTTTGATGTCATACAACGTATTAAACACCAAAATGGAGAGTATATTTGGTTTTATACGAAAACGAAAATTGAATATGCTGAACCAAATAAACCCATATTGACCGGTGTCAGTATTAATATTGATCAGATTGAAAAAACAAGAGAAGCCTTATTCTTGGAAAAAGAATCCTATTCAACATTTTTAAAAGCTACACAAGCTGCAACTTGGATATGGAATGTACAAACAAAAGAAACTATTTTCGATGAACATTGGGCTAAAATCTTGGGATACTCTCTTGATGATCTTAAACCTATAGGTCTAATCACGTGGGAACAGCTTGTTCATCCAGATGACCTAGAAATGGCTTATCGAGATATTCAAAAAGCGTTTGATAAGAAAACTGAATTTTACGTTTCACAGTATCGTATGAAACACAAAAGTGGCGATTATATATGGATTTCTGATCGTGGACAAGTTATCTCATGGACAGAAGATGGGAAGCCTTTAATCATGGTGGGTATTCACCTTGATGTTACAGATTTTAAAAAACTTGAACTTGAACTTCAATCAAGAGAAAAACATTTCAGATATCTTGTTGACAGTAGTTATGACATTATTTATACGCTTGATGTAGAGGGTCAAATTACGTTTGCATCATCAGCTTGGAAGCGTATTTTGGGTCATGATGTCAGTGAAACGCTTAAATATACGTATCGTGATTTTATACATCCTGAGGATGATAAAAAATTAGATTCATTTTTTTCTCATATCTATCAATCACAAGAATCATTTGAAATTAAAGAACTTCGCCTAAAGGATAACAAAGATAACTATCGATGGTTTAACACGAATGCATCTCCAATGACAGATGATAATAACAACGTCGTTGGTTTTGTAGGAACATTAAGAGATATCACAGAACACAAAGATTTAGAAAACCAATTAGCTTTAGAAAGAGATTTGTTCAAAAAAACATTGTTATCTGTTGGTGACGCTGTCATTTCAACAAACAGCAAAGGTATCATTGTTGTAATCAACTCAAATACGCTAAAACTTTTAGGCTTAACAGAAAAAGAAGCGAAGTATAAATATATTTGGGACGTTTTAAAAATTTATTTTGATGACGATGATGACAAATTGCATCAAAAAATACTTAAACCTAAACAAGAAATCCACATTCAACATGCAACCATCTTTAATAAAAGAGGAAGACGAATTTCAATTGAAATGAGTGTTTCACCCATCAAAGATAAAGGAAAGACACAAGAAGGTATTGCTATTGTCTTTAGAGATATCTCTGAAAAGATTAAAAAACAACAGGAAATTGAATTTTTAAGTTATCATGACTATTTAACGGGTTTATATAACAGAAGATTTATGGATCAATTGATCCAAGATTTAGATAAAGATCGTTATTTGCCTTTAGGCGTCATGATCTTTGATGTTAATAATTTAAAAGAAATGAATGATGAGCATGGTCATCAATCGGGTGATGATCTACTTAAAAAAGTATGTCGCATCATTGAATCTAACATGGATTCAAAAGATTATTTAGGACGTATGGGTGGTGATGAGTTTCTTTTGGTTATGCCTAATACTACTGAAGATGATGTACACACCATGAAACATGTTTTAATTGATGCATTCTATCATGAGACTTTGAGAGGGTCACCTATTTCAGTCGCATTAGGCTATGCGATTAAATCGGATGCAGACCATGATATCTATGAAATTCTTCGTATAGCTGATGATTACATGTATTTGCATAAAAAGTTAAAAAATACCTAAGAAATGACGGATGGATGAGCCATCCTCTTTTCTTTTTATGCTATAATTTTTTTGGCTCGGAGGTTTTTCTCATGAAGTTAAAAGCACTCTTATTACTTATTGTCATCTATATCAGCTTTATCGCACTCGGTTTACCTGATGCTCTTTTAGGCTCTGCATGGAACCTTATTCGTATGGATTTAAATACTTCACTTGAAACTTTGGGGATCATGACAGTTACTGTTTATATTTTCTCAATCCTTTCAACATTTAACGCACCACGTTTATTAAGACTATTTAAAACAAAATGGATTACGTTTATCAGTGTACTCGCTACGGGTACAGGTTGATTTTAATCAGTCAAGTAAGTTCGTTTTATCACATGTTATTTTTTGCTTTACCCTTAGGTGCAGGTGCTGGCGCTATTGATGTTTCTCTAAATCATTATTTAGCTTCGCACTATAAAGCTAAGCATATGAACTATCTCCACTCTTTTTATGGTGTGGGTGTTACCATGGGACCAACTATCATGGCTTATACGTTAAATCAGGAAAAATGGCGTTTAGGTTACATCATTGTAGGTTCTATCTTGATAGGAATTGCTGCAATTGTTCTCATCTCCTTTAAATTATGGAAAAAAGAAGATCATGAGGAAAGACAAGAGAATCATAAAAAGGTGACTTTGCAAGAGATTTTGAAAACGAAAGGTGCTTTAGAAAGCATTTTAATCTTTTTAATCTATGTTCATATCGAGTCACTGAGTGGTGTTTGGGTTGCGAGTTATTTCTTCATTGAAAAAGAAGTCAATTACGCAACAGCTGCCTTATTTACAACAACATTTTATCTTGCGCTAACTGTAGGAAGAATTTTAAGTGGTTTTCTATCATCTAAGGTCACACCCAATCTCTTGGTGCGTATTGGACAAGCGTTACTCCTGATTTCTGGTTTACTCATGTTTATTCAGTTTCAACAAGTCTTTATCTACTTTTTCATCGTCTTTTTATTTGGATTAGGTGCTGGTCCAATTTTCCCCAATATGATGTATATGAACTCTCATGTTTTTGAGAAAAACAAACTAAGCAAAATCATTAGTTTACAAATGGGAATAGGTTATATGGGTTTTGGTATATTGACACCTCTGGTTGGTCTTTTCTTTGGGAAGGTCAGTATATTTTATTATCCGGTTTTTATCACATTGATGAGTGGATTACTAATCATCATCACGATTTCATATCGAAAGCATACCAATCATCTCAATCAAAGATTTCAAGAATAAACCTCATTACGAGGTTTTTTTATCAAAAACATAATCTTTATAATCGTATGATTACTTTACTTCACTTTTATTTTCTGATATGTTATGATAGCCATGTCTTATGGAAAAGGATGATAGTATGAAGACATATTCGTTGAATCGAAATATATATCAATTGGTTAAAAACGACCCTTTTATTGAACAGATTCTTTATGACATTGGATTTGTCGATATTATTAAACCTGGCATGATTCAAACAGTTGGAAGATTTATGACATTAAAACAAGGAAGTCAATTAAAGAAGATTTCATTAGAACATATAAAAAATGTTTTTCATAAACATGGTTATCACTTAGAGGAGGATTAAAATGAGTGAATGGATTAATAACGAAGGTATAAAAAGACAAGAACTTCTTAAAAATATTATTAAAGGATTACATGAAGGCCAATCTGTTGATAAAGCAAAAGAGGAATTTAAAAAGCATTTTGAAGATGTGACAACAGCAGAAATCACACAGATGGAACAGGCTTTGATTAAAGATGGCATGGCGATTGAAGAAGTTCAACGTTTATGCGATGTTCATGCATCACTGTTTGAAGGTTCTATATCGGATATTCACCCTGTTAAAGATCATACAAAAATTCCTGGTCACCCTGTTCAGGTTTTTTTGGCTGAAAACGATCGTATTGAACAACTCATAGTTGAAGAAATCGAACCGTTTATCAATCAAAAAGGTAAAACTGCAGATTTAATGTTAAGGGTTGGATTTGATCGACTCAAGGAAATTCACAATCATTATGCACGAAAAGAGTACCTCTTCTTCCCTAATTTAGAAAAGAAAGGTATAACAGCACCACCGAAAGTCATGTGGGGTGTTGATGACGAAATACGTGCTGAAATTAAAAATATTCTAGATGATTTAGGACGCATCGATGCAGATGGTGATCAAACACGTCAAAAAATCGTAATAACACTTCAAAAAGTTAGAGATATGATTTTTAAAGAAACCCATATCCTCATGCCGCTACTTCTTGAAAACTTGAGTTTTTTTGATTGGATTATTGTTGATAGTTCATCTGCTGAAATTGGATACTTTCTTGAAAAACCACAATCTTCATGGAAAAAAGAAGAACAGCAAGAAGAACCCGTTCAACAGACAAACGAAGGAGAGGTCACTTTTGATACAGGATCTCTAACATTTGAACAAGCCAATCAAATGATGAATACACTTCCTTTTGATATGACATTTGTTGATGCTGAAGGCTACGTTAAATATTTTACTCAAGGTATGGAACGTATATTTGAACGACCCAAAACAATTATTGGACGACATGTTTCAATGTGTCACCCACCCGCTTCTGTTCATGTTGTTGAAGAAATCATTGAATCATTTCGCTCAGGCAAAAAAGAACATGAAGATTTTTGGATTCAAATGAAAGGAATGTTTGTTTTAATCCGCTATTTTGCAGTTCGAAGTAAAAAAGGTGAATATTTAGGAACACTTGAAGTCACTCAAAATATTAAACCCATTCGAGAATTAGAAGGAGAAAAACGTTTGGTTAGTAAAGAATGAAGAAGTTTATTTACGTCGTTTTAGGAACATTTTTTATGGTTATGGGAATCATTGGTATCCTTTTACCCATTTTGCCTACAACACCATTTTTATTGTTAACTTTATATTTCTATACGAGATCATCAAAACGATTTGAACGTTGGTTTATATCTACAAAGCTATATCATAAGCATCTTAAAACATTTGTAGAATCTCGAGAAATGGCGAGAAGAGATAAATGGATGCTACTCATCATGGTTGATATTATCCTTATTACATCTGCTATTATTATCAATCGATTATGGGTAACGCTTCTATTACTGTTCATCGATGGCATAAAATATCTTTACTTTTCTTTTTATGTTAAGACAATTAAAAAAGATGATATTATATATCAATCTACAGCTGAATGAGATAGTGTTTGTTAATATTACAGCAATAAAAAATGCCACAAGTTAGTGGCATTTTATTTACTCGATAGGCTCTAAATTATCCAAATGAATTAAATAACTTTTCTGATTTAAATCTTTAATCAGCGCAGCGTACCCTCGATGGATGTACAAGATTTCATAGTGATTATTCATCTGTATGGTGTTAAGTTCAGAAATAAGAAATGCACGATCTCCTTCAACAAAACCTATAAACCTTTTTGGAATCAGCCTTTTCTTACTGAGATAACCTTTACCCCAGATAAAGAGTGGAATACGTATTTTTTTATGGAAATAATGAGGATAGTTTAGTTTGTGTTCTAGTGTTGTTACTTTAAATCGTTTTTGCATAAATTTTTTATAGCGATCACGAATTCTCATCATCGTAAAATACCAAAATCCAATGGTACCTATCAATAAAACGATAAGACCTTCAGAGAATATGTCTTCATAGATGAGTGAAACAAAAGTGAACAACACGATTAAAATGAGTTCTACTAAAACAAATAGAACAATGCTAAAGTAATATTCACGTCGTAGCTTTTCAATCATCATAGAAGTGATAACCCCCTTACATCATATATACGAATAATAACCACTTTTTATTGGTATTTTATCATTTTGAATGCATTGATGTTCAAAGTAGTCTATAATGTAAACAAAGGATGTGATGTTATGATTCAATCTAACAGTAACACAACAGCGCATAAGGTTCAACGGATTTACTTTTATGTATCGATTGCTATGCTTCTTTTAAGCAGTGCATTATTTGGTATAGGTGCCCTATATGCAAAGACGGTTACAAGTGCCCCTAAAGTTATCTTGTACTTTGCTACATATCTTGTTTACTATCATTTTGCACATCTTATTTTCGGTATAGGTTCTATCTTCTATTATATAAGACAAATCAGAAAAAAACTTATTTCAATCAAAATATTTAAAACTATTTTTGGTATTTTAATCACACCAGTGAGTGCAATCATACTATATGCAGCAGTTCTACTGCTTGCATTAACGAATTGTTCATCATAATGTAAAAATATCATAAATCCCCTTTCATAACTCTTTCGATGTGTGCTATACTTCAAATGAATATGAAAAATGGAGGGGTAAAATGATGGATGCTATTATCAAAGTTGACCACCTCGTTAAAAGTTACGGTGAAATTAAAGCGGTAAGAGATATTTCTTTTCTTGTTAGAAGAGGAAGTCTTTTTGCTTTTTTAGGACCTAACGGTGCGGGTAAATCAACAACGATTAATGTGATGACAACACTGCTTGATGCAGATTCCGGTCAAGTTTATTTAAACGAGCAAACTGATGAAGCTTATTTTAGACAAAAAATTGGCGTTGTTTTTCAAGGCAATGTTTTAGATGATGATTTGACAGTCAAAGAGAATTTAGTTTTACGAGGAGCTCTTTATTTAAACAATAAAAAGGCTGTTAAAGAAAGATATCATCAATTAGCAGAGTATTTAAACTTACATGAATTTGAAAATCAACGTTTCAAAACATTATCAGGTGGACAAAAAAGAAGAGCAGAAATTGCGAGAGCTTTATTTTCCAACCCAGAAGTGCTTCTTTTAGATGAACCTACGACAGGACTTGATCCTGAAACAAGACAAGTCGTATGGAAAGTCATTGAAGACTTAAGAACGAATAAAAATATGACCATCTTTTTAACGACACATTATATGGAAGAAGCAGCCAACGCAGATCATGTTGTGATTATTAATAAAGGTGTGATTGTTGCTGAAGGAACACCTGCACAGCTTAAAGATCGTTACTCTCAAGATCGTTTAAAGATTGTTCCTGAAGATAAACAAGTATTAAGAGATTGGTTGGATCAGCAAAAAAGAGTTTATCAAAAAGTATCGGACCAGTTTGTCATTCCTGTTGAAGATAGTAAGGAAGCTATTAAAATCATCACTATCTTAAAAGATAATATTAAACAG
>JAVEQT010000024.1:0-20388 GCA_034007485.1 Acholeplasmataceae bacterium
AAATCGGGTTCTGCTGGTTTTTGTTTTGAGATCATCACGATAAGATAAATCACAAGGCCAATGAGACCCATAAGAAGTCCTATTAAAATATAATCAATCATGTTTACCCCTCCATATCTTCTAGGTAATAAATATGCCAGATATCATCAATAACTTCAACATAAAATGTAATGTACGTATCATCTGATAAGATAAGATCATTAACGGATGTGATGAATCTGTCATCATTTAACGCTTTTGAATAGAGTCTTTGATCGTCTTCATCAACCATGACGCTTTGATAAGCTCTACTCACTAAATCTGTACAATAAAATTTATATTTCATATCTAAGAAAAATAAGAAATTATAAAGCGCTGTTCCTATTTTATCTTCACCATATGCAATAGCTCCATCAATTTGTGCTTCCGTGATGTTTTTGACGCGTAATCCGATAAAATCATTGCGATATTTCGTTCCATAATAAGGATATTCCTGATCACTTGTTGTCCGGTAGACGGGATTCAACCAGTAATTGCTAGCTGACTTACTGACGGTTGCTGAAAAGTTATGCGGTTCATTTCCAGGATGTAACATAAAATCTAGAACCGTTTCATCCCCTGATGGAAAACCCACAGCCTCTATAAACTTATTATCATGGTTTTTAATTGCTGCATGTCCTCCAAAATAATAGGAAACAAAGAGGTGAACAAGTGGGTTATATGGAAAGGGAGAATCCTGCGAAACAAAGATATCACCACTCTGACCTAAGAACTTTCGTGTGTCATCATAAAAAACGCTTCTTGTATCAAAAAGTTCATAAGATGTTTCACGTGAAACCTTATAGTATCTACGTGTTTGAAAGTTACCATAACTATATTCTATAGTTATTTCTTCCTCAAAAACTGCTCTATTTTTAAATTCTTTGATATCGTGATTAACTTGTATGTTTTCAGCAACTGCGATACCAAGTGAATAAATCATCCCCATAAGAATAAGGATGAGTATGACCTTGAGTACCTTTAAAATTTTTATCTTCTTTCGTTTGCGATTTGACTTGAGTTTCGTCAACCATATGATCTGCAAAACCATCACCTGCTTGTTCTCATTATACCACGATGAGAAAACTGCATAAACGATAAAAGATTAAAAACAAAAAATGCCGAAATCGGCATTTTTATGTTTATTTTTTAGGTTTAATCACAAGCGCTCTTTGGTCCCCTTCGCCTTCTGATTCGGTGATGACATCACGCCATTCAGAAAGTTTTGTGTGAATGATACGACGATCGAATGCATTCATGGGATCAAGTTTAACTGCAATTCTTGTTTGAGCAACTTCTTTAGCTGTTTTAGTAGCTAAAATTTCAAGTTGCTTTTTACGATTTTCATGATAATTACCAATGTCTAAAGATACGATTAAGTGATCTTCAACAAAAAGGTTCAGGTAGTTTCTTAGCATAAATTGAAGCGCTAATAATGTACGACCTTCACGTCCTATGAGTAGGGCGTTTTCATCGCTTTCTATATGATAATAGATTTCTGCACCTTCATTAACCGTTCTAACTTCCATGCGAGACTTAATGTCCATGGTTTTTAAAATGTTTTCTAAATATACTTTACCTTCAGTTGCTGGATTAATATTAGGTGTTGCTTCATAGAAGGTAGACACACCAAAACCAAGTAACCCTTTCTTCTCCTTTAAAACGGTTAACTTAATTTTGTCTAACTGCAGTTTTAATTGTTCAACTGCTATTTTCTCTGCTTCTTGCAGTGATTTTGCTTCAAATTCAACTCTCTTTAAGTTCATATGCTCACCCCAAAATTTGTTTCTGTCTCAATGTTTCGTGTTTCTTTTCATTGAGCTTACGGTTGATCAATGTTTGACCTAAGGAATAAATGTTACCAAAAATCCAGTATAACGCTAACGCATTCGATGAATACGATGCGAATGCCATCATGATGACCATGAAATAACTAACATATTTCATTGTCTTTTCTGTTTGTTGTGCTTGTGGATTTAAGTTTTGACGTCCAGTATTTTTAGCATATGCTGGTTTTTTCATCGAAATTCTTTGAAGTAAGAACATCGTGCCACCAACAATACCCGCTAAAACCATACCGATGATGCCGTCATTACCATTTGCTAGATTAATACCTAAGAAATTAGTATTCACAACAGCATCTGTATACATACCACCTGGTAAAGTTATACGTCTAACAACACCATACATCGCGATGAAGATTGGCATCTGCAAGAACGGCATGAGACATCCGAGAACGTTGATACCGTGTTTCTTATAGACTTGCATCATTTCCATCTGCATTTGTTGTTGAGACTGGGGATCCTTTTTAGCTGCGTATTTATTTTGAACACGCTGCATATCGGGTTGTGCTAAATTCATCTTGATCGACATATCATTGCTCTTCGCATAGATTGGCCAAGCTAATGTACGTACGACGATTGTCGTTAATAGAATACCGATAGCAAAGTTGTTACCAAAAACTGATGCAAAGAATTGCATAACAAAGGCAACAGGAATAACTAAAATCCAGTCAAAGAAGTTAGCATCCTTATTTGATAAAGGACGTTCACCACCAGCTACATAAACTTGGAAGTCTTCACTAAATGTACCTTCTGTAAATGTTACTGTATAACTGTATTGATCTTTAAAACCGTCTTCATCTAGAGGATCATAGTCATGATCATCGAACTGATCTTTAACATCTTCACCCTTCAGTTGTCTTACATCGCCATCTCTTTCGACGACATAAATCAGCATACCTGTTGGATCAAATGTTTCACCCTTTTGATAAAGGACGTTTTCTTGTAGGTGACGGAAGACAATCATCACGATATCGTTTGAATCGCCTACAGGCGTTTCTGGCATAACATAAAGTTTGAATGAGGTTTCGATGTCAGAAACCGTAAATGTGTAAGTTCTTACGCCGTTATCATCTGTAACAACGTTTGTAGGTAAAGTTCCATCATAATCAACGAGGGTTGCAATACCTTTTTCAGATAATGTCCAATAAGATAAGCCATTATCTCCTTTAAATACGATGCTGTTAGCTTCTGTGTGGTCAAAAACGAGTTTTTCCCAAATGTCTTTTTCGCCTACTGGGTTGTTAGGAACAACAACTTTAACGGGATCAGCTCCCCCACCGCAAGCAAAAAGTACAAAAACTAAGAAGAGCATCATGAATGAAAAAATAATTCGTTTAGTCATTTTCGTTCTCCATAAGCTTAGATTTTTTAAATAAGATGATAAGTTTATCTCTCATCTCTTGAAAAGACAACTGTACAACGGTTGGTTTAACGACAATGACAAACTGTTTTGTTTTAATCATGTAGTCTTTAAATTCCGCGACAATCATTCGTATTCTTCGCTTGGCTAGGTTACGCGCGACCGCGTTTCCATATTTACGTCCAATCGATAATGCGAATTTGAAATGTTCGTTTGCCTGCTCATCAGATTGATAGAGTGCAAAATAACTGTCTCCTTTGACAACCCTTTTTTTGAAGATCGCATCGATTTCGCTATTCTTCTTTATGCGATATCTTTTTTTCATAGGTTTTCAACAATTTTAAAAAAAGAAGGACTACTCAAAAAATAACATAAGTTATATTTTAAACGAGTAATCCAAGTGTTTTTAAAATAATGATTTAATTAAACAGTTAATGCTGCGCGGCCTTTCAATCTGCGACGAGCCAATACTTGACGACCATTAGCAGTAGCCATTCTCGCTCTGAAGCCATGGGTCTTAACGCGCTTAAGCTTACTTGGTTGATATGTTCTTTTCACAAATAAAACCACCTTTCTTGCGAAACCATGCTTTATCATTATATAAAAAGACCCCTCTTTTGTCAACTATATTCTTTGTTTTTTTTATCGATAAAAATTGTAGAATGAAGTATCTTTGAAAGGTGTCTCATTAAATGCATTTTTTTCATCCATTTTCAACATCGACACCATCTTGTACGATGTGGATAACTTAACCACTTTTTTGTGGATTTGTGGATAACTTGGTAAGATTTAAGAATCGCTTAATAAAGACGTAAGATATAAAGCGTTTTCCACAATCTTCCCACTTACCAACACTTTTGAATTCATGGTTTTCCACAAATACTGTGGATATCTTTTTCGTTTATTTTATGCTAAGTGTGTTATTCTAAAAATACGAAGAATAAGGGGTTTTAATATGAACACATACGACCTGCTATGGCAGCGCATTTTGAATGAACTTGAATCAACTTTTAGTGAAGACATTTTTCAAGAGGTTTTTGAACCGATCAAGTCAACACACAAATACGCTAACGATCATGTTTACGTGATTGTTCCTAGCGAATTTATCAAAAATAGAATTAATCGTCTTTATCTTGGCAAAATTAACACTTTGGCGCAGAAATTCAATAATGCGCCCATTCGTTTTAAATTTGTAACCGAATCAGAGATGATTCCAGAAGAGACACTTATCAGTCCAGAAAGAAACTTGAGTTTAAAATACCGTCCAGGTAATTTAAATGCAACTTACACTTTTGACAACTTTGTTGTTGGTAAATCAAATATGTTTGCTTTTAGAATGGCGATGAAGGTTGCAGATCAACCTGGAGCAGTTGCTAATCCACTTTATATCTTTGGTGATGTTGGGTTAGGAAAAACTCACCTTATGCAGGCGATTGGTAACTACATTTTAGATCAAGACATCAACAAGAAAGTTCTTTACGTAAAAGCAGATGGTTTTATCGAAGACTTTGCAAATCTCCTTAAAAAGGAAAAGATGGAAGATTTTAACGCAAAATATCGTGATATTGATATTTTATTGGTCGATGATATTCAAATTATGGGTGGAGCTACGAAGACCCAAATGGAATTCTTTAAGCTCTTCGATTATCTCTATCAAGCTAATAAACAAATTGTCATCACAAGTGATAAACCAGCTTCTGAATTAAAAAATATTATGACTCGTCTTACTTCACGTTTTGAAGTTGGGTTAACTGTTGACATTCAAGTGCCTGATCTTGAGCATCGTATTGAGATCTTAAAGCGTAAATTGGCAACAGAATCGAGTGATATCCATGATATTCCTAGTAATGTTTTAGAATTCATTGCATCATCTTTTGTAACAAACATCAGAGAACTAGAAGGAGCTCTAAAACGTGTCTTATTCTATTGTTTAACAAATAACTTGGATTTAAATGTTGAGACAGTTAATGAAGCTTTAGAACCTCTTTTAAAAACTAAGAGAAAAACAGACTCATTAAATGAAAACAACTATGACCGTATCCAATCTATCGTCAGTGATTTCTATGGTATTACCCTTGAAGATCTTATTGGTAAAAAAAGACACTCAAAATATATTTTACCGCGTCACATAGCGATGTATATTATTAAAATAAGATATAATATCCCTTATAAAACAATAGGTTCACTCTTCGGAGATCGCGATCATTCAACTGTATTAGCAGCTTGTGAAAAGATTGATAACGACCTAAAACAAGATACAGCATTAAAAATTGCAGTCGACACAATCATTAAAAAAATTGATGCATTTAACAAAAAATAACTGTTTATAGATTGTTGGAAATATGGTATAATTATAGCGATATAAAGCCTTTATCGGATTTATCCACAAATCCACAATTGTAACAACAATAATTAAAAGATTAAATAAAAGAAATAAAAGGAGCTCGCATATGATTTTCAGTATCGATCGTGATGTACTACTTAACCAACTTCTCATCGTTCAGAAAGGCCTTCCTTCAAAAACACCACTACCCATTCTTTATGCTATTAAGTTTGAAGTGAATGAAGACCATATTTTACTGACGACTAGCAATACGGATGTCGCTATTCAAGTTTTAATCGATGATCATTCGCTATCCATCAAACAAGGTGGTAAAGTTGCAATACCAGGAAAATACTTAATTGAAATTATGCGAAAGATTACTTCACAACGTGCTGAGTTTGCACTTATCGAAGATAAACTTATTGTTATTAAAGCTGATCGTTCAGAATTTAAATTAAGATTAATGGATGTTGAAGATTATCCAGAAATTGATTTTCTTGATTTAGATGATCCTGTTGTTTTAGATTCTCAATTAATTAAAACGATTATTAAAGAAACAAATTATGCAACAGCTAATTCTGAAAAACGTCCTATTTTAACAGGAGTTAATTTTAAATATTTAGATAACCACCTTTATTGTGTAGCAACTGACTCCTATCGTTTATCACAAAAGAATGTCAAACTTAGAACACATAGTAAACAATTTGATATCGTTATACCCAATAAGAGTTTAGATGAATTATCGAAAATTCTTGATACGTATAATGAGGACGTTGAATTATTTATAAACCCCAATAAAGTTTTATTTAAAATGAACAAAATTTTATTTCAAACAAGACTACTCGAAGGAACATACCCAGATACTATGCGTATCATTCCTGTTGAGTTTCCTGTGGTTATTCCATTTAACAAAGAGGAGTTACTTGCAGCTGTTGAACGTGTTTCCCTTTTATCGCCAAGAGATAGAGAAACTAATTACAACATCATTAAAATGAGTCTTCGTCCAGATCGGGTGGTAGAAATCAGTTCAACCAATAATGAAGTCGGTGATGCACTAGAAGAAATTATTCCATCATCAGACGCTATTGGACCCATCATTAAGATTGCATTTTCTTCACGCTATTTAGTGGAAGCTTTAAAATCATTTAGCTCATCGGAAGTTCAAATTCAATTCGCTGGTGAAGTTAAACCATTTGTGTTAAAAGGCAATTTAGATGTTGATTTATTACACTTAATTTTACCTGTTAGAATCGATTAAAATAAACGAATTCAAATGAGAGCTACTTTGTGTGGCTCTTTTTCTATGATAAATGTAAACCTCGAAATTTCCGTTTTAAAGCAATTTTATAAGATGACTTGAATATGACACTTTATAGCTACAAAAAAGTAGAAAAAGGCTGTATTTTTCCTTATATTATGATATAATATAAAAGGATAGATGAGGAAAGATCATGATCAAATTCAGTATTACATCAGATTTTATAACTTTAGGACAGTTTTTAAAAGCGACTGATCACATTGGTTCAGGTGGGGAAGCCAAGTTTTTTTTATTTGAAGAAAAAGTTTTTGTCAACCAAGAACGCCGAACAGAACGCGGAAAGAAACTTTATCCAGGTGATATCGTGAAACTGAAGAAAGTTGAGTATCAGATCACAAATGATCAAAAAGATTCAACTCAAAAACATTAGGAATCATAAATTTTTAGAACTTCAATTTAATCAGTCTTTCGCTTATATCCACGGTTTAAACGGTTCAGGAAAAACAAGTGTTTTAGAAGCTATTTACTTTTGTGCAACAACGAAGTCTCATCGAACCAATGATGAAAAAGATGTGATTACACAAGGCGAACCCTTCGCTTCGGTTAAATTATGGCAAGACGATGACCGATACGAAGTGGTTTTATCTAAAACAGGGAAGAGAGCATCAATCAACGGTGTTGAAAAAAGAAAGATTAGTGACTTTATTGGACATCTTAGAATTGTGATGTTTGCTCCAGAGGATTTAGAACTCATTCAAGGTTCTCCTCAAGATCGTAGACAATTCGTTGACTTAGAATGGATGCAGCTCAATAAAAATTATTTACGTCATTTAAATACGTATAAACAAGTACTAAAGCAACGGAATAGTTTGCTTAAAAAAATTACAATTGATGATGATTACACCTTTTTAAATATCTTAGGTGATCAGTTATATGAAGTCGGTTCAAAAATTATTTTAGAAAGAAAGACTTTCGTTGAAGAATTAAATCATTACTTTAGGAATGTGTATCAACGATTTTCAAAACATGATGTGGAATTCATGTATCAACCAGATGTCGATGAAAAAGCTTTTCTAAATGCTTTAAAAAAGAACCAAAAGCAGGATATCTTATATCAAACAACACTTATTGGACCTCACAGAGATGATTTTATTTTCCGTTTTAACGGTTTTGAAGCTAAGAGTTATGCATCACAAGGGGAACAGCGTTTGATGGTGATAGCATTGAAATTAGCGCTCTTAGAATTGATAAAAGAGAAGACCCATCAATCGGTTACGTTACTTTTAGATGATGTCTTAAGTGAATTAGATGAAGATAGACAAAAACTGTTTCTCAAAGAATTACCAAAAGAGCACCAAATTATTATGAATAGTACCCATCCCATTGAGGGTGATCATATCCAGATGATTTATTTGAAAAAGGAGTTATGAAATTATGTCGAATTATGATGCATCAAACATTCAAATCTTAGAAGGTCTCGAGGCGGTTAGAAAACGTCCGGGTATGTATATCGGAAGTACCGGTTCTCGCGGATTGCACCATCTCGTATGGGAAATCATCGATAATTCAATCGATGAAGCTTTAGGCGGTTATGCAACAAATATCAAACTTGAACTTCTTAAAGGCGAAATTATTCGCGTGACCGATGATGGTAGAGGTATTCCAGTTGATCTACATCCAAAAACCAATCGTCCTGCGGTTGAAACGATTTTAACATCGCTTCACTCAGGTGGTAAATTTGATGGCAAATCGTATAAAGTATCTGGTGGTCTTCACGGTGTAGGGGCTTCTGTAGTTAACGCACTATCCGAATGGTTCATCGTTGAAATTCATCGTGATGACAAAGCGTACGAACAACGTTATGAAAGAGGATTTCCAGTCTCAGATGTCAACGTTATTGGGACATCAGAACACACAGGAACCATTATCACATTTAAAGCTGATCATCTCGTGTTTACAGAAACACAAGTTTATGAGTTTGAAATTTTAAGAAATCGTGTGCAGCAACTTGCATTCCTGAATAAAGGCATTAAAATTACAATCTCTGATCAAAGAGGAGACAACCCTGTTGAAAACACATATCACTACGAAGGTGGTATTGTTGAATACGTTGGGTTCTTAAATGTTGGAAAAGGGAAAGTCAACCAAGATATCATTTACGTTGAAAAAGAAGTTGATGGTATCCAAATTGAAATAGCTATGCAATACAATGACTCTTATGCAACCAATCTTTATTCGTTTACGAATAATATTCCTACACATGAAGGTGGGATGCATGAAGATGGATATAAACTAGCTTTAACGCGTGTTTTAAATAAATATGGAACAGATTCAGGTATGCTTAAAAAAGATGATTCATTTTTAGGTGAAGATACACGTGAAGGATTAACTGTTATCATATCGGTTAAACACCCTAACCCTCAGTTTGAAGGACAAACAAAGACAAAATTAGGTAACCCAGAAGTTCGTGGCATCACTTCACAAGTCTTTGGTGATGGGTTGGAACGCTATTTAATGGAGAATCCTAATGATGCTAAGGGTATCATTGAAAAATGTCTCATGGCTTCTAGAGCACGTATTGCAGCTAAGAAGGCAAGAGAAGCAACACGTAGAAAATCACCATTGGATGCTTTAGGGTTTGCTTCTAAATTAGCAGATTGCAGAAGTAAAGATCCTGTGATATCAGAAATTTATATCGTCGAAGGTGACTCTGCTGGCGGATCCGCTAAGCAGGGTAGAGAATCAGAATATCAAGCGATTATGCCACTGCGTGGTAAAGTCTTAAACGTTGAAAAAGCAAGAATTGATAAAATTTTAAGCAATAAAGAAATCTTATCACTCATTCAAGCTTTAGGCACAGGTATTGGTGAAGAATTTGATGCAGAAAAGGCGCGTTATCATAAGGTGGTCATTATGACCGATGCTGATATCGATGGTGCACATATCAGAACCTTACTTCTTACCTTCTTCTTTAGATTCATGAAGCCTTTAATTGACTTAGGTTATGTTTTCATCGCACAACCACCGCTTTATAAAGTACAATCTGGTAAACGTGTGGAATATGTTTACAGTGATGAACAACTTCAAAAGATTTTAGAAGAAATGGGCGGAAGACCTACCATTCAACGCTACAAAGGTCTTGGTGAAATGAATCCAGAACAACTTTGGGACACCACCATGGATCCTGAACATCGCACACTTCTTCAAGTGTCGCTTAAGGATGCTATGGATGCAGACCAAGTCTTCTCCATGCTGATGGGCGAAGAAGTTGAACCAAGAAAACAGTTTATTCAAGAAAACGCGATTTATGCGAATAATATCGATGCTTAGAAAGGAGATTTCATATGGATCAGACATTTAACACAGAAACGACAAAGACCACCGAAGGTCATGTCAAGGAGATCAACATATCAAATGAGATGAAAACCTCCTTTTTAAACTACGCGATGAGCGTTATCGTATCAAGAGCGTTACCTGATATCAGAGATGGACTAAAGCCTGTTCAAAGACGTATTTTATACGCAATGAACGATTTAGGTATGTCCGCTGATAAACAACATAAAAAATCAGCGAGAATCGTTGGGGAAGTTATTGGTAAGTATCACCCACATGGTGACTCATCTGTTTATGAAGCCATGGTAAGAATGGCACAACCCTTTAATTATCGTATGCCATTGATTGATGGTCATGGTAACTTTGGGTCTGTTGACGGTGATGGCGCAGCCGCCATGCGTTATACAGAAGCTAGAATGTCAAAACTCGCAGGCGAACTCGTCAGAGATCTAGAAAAGAATACCGTTGATTATGTCGACAACTATGATGGATCAGAACATGAACCTTCAGTACTTCCTTCAAGATATCCTAATCTACTCGTTAATGGATCAACGGGGATTGCAGTTGGGATGGCAACAAATATTCCACCACACAATTTAGGTGAAGTTATCGATGGTTTACTCGCTTACATGGATAATGAAGAAATTACCATTGCTGAACTTATGCAGTTTATTCAAGGACCTGATTTTCCTACAGGAGGTCAAATCCTTGGTTTATCTGGTTTGAGACAAGCGTATGAAACTGGACGAGGCATTATTGCAAATCGAGCAACAGCAGAAATTGTCACACACAAGAATAAACAAGCCATTGTTGTTACAGCAATTCCTTATGCCGTTAATAAGACAACGTTAATCGAACGTATCGCTGATATCGCAAAAGATAAAATTGTTGAAGGTATAACAGATTTAAGAGATGAATCAAACCGTAAAGGCATGCGTATTGTCATTGAACTTAGAAAAGATGTCAATCCTCATGTCATGCTCAATAATTTGTATAAGCATACACAGCTCCAACAATCCTTTGGTTTCAATATGATTTGCCTTGTTAAGGGACAACCTCAAATGGTGACCTTAAAGGATATGTTAAAGTACTATTTAGAGCATCAAATCGAAGTCGTTCAACGAAGAACGGTTTATGATTTAGAAAAAGCTGAAGCAAGACAACATATTTTAGATGGTTTAGTTATTGCACTGCACGATGTTGATCGTGCGATTGAAATCATTAAACAATCAAAGACTGGTGAAGAAGCAAGAGAAGCCTTAATCTTTGAATACAAATTAACTGATATTCAAGCAAGAGCTATTCTTGATATGCGTCTTCAACGTTTGACAGGTATTGAAATTGAGAAGATTGAAGCAGAACTTTCAGAATTAATTATTAAGATTAAAGACTTCAAAGAAATCATTGAAAGCCATGAACGTAAATTAGATATTATCAAAACCGAACTTTTAGAGATTAAGTCAAATTTTGCAGATCAACGTGTGACTGAAATTAATCTTCATGAAGACTTAAGTATTGAAGATGAATCACTCATTCCTGTTGAAGACGTGATTATCACAGTGACCAATAACGGGTATATCAAACGTATGAACGTTGACCACTATAAGACACAAAATCGTGGTGGTGTTGGTATGTCAGGGATTAAGGTACATGAAGACGATTATGTCGAACATATTCGTATGACATCAACGCATGATTATCACCTCTTCTTTACCAATAAAGGACGCGTTTATAAGATTAAAGGTTATAAGGTTCCAGAAGGATCAAGACATTCTAAAGGATTACCCATCGTTAATCTGCTTGAATTCCAAAAGGATGAATGTTTGGCATCGTTTACCAATGTTAAAGACTTTGAAGATGAACATGCGTACTTAACGTTTATTACCAAAAAAGGTATCATCAAACGTACACCAATTAACGAATATCAGAACATTCGTACCAATGGTATTAACGCCATCAATTTACGTGAAGATGATGAACTCTTGAGCGTTGGATTAACCGACGGAACCAAAGATATTATCCTTGGAGCATCCAATGGTAAAGCTATTCGTTTTGATGAAAACGATGCACGTGCAATGGGAAGAACGACCTCAGGTGTCAGAGCTATGGATTTAGGTAAAGATGATGAAGTTGTTGGTGCAGCGATGATCTCAAGCCCTGAAGATGAAATTCTTGTTATTACTGAAAACGGCTTCGGTAAGCGAACTATCGTTGATGAATATCGTAAACAAATTCGTGGTGGTAAAGGTGTGAAGACGCTCAATGTCACTGAAAAGAATGGTAAATTATCAACATTAAGAGTCGTTTCAGATGATCAAGATTTAATTGTTGTCTCAGACAAAGGTGTTGTCATTAGAACACATATCGATCAAATTTCTCAAACGAAACGTGCAACACAAGGTGTCAGAATTATTCGTTTAAGACCGGATCATAAGGTATCTACGATTGCACTTGTTCCTAGACAAGAAGAAGTCTTAGAAGAACTTGAAGAAAACACATTTGTGCAAGAATCGATGAATGTTTTAGAACCTAAAAAAACGATTGAAGCGGTTAATTTAGCACCCGATGAAGTTGAGGAAAAAGCTGAAGAAAAAGTAACAACCGATTCATTATTTGATGAAGAATAAAATGATAGGCGAGCCCATGGGGTTCGCCTATTTTTCTTCTTTTACTGGAGGATGTTTTGCCATATAATCTTGTGCAAAATCATGGAGGAAAATTCCCCAATCACCTTTCACAAGATCGTGTAATCGTTGATACCTTAAGCTTAAGCCATCAGCTTGAAGTGTCGCATAAACTCTGAAGAGACTTTCTTCAAAAGCTTCCATTTGACCTAATCTATAAAAAGCTAATGCATTAAAATAGTAAAGGAAATCTAAGAGATAATAAGATCTGAATTCCTTATTAAAAGAGATAGCTCTATTACATACATTGATAACTTCTTTATAACGTTCATTTCTTCCATAGTATTCCGCTAAACGATAAAGAACAAGTGTTTGCATATGTTCGCTCTGCCCTGAATAAATTCTGTTTGGATTATCTGAAAAGACAATTAATCTTTCAGCAACTCTGTCAGGTTCTTTAAAACATGAGATACCAACAAGTGAGGATAGAGCAACCATTTCAATACTGCTTAATGAGCTTCTCTGCAAGATATTGGGATAATCAATTAAGGTAAGTGTTTGATCAAGTAGTTCCTCTTCTGTGATTTTTCCAGTACGATAAAACAAATAATGTGTGGCATGTTGATAGAAAAATTTATTATACGTTTCAATCACGCTATCTAAAGGAAAATCTTCCATCATTTGATAGGCTTCTTTATAACCTCTGTTAGCAACCAAATTATAAAAAACATTAACCTTTTTAGTTTCTTGAATTTTTTCACTTTCGAACTCTAAGATCATGTGTTGAGGACGATAGCCTAGTCTTTCAGAAAACTTCGTAATCACATCATGAGGCATATAGGAAGATCCATTTAAGTAACGTCTAAACTGTCTCATCGATATGATCTGATCGACAAATTCTTCTTGAGTCATACCTTTTTCATAACGAAGGCGATCAAAATAGAGTGCAAAATTCTTTGAATATGACAAATCCATAAAAATCTCCTTTACAATGGGACATATTTGCCCTACACAAAATGATGACAACTTGTTAATCTATAACCAGGAAGGTGGTTGAAAATGGGTAATCATGTGGGGGAAATGACCGTTAACAATGACGAGCATCACGGTTTTCATGGATGTGGTGAACCTGAATGTTTAATTACAGACAGTTCAATACCATATGAAATGGAAAATGAGGAACTAAATTAAATCGCCTTCGGGGGGATTACACAGTTATCACATTCATTGTATCACAAGGTACATGGATAAGGCGTGATAACTGTTTTTTCATTGTTTGAATACCAGTGACCACATCTTTGATGTGCATGATTTTACGCTCTCTTTACATATTCAGCCATAATCAGTGCAACTTCATTTTAAATGGGTTATAATATGGATGAGTTAACGAAAGGGGGTATGGCATGAAGCATAAAAATCAATGGACAGTCTACTTTTTCTTTGTAGGCATGTACTTTATTTTGAATATTATGAACACCTACTGGTTAACCATTCAAGAACTTAACCGATATATCGCGCCATTTAGACACACCCTATTTGGAGAACTCAATGCCTTCTTAGGCAATTTTTCTATTTTATTCCTTATTATGATTTTAGGATTTCTTTTTATTAAAAAAGCTAAGAAACGTCTTATTTTTCTACTTGTTATCACATTTCTTCTTAATTTTGTCATCTTCTGGTTTGGTGTATTTAATATGTTTTTTGGTACAGCATTTTCGATTCCAGCAAGTACCATTTTTAGAAATCCAGCAGATGGTTTCGCGATGGGAACTTTCTTAACAGCCATTCTAGAACTGATTACTTATTATCGTATTCTTGTTTTCTTACCGTTCGCGTTTCTTCTAGCGATTTATCTACTTTCAGATCGAGAACAGCTTAAAGTCATGTATTTCAAGGTGACTTTACAAAAATATTTGTCATCGATTCTTTTGGTGAGTGTCGCACTATTTACAGCAATATTCTCTTATATGGAGCAATATAAACTTGTCTTACCTTTGAATTCTGTTAAAAGCACCTTTGCTATTCAAAACTTAGGTGTTTATCCTTATTACATTGGTGAAATTATTGGTGAACCGTTTGATCTTGATTTAGTGCACTTCTTAGGGTTAGAATCAGATGAAAAACTCGCTCAAGCCTATCAGTCTTATAACAAGAATCAAGAGACATATACAAGCTTCATTGACGGAAAAACATATAGTAATAGACTCACATTAAGCCAAGCAGTTACCAATTTATACGTTGACGATTCAATTAAGAATGGTGAAGATTTACACGGCATTTTAGAAGGTAAGAATCTTGTCTTAATCCATTTAGAATCATTAAATACGTTCTTATTAGAATCAGAACTCACAAAAGATCGTTTAACCTTTTTCCAGGCACTTATTGAACAAAGTTTTTATTTCAGCAATTTTTATAATAATGTTGGTATGGGTGTGAGCTCCGATGGCGAACTATCCATTCTCACAGGTTTATATCCCATGGGAGACCGTACACTTTATTGGGAATACAACGATGATCCTTATAAACTAGATTCACTTGTTCATTATTTCAATGAATCAGGTTATTTTTCAGAAGCCATTCATGGCGATAAAGAAAAGTTTTATAACAGAGATTTAATTTATCCTGAGATGTATCAGTTTGATGAATTCTATTCGTTAGAAGATTTTATTGAAGATGGATACGATGTTGAAGCGGGATATCTTTATGATACAGAAAACCAATTAGTTCATCAATCACCCTGGATTTCAGACTATCATTTAGCAGATTACACGTATCAAAGAGGATCTTCATTAATCAACACATATGGCCATGTGATGCTCTTTCCGATCACGATGATGCCACATACACCTTATGAATTTGACCCTAATGGATTGCGTTATGATGTCTACCCTGAGATTTCTAGAAAGATCAGCAGAGTCACTTTAAACTATATCAATTATGTGGATTATGTCGATGATATACTCAAACGATTTTTTATCAGTGAAACAGGTGAAGATCAAACATTAGATAACAGTGTTTACGTCTTTTATAGCGATCATGGATCAGGTATAAAAAATGGTGATTTAAACTTGATTATGGATCGTGATATATCAGTTATCGAAACAAGACAAATCCTTCAAAAGGTACCCGCACTTATCTATGTACCTGGAGAAACGTATGTTACATATGATAATTTTTCAATACGTAAGGGATTATTGACGGGTGAACAAACACTTGTTAGAAGCCAGGTAGACATGTATCGAACCATCATTGAACTCTTTAATCTCCCCGTTGGAAATGATCCATATTTTGGTGCACATGGATTATCTACAGAAAAAACGTTTGCTTTAGATAACAGACTTATGGATGTTGTTACAGATGCTTATTTTTATTCGATGAGAAACCCAAATTACACTTACCCTTTTGATCAAGTTGTAGATGAAAGATTATATAACTACATTTTAAGATTTAAACAGCTTTCAGACATTATCATTTCTAAAGGCGATATGCAAGAAACAATTAAAGAAGCTATGGAGAGAGTTTATGGAACTTAATCGATTATTTAAAGATCCTCTCTACTGGTTTCTTTTAATCTATGTGATATCATCGATGTTCTTTGGATTCATATATGGCAATGGTCTTGTCTTATTTCTAGGATGGAATCTTATATTAGCAGGTGTTGCATATTTCTTTTCTCATCTTTTTACAGTGTTAAGAAAAAAGAAAAAACATCATGCTTTACCGATGATTGTTCTTCTTGTTTTTATCCTCTTTTTTCCAAATACGATCTATGTCTTAACAGATTTTATTCATTTACAAAACTATCATTTCTTTGACACATATCCATCAGTTTACACGTATATAACAGAAGACTGGGTTGTCTTTATGATGATTGCTGTTGGTGCCCTTTTAGCAGCAAAACTTGGTATTGCATCGTTAGTCAAAATGAAACCCTATCTTTATGATGTTGTTAAAAAGTATGAGTATCTTTTTCTAGGGTTACTCTTTATAGCATCTTCATTTGGGATATATATCGGACGTTTTATTCGTTTAAATTCCTGGGATATACTGAAACTACATACCTATATTCCTCTCATTTTTGATCGTTTTGATTTTTTTATGAGCTTCATGGGAATATATATTGTCTTGCATATCGTGGTTTATTTTGTCATGACAAATCACGAGAAATCATCATATAATAGAATTGAATCGACATTGGAGGAATAAATCATGCGTGTATTAGTAGTAGGTGGGGCTGGTTATATTGGATCACACACTGTATATGAATTAATTAAGGATGGTCAAGAAGTGGTCATATTGGACAACCTTTCTTCAGGTTATATGGAGCTTGTGCATCCCAAAGCTATTTTTTACAAAGGCGATATCAGACATAAAGAAGATATCATCCAAGTATTTAAAAAAGAACAAATTGATGTAGTTATGCATTTTGCAGCTAAAATTGTCGTTCCTGAATCCGTTGAGATTCCTTTAGAGTATTATTACAATAATGTTGAAGGTGTCCGTATCTTACTTGAGGTAATGAACGAATTTAATGTGAAAAAGATTGTGTTTAGTTCTACAGCTGCCGTTTATGGTGAAGCACAAGGTGTGTGCCATGAAGACGATGTGACGAAACCGATTAATCCTTATGGAGAAACAAAATTAACCACAGAAAAAATGATTAAGTGGGTTTCAGAAGCGCACGGTTTTAATTATGTTATATTTAGATATTTTAATGTAGCTGGTGCTGATGAATCATTAAAAATTGGTCTCATGAAAGACCAATTGACACATCTGATTCCGGTTGCTATTCAAGGTATTATCGGTTTAAGAGATCATTTAACGATTTATGGTAATGACTATCCAACCAAAGATGGAACATGTGTTAGAGACTATATTCATGTCAGTGATTTAGCGTACGCACACGTTTTAGGTGCACGTTATTTGGCAAATGGTGGACAATCTGAAACGATGAATTTAGGATCAAATGCAGGGTTCACCGTATTAGAGGTTGCTAAAGCTGTTGATGAGATCGCACCACTTAAGGTTGTTATGGGACCTCGTCGTGCTGGAGATCCTGCAGAACTTATCGCTTCCAATGATAAAGCAAAGAAAATTTTAGGATGGTCTCCTAAGTACAATTTACAAGATATCGTAAGATCAGATTACCTTTATCGAAAGAAAATCTCAAACAAGTAAAAAAAGGTGAGCCACTGGCTCACTTTTTTCTTGATTGTTGTATGGTTTCAAGTTCAGATTTACTAAATAAATATTTTTTATGACAGAAATGACATTCAATTTCTGCTTGACCATCTTCATGGATGAGTTCGTGGAGTGTTTTTTCATCTAATGCAGATAAACTTCGAGCAAAACCATCTTTTGAACAGTGACAGCTGTATGAAATCGGATGTTTTTCCAAAATTTGTTCTGTACCAGAAGCCAAAAGATTCAAAATATCTTCAGGGGCTTTTCCTTCTTGAATCAGCGTGCTCATCGGTTTTATTGTTGCGATGATGTTCTCTATTGTTTGAATAGTTTCCTCTTTAACTTCTGGCATTAATTGTAAAATATACCCACCAGCAGATAAAACGTGTTGATCGGTATCAACTAGTACACCAACACCTACTGATGAAGGTACCTGTTCAGATAGCACGAAATAATAAGTGAAATCATCTCCAATTTCTCCAGATTGAAGTTCAGATGAAGAAGTAAAATAATCTTTCATCTTTAAATCTTTGGTTACGTGTAAAAATCCTGAACCAACCGCAGCTCCCACATTCAACTTACCTTTTTTCGGACCATTTTCATATTTGATGTAGACGAAAGGATTTTGAATCTCACCACGTACCTCACCTTTAGCGTTCGCTTCAACAAGCATAGAACCAATGGGTCCATTTCCTTTAATACGAACTGTAATTGTTTCCTCTTCTTTATACATTAACCCCATCATGGCTGATACGGTTAATGTACGACCAAAAGCAGCGGTTGCAGTTGGCCATGTTTGATGTATTTTTCTAGCTTCTTCAACAAGATTCGTTGATGTAGCTACATAGATTCTAACTTCTTTGTTATAAGCATAACTTTTAATGGCATAATCATTCATGTTGTTCACTCTCCATGAAACATTGTACCATAATTGAAAGTTAGTATCACTTGTGATACAATAAGTCAGGTGATAAACATGGCCTTTAAAATTGGCAATTTAGTGATTGAAAACCAACTTATTTTAGCACCTATGGCAGGTGTATCCAATTCCCCCTTTCGTAAACTTACGAGAGATTTTGGTGCTGGGTTAGTTTTCGCTGAAATGGTTTCCGATAAAGGCTTGATGTATGATAACGAAAAAACAAAAAAGCTTTTATATATGACTGACTTTGAAAAACCCATGGCACAACAAATCTTTGGTTCAGATTTAGATACCATGGTTCAAGCAGCACTTTATATCGATAAAAACTCAAATTGTGACATCATCGATATCAATATGGGATGTCCTGTTCCCAAGGTTGCCATTAAGGCACAAGCGGGAGCTTCATTAATGAAAAATCCTGATTTAATTTATGACATTGTTAGCGAAATTGTCAAAAAAGTATCGAAACCAGTCACTGTAAAGATTAGATCTGGTTGGGATCATCACTCGGTTAACGCAGTTTTGGTTGCTAAAAAAATTGAACAAGCTGGAGCCAGTGCAATTACCGTTCACGCAAGAACGAGATCGCAAGGGTACTCAGGTCATGCAGATTTAGATGTGATTAAGGCTGTAAAAGAAGCTGTGTCTATCCCTGTTATAGGTAACGGTGATGTGATTGATGGACCTTCAGCTAAATATATGCTGGATTACACAGGGTGTGATGCAGTCATGATAGGCAGAGGAGCACTTGGGAATCCCTGGATTTTTAGAGAAATCAACGCATACCTCAAAGATGGAACCATGCCACCAAAGCCAACGCATCAAGAATTGAAGGAAATGATGTTACAACATCTTGATTCTTTGGTAGAATTAAAAGGTGAAAGAACCGCAGTTCTCGAAATGAGAAGTCACGGTCCTTGGTACTTAAAAGGTATTGAACATGCATCAACATTAAGAAAACAATTATCTCAAGCAAGAACAAGAGATGAATTTGCAAAATATGTCGATGAATTCTTTCAAGAACATCATGCATAAACACGGAAGAGTATCGAAGTGGTTGTAACGAGCTGCCCTCGAAATGCAGTTGTCCTCAAAAGGGACACGTGGGTTCGAATCCCATCTCTTCCGCCATATGTGTTTAACACCTGTTTAACGGGTGTTTTCTTTTTGTTAATAATTAAGAATGTATTTTGATTCTAAAAGATTTCATACAAATGAAACGGAATTTCTTATTACATTAGAAAAACCGTTGCAAAAATCATTTTAATAGCACTTTATATGCATCAAAAACAGGTTTTTCTTTAACTTATTGTCAAGAAATACAATAATTAATTTACAATAGTTGAATGATAATACAAAAAAACTTGTTATAACATTCAAAATAAGGTAAAATATATATGAGGAGTGATATCTATGAAATACATGGAAATATTTTCTGAGAAAAGAGTGTTTGATTTTTCCTTTGTAGTTGGAATAACCAATAGTGAAAACTTGGCTCGTGAAACATTGCAAAATTATTTAA
>JAVEQT010000098.1:0-4202 GCA_034007485.1 Acholeplasmataceae bacterium
ATCACACGTATGATGTCTTTCTGATTGGTTCTACACTGATTGGAAGAGACTTTGCACCACGCGTCTCAGCCAGACTTCATACAGGTCTCACAGCGGATGCTACCATTTTAGGTTTCTCCTTAAGTGATCAAGGGTTTTTACTCGAGGCAACAAGACCTGCACTAGGTGGGAATATTTTTGCTACCATTTTGTGTACAGAGTACAAGCCACAAATGGCAACGGTTAGACCAGGTGTTTTTTCAATCAATGTGAATCAATCTCAATCATTTGAGAGCATTCAGGTTTTACCTTATATTCAAACGGATTCTCCAGTTGAAATCATTTCGATATCAAAAAATGAAAATGAAAAAGTTGAACTGGATAAAGCACCATTTGTGTTAGCAGCAGGACGAGGAGTACAAACCAAGTTTGAAGACTTACTAAAAATTGCTGATAACTATCATGTTGAGATTGCTGCATCACGAGCTGTTGTGGATGCAAGAGTGACATCAAAATCACGTCTTGTCGGTCAGACAGGACAAACCATAAGACCTAAAGGATATGTTGCCTTAGGTATCAGTGGTGCAGTTCAACATCTTGCAGGAATGGACCAATCAGAGTTGATTATCGCTGTCAATAACGATCCTGAAGCACCCATCTTTAATGTAGCGCATATGAGCTTTATTTGTGATGCTAATAAGGTCATAGATGAAATACTTGCAATACAAAACAATCATTAAACGTGAGAAAAGATTGAGTCGATAAGATTTAATCTTTTTTCATTTTGACAACTCACGTATTGTTTTTGTCGTCTCACGGTATATTTTTTTGATATAAAACGAATGATTGATATGATGAAGGTGACAAAAACAAAGGAGTGATGTAAAATGAAAAAAATGGTTTATGTTTTAGGTTTACTGTTTGTATTAGGTTTAGGCCTAATGATTGGGATGAACGTGGAAAAAGATGACATACTAGCTTTTAACACACAGACATCGTTTGATTCAGTTGAAGCTTTAAGCTACACAGAAGAACAACTTGATGCAACCTTTGAGGATGCTGATCAGTTTGATACATTTATGGCACTTCATCAAACACTTATTGAAAAACACCAAATTCTATTAGTTAAGCATCAACAATTAAAAGAAGCGCGTGAAGTTTTTCAAAGTTCAAGAACAGCATTTAAAGATTTGGATGTAAGATTGAGTTATGAAGATGGTATTGTGCTATGGACAAACTATCACAGTCTTTTAAACATTAAAGATGAATTTAAAGCAACACAAGGTTTAGCTTATCAAAGACTTATTGATTTAAAGGGTCTGTATGATGTTGAACATCTCGATTTGATTATTCAAACGTATCAAGAAGTACTTGATGTTTTAAATCAAAGAGAAATACTTGTTGATCAGGCTACTCAACTATTTAGCCAAAGCACATCGATTTACCAAAACTATATGATATAAGAAGGTATACATGAAGATTAAAGTTAAGATTGTTCCTGAAATGGATGATATCGTTGTTGAAATTCAATCACATACTTTAACCAAAGAAGTCAAAGACATAGAGCGATATTTATCGCTCTATGATTTGTCGTTGCAAGGAAAGAAAAACGATCGTATCTACACATTATCACCTCAGGATGTCTATTATTTTGATGCGATAGATCATGATGTGTTTGCTTATACAAAAGATGATATGTTTGAGGTTAACTATAAACTATATCAACTTGAAGAAATGTATCACACCCTCTTTTTAAGAGTTAATAAAAATACATTAGTTAACTTAAAGATGATTCAATCATTTAAGGCATCACTTAATGGACGTATGGAAGCAGAATTAAAAAATAAAGATCGTATCATGATATCGCGCATGTATGTCCCTAAACTCAAACAATTATTGAAAGGTGAAAACAAATGAAAGATTATGGAAAGTACTATCTAAAATCATATATCATCGTCCATCTGATATTTCTTTTACTAGCTATGATTGTTTTTCGTAGGGCAGGTATCAATTACTCCTTCATGCGTTTAGAAGTTGGTGCACTCATTACTTCCGCTATCGCGAGTTCAGCCGTTTGGTTCTTTAGACTAGAAAAAGGTAATAGCTTATTTAATACGATCATCGGTTATCTTGTCTTAATACCAGGAATCTTCGTTTTAAGAAATACATTTGGAGATTATTTATTTAGATTTTCATGGCTAATCTATCTTGTCATTGTCTTTGTAGGCATCATCTATGGTGTTGCTGTCTTTGTTGTGTCGAAGAAATACAAAAAAGAAGTTGATGATCTTAATGGACTGCTTAATAAAGATTCAAAAGAAAATGAGGAATAAGGTTTAAAGAAGACTTATCTTAAGATAAGCCTTTTTTTATTGCATGACATATTCCATCTCTTATGTTAAGATACATATATAAAAAGATGGGAGGAATAAACCATGGAATTATTCATAGCTTTACTACCGGCATTAGTGATGATCACGCTTGTTATCATTACCAGAAAGGTTTTAATATCACTTTCTGTTGGTGTGATTCTCGCTGCCTTTATTCATGCCAATTATGATCCAATAGAAGCTATCATTTATATTTGGAACAGTTTTTTAGGCATCATTACTGATTTTGGATGGTATGTACCCATTTTAGGATTTGTCGTTATTATCGGAGGTATAACTTCGATTATCGCTTTAATTGGTGGTGTTAAAGCTTTTGCTCATTGGGCTGTTTCTAAAGTAAAAAACCCTGTGTCTGCACAATTACTAACCTGGTTTTTAGGTATTGTCATTATGATTGATGACTACTTTAACGCTTTAGTTATTGGTGAGGTATCAAAACCAGTAACTGATGAATACAATGTTTCACGTGCCAAATTAGCGTACCTCATCGATTCAACGAGTGCGCCAGTTGTTATTTTAATGCCTTTCTCAACATGGGGGGCGTACATCATCGGATTGATCGGCGCACTTTTTGTTGATTCAAATTATACAGCAAAATCAGGGTTTGCTGGTTTTGTTTCAGCCATACCCTATCAGTTTTATCCGATAACGGCTTTAATCATGGTTTTCCTTGTTGTTAAGTTTGGTATTCTTTTTGGACCCATGAAGAAATTTGAAGAAGAGTCTCAACAAGGAAATGATATATCTAAACATGATGCTGAAGAAAAAATAGATCACATCGAAGGTAAAAAAGCAACACATTGGACATTGATATTACCTGTACTATTACTTGTTGTAACAACATTCTTTATGATGCTTGTTTCAGCAGGATTCCAGTTTAGTGCCATTATGGAACAAGAAATAACAGTACCATTACTTATAGGTGGTATTGCTGCATTTATCCTCTCACTCATTTTTGCTTTCATGGATAAAAACGTTAAACCAAAAAGCATTCTTAAAGTTTCAGGTCTAGGCATGTTTGAAATGCTTAAATCTGCTGTTGTAATCTTGATTTTAGCTTGGATGGTTTCTAATGCAATCCAAGATTTAGGCACAGGAGAACTGATTGCAGACATGGTCGCTAACTCTAATATAAGAGCATCACTCATGCCTTTAATTTTATTCTTCATTGCAGGTGCAATGGCGTTTGCGACCGGAACAAGTTGGGGATCTTTTGGTATCTTATTACCCATCGCTATTCCAATTGCCATGAGCACAGATGTGACATTTATGCCAGCAATCATCGCCGCAGTTTTAGGTGGTGCTGTCTTTGGTGATCATGCATCTCCGGTATCAGATACAACTGTTTTATCTGCAACAGGAGCAAGATCGACACTGCATGCACATTTTATCTCGCAATTACCGTATACTGCATTGGCGGCATTAATTGCTTCTTTGGCATATCTAGCATATGGATTAACACATTCCATCATTGCTGGATATCTAGTGGTAATTGTTTTACTATTTGTTTTCACTAAATTTTGGAACAAGATATTCATCAAGTCTCACAAATAAAATACATATATTTCAATCATATAATCATAATTATTAAGATTTTCTTAAATAGAAGATGAAAAGGGAACATGACATTGAATTTTATTCCTCATTGCTTTACAATGGGTATAAGTTCCCTTTTTATCTTTATATAAGATATAAAGTTAAACCACAACTGAGGTGAAAACATGAACACACCCAACATTTCTGAAGTGTCCAATCGTGAATATATTGAGTCGCTTTTAGAAAAAGCTGCTGTAGCAGAACAACAAAATACAGAAGAAGCACTTGAACTATCTA
>JAVEQT010000099.1:0-4192 GCA_034007485.1 Acholeplasmataceae bacterium
TAACCAAATCCCCACATTGTGATGACAATTTTAGGATTTGATGGGTCATCTTCAATCTTTTCTCTTAATCTTCTAATATGCACATTGATGACATTATCATTGTAATAATACTCTTCTCCCCAAACCGTGCGATACATTTGTTGTTTCGAGAAAGTTTGATCTGGATGTGTTAATAGAAGCTTTAGAATTTCAAATTCCTTTAAGGTCAAGTCAACGACATGGCCTTCTTTTTTTACTTCAAAACTACTTAAGTTAACTTCAAGATGTCCAATTTTAAAGTTTTGTTTTGTTTCTTTTTCACTGATTTTATGTGAGCGTCTAAGGACAGCTTTCACACGAGCAATCAGTTCAAGCATTGAAAAGGGTTTGGCAAGATAGTCATCTGCACCAAGTCCTAAATTGATCGCTTTTTCGACATCTGTATCTTTTGTTGAAATGATGATGACAGGTACTTCACCTTTTGAACGAATGTGTTTCAACACATTTTCGCCACTGACCTTAGGTAACATTAAATCGAGTAAAACAGCGTCATATGGCATCATATCAAACTGCTTGATCGCCTCTTCGCCATCAAAAACGGCTTTCACATCAAACATTTCTTCCTTAAGTTTAGATTCAATGCTTCTGCTGATTAACACATTATCTTCTACAATTAAGATTTTTTGAGCCATATGATAACCTCCTAGATACGCATTTGTCAAGAATTATTCTTAAAAATTTATTAAATGTCTTTAACCTCATTATATCATGCTTTTTTGATTAGCGTAAAAAAAAACGCCTTGACTACGCGGGGGGTGGTAGCCAAGGCAACCGAGTTATTTTGAAACCACAAAAGAGATCGAAAGGATCTTATTTATGTCATTGTTTCAACCGAACTCGATACCTTTATTATACAGGAAGTCTATGCAAAACACAAAGAAAGATATAAGAAAAAAACGCATCTTCGGATGCGCTTCCATATTTATTTACATTCTTTTTTTACATGAATCTCTAACGACGATTTCCGTATCGACAACAATGGGGTCAATGGTACGAACTTTTCCTTCGATCATACCCATCAATGTTTGACATGCTAATTCACCAAAAGCTTCATAGTTTTGTCTAACAGTTGTCAGTTTAGGTGTGACAATTTCACAGACTTGCAAATCATCAAAACCGATAACTGAAACATCTTGAGGTACTGCAAATCCATGGGTATTTAAATAATTGATAGCACCAATGGCCATAAGATCAGAAACAGAACAAACCGCTTCAGGTAATCCGTAGGTTTCAAAGATAAGTTTCATCGTGTGATGCCCTTCTTCATAGCTATAAGATTCATTCGAGCGATCTTCTAAATACATGGGCTCAAGTCCTTTTTCATGCATGAAGTCAAGATAAGCTCTCAAACGTTCTTTCCCAATAAAATTGGTGTAAGATCCATTGATAAATGCAATCTTCTTATGTCCAAGTTCATATAAATACTTACAGCTTCTTCTGATCGACGTATAGGAATCAGAATAAATCGAATTTGAACTTTTTTCATGAGGATCAAGCGTTAGTACAGCGAGACTACTTTGACAAAGTTTAGTAATCGATTCGTGATTGTCTCCCCCGGATACAACTAAAACAGCATCAACATTTTTGGATTGACAGTGTCTTAAATAGTCTAACCCTGAATCTGTATTGTGGGATAATAGTAAAATGTCGTATCCATTGGATTCAACGTTTTTACGAAAAGCTTCTAACACACCTGAGAAGAACAGATTTTTTAAACCATATTCGACTTCATATACAACGCCGATGGTGTTTGATCTTTTTCTCACTAAACTTTGAGCTGTTGCATTAGGCATATAGCCGAGTTGATCGGCTATTTCAATCACTCTGTTTCTCGTTTTTTCACTAATTTCAGTGTAACCATTTAACGCTTTTGATACGGTTGATACAGAAACTTTCGAAAGTTTCGCAATTTCATCGATGGTGACCATCCATATTCACTTCCATTTCAAAATAATTGTATCAAAGAGAGGGTAAAACGTATATAGTTATCAAATAAAATATAACTATTTTACGAAAATTTCACATGTTATTGACCAATAAGCGAAATAAGTCCGCGTGGTTGAATCTTAATGGTTGCACTTTGCCCATTGATTTTGATGTTTAAGTCGTGAATTTCACTACTTTCGTTAAGCAATACAATGACATAACGACCATCAGGATTAAGGTATGAGATGGCTTGGACAAAATCAGGGAGATCTCCTTCGTGATGAAGTCTTTTTGCACCTTCTTTTATATATTTAGAAAAGTGACCAATCGCATAATATGAAGAATTTTTAAGATAAGTTTTTGACTTGGGGTCAGCCAAAACCGGTGCATCACAGAAATTTCCTACATGATTTGGCCCACCTTCCATATCTAAAACAAGGTTCCATTCAATCCATCCTTCAACATGGTTATTTAAATCACCCATGATGTTACGTGCATAGCGTAAACCTGTATCCCATGCACCTGGTTTAGGTCCACCTTCGATGCAGCCTTCTGTGAAGATCGCATGTTTATCAGGGAAAAGTTCGTGAACCTTTGAAACATTTTCGAAAGCTTCACTGACATACCAGTGATGGGCAATACCCCAAAAATAAGCTGAAGCTTCTTTGTCTTCAAGTAGTGTTCGAGCGCGCTCAACCATAATGTCACGGTTATGATCCCAACCAAGTATTTTTAAGTCTTTGTCATACGCTTGAACTGTGGGTCCTAAGTAATCTTTTACAAAATCTCTTTCTTCTTCTGCTGTGTATAAACAAGAATCCCATGTCTGATTTGCTGCTGGTTCATTTTGAACAGAGATCGCCCAATAAGGAATTCCTCTTTTTTTCATTTCATCGACATATTTGACATAGTATTTAGCCCAAACCTCACGGTATTCTGGTAAAAGCTTACCACCATGATTCATCATCTGGTTAGACTTCATCCAATATGGTGGTGACCACGGGGATGCCAGTAGTTTGAGATTGGAAACATAGGTCATCGCTTCTTTGATCATCGGGATGACATAAAGCTCTTCTCTTGAAAGATCAAAGGATTCAAGCTTTGTATCAAATGGTATGACATAGTCATAATTGCCTAAAGAAAAATCACACGAATTAATGTGTGTTCTTCCCATGGTGTATCCTAGACCTTCTTGTGAAAAGTAATCTTTAATGATTTGATCTTTGATATTTTTTGGCATTTTTGACCATGTATAACTTGCTGATTCAGTAAAAGCTGCACCAAACCCGATGTGGGTTTGGTAGCTTCTTGATGGATCAATCGTCATGTGAAACTGTGATGCTGAATGATCTTTTTTAAATGTAACATCTTCTTTGTGTTGCCAAAACAGATTTTTATGAAGTATTGATTCAACACGTTTAAAAATCATGTTAAGCCTCCTCGTACGTAAGTCCATAACCATAAGGGAATAAATACGATGTTGGATCATAATTTGGATCTAACATGGTTTCTGATACTTGTGATAATAAGCGTGGATATGTGTAGGGTAGCTTTCCTGTAAAATTGTAGTCACCATATAACACATCTGTGATACCTAATCCTTCAGTTCCTGGTAAAAAGGCCATAACAAAGGCATCAATTGTATCCATGTAATCTGTGATTAAGAGTGGTTTTCCTGAGACCATTACAACGACAACAGGTACATCAGTTGTTGCTAAAGCATTGAGTAAATCCACGTTTTCTTGATATGCAGTTCTACCATTAAGTGATAAGTCATCAGAATCACCCATCATTTCAGCTGCGGGTTTTTCTGCTAAAACTAAAACAACGGCATCCGCTTTGTCTAAATCATCTAGAGATGTGTAGATGGTACCTTCAGTTACGTCTTGAAAAGCTTCTAAGATGGTTGTTCCTTCGGTGATATCACCTGAAGAACCTTGCCATGAGATGGTCCAACCACCAGATTGTACACCGATATCATTAGAGCCTGGTCCAATGACTAAGATATCTTCACCCTTCTCAAAAGGTAAGACGTTATCATTTTTTAATAAAACAAGTGATTCTCTGACAGCTTGTCTTGCAACAGCTAAACTGGATGCACTTCTTATGTCTTGTGCAGGATACTCTTGATCATCAAATAAACCAACTTCATATTTCACAGTTAAAATACGTGAGACAGCATCATTAATGCGATCAAGAGAAATATTTCCTTTTTGATACGAAGATA
>JAVEQT010000100.1:0-2191 GCA_034007485.1 Acholeplasmataceae bacterium
ATTAAGAGATTGGTTGGATCAGCAAAAAAGAGTTTATCAAAAAGTATCGGACCAGTTTGTCATTCCTGTTGAAGATAGTAAGGAAGCTATTAAAATCATCACTATCTTAAAAGATAATATTAAACAGTTTGAAATGATTCAAGGAACGATGGATGATGTCTTTATTGAAGTGATTGGAGGGGATATTCATGAATGATTTCATCAGTTTAGTCAAGCGTAATACCCTCGCCTTTTTAAGAGATAAAGCTGCTGTTTTCTTTTCATTACTATCTGTCATTATTCTATTAGCACTCTATTTTCTATTTATAGGTAGACAGTATACATCAGACTTAACTATGGTTTCTGATGAGATGAAGACTTTCTTATCTACCAGCGTTATCATGGGCGGCGTTCTTGTTATTAACACCGTATCATTATCTTTAGGTGTAATGGGTAATATTATTACTGATCTACAGTTTAAAAAAATAGATGCTTTTTTAGTAACACCTGTTAAGCGTTATAAGATTATTCTATCCTATTATGTGACTTCGATAGTTATCACCGTCGTCCTAACATTAATCATGTGGATATTAACGGTAGTATATGTTGGTATCTTTTCTGGGTATTGGTATACATTTTTAACTATTCTCACCGTTTCAGGACTACTTATTTTCTATACATTTATTTCTGCAACTCTGATGATCTTTTTAACAACCATTCTAAAATCTGTCAATGCATTTGGAGCCTTATCGGGTATTTTAGGTACATTTATTGGATTTGTGAGCGGTATTTATATGCCCTTGTTTGTTTTAGGTAAATCGATGGCATATGTTGCTTCACTTGTACCATTCACACATATGACGATTTTATTGAAACAGGTTTTACTTAAGGAACCTTATGCGTTATTACCAGATGAAGTTGTTGAACAAGTCTCAGTTTTTTATGGCACACAAGAAATTGGGATTTTAGAACTAGACGTCAACATGTTTTGGATCTTACTTGTATCATTAGCATTATCATTCCTGCTTTTATATTTTGCATACCGTAACATGAGTAGAAAGATGACAAAGTAAAATCATAATCTAAATTTACATAAAATAGAACTGCGCAAGTAGTTCTTTTTTAATTTTACACAGTCTTTACACTTGTCTTACGGTTATATGGTTTTTAGCATGCTAAATATCATATATAATAAATAGAGAAGCATTGTATAGGATGGTATTGAGGTTATAACACTTTACATCATTTAGATGATATAATAAACTTGTACTCATATGAAACATCTTTGATTATGATGTGAGTTAGCAAGCGATATCTCTGATTGTTCCTTATCCATCTTGATGCTCTTTATGAAGTTGCTTTTTGATACAACTATCACATCATCTTTATCATCATCAAGTTTTAATATACAAGATAAGAAAGGATCGTATAAGAAACCTCTAGTTGTTTCATTATACAAGGTATTCACATGGCATTAAGACAATCTCTACTAACATCGATTGAAGAATTAAAAAAAGAAGTAGCCAACATGGCAGATCTCGCATTATCAAATTTGCGTGAAGGATTAAAAGCATTCAAAACGAACGACCTAGTTTTAGCTAAAGAAGTGATGGCTAAAGACGAGGATGTTGATCAATATGAAGAAGAAATCGCTAAACAAGCCTTAAAGATTATTTGGAAAGAACAACCTGTTGCAGGGGATCTTCGTTTAGTCACAGGCATTTTAAAACTAATCACAGATTTAGAACGTATTGGTGATCATGCCAGTGACGTTGCTGAAATGACACTACATCTATCAGATGCAAGAAACCAACGTGTGATGCCAATCACATCAAAAATGGCTGAACGTGTTGAAAAAATGGTTTTAAAAAGTATCGAAGGTTTGGTTAAAGTTGATGACAAACTAGCAAATGAAGTCATCAGTGAAGATGACGAAGTCGATGATTTATTTAAAACATTGATTTCTAAGATGACACAAGAACTTAAGGAAGATCACATTGAACCTAACGAAGCAATTTATATCTTAATGGTTGCTAAATACTTTGAACGTGTGGGTGACCATGCGGTTAATATTGCACAATGGATCATTTTTATGTCAAAAGGAACACACAAAAATACACTTCTATTTTAGGAGGGAAGATATGCCAATCATCTATTTTGTAGAAGATGATAAAGCGATAAGCTATGTCATTGAAAAAACCATTGAACATGC
>JAVEQT010000100.1:2291-4191 GCA_034007485.1 Acholeplasmataceae bacterium
TACGTTTTCTGGCAGCAGCAAACAAAAACATTAGTTTCCTTTGTTTTATCCGAGGTTGAACTCGAATACGAACAATTTGAAGGAACAACATCAGAGTTTATTAATACATTTCAGATTGAAAGTGGAAGACGAATTACCCTTTTAACTGGTGATGGTATGGTCATCATTGATTCGCATGATGAAAGAACAGGACAAGATAAAAGCGAAAGACCGGAAATAAAAGATTTAGGGAGCATGGCAACAAGAACTTCAGCAACCATTGGTGTAGAACTTGTTTATATGGCAACTGAACTTGATGACGGTAACATTTTAAGAGTTGCTATTCCACTGCAATCTCAAGTAGCGATGTACAGTCGTGTGATGTGGTTATTGATTTTAACCTCAATTGTCTTTATTGTAATTTATTATTTTGGATTAAAAAAAGTTAATCAAAACTTACTTGCACCATGGGAAAAAGTTAAAACAGGGTTAAAAAATCTTTCAAAAGGAGACTATCAAGTGATGGCTCTTACCTCTCCTTACCCTGAGATTAACGATCTATTAGATGACATGAATCAAATCAATTTAGAAACCGATAAACATTTAAGATCGATTGAAACGTATCAAATCCAACTCAAAGAAATCTTAAATGAATTAAAACAAGGTGTCATGTTATTTGATCATGAAGAAAAACTTGTTTATTTCAATCAAGATGCACAAGAGTTTTATCATTTAAATGATGAATCCTACGATAAACCATCTTATTACATGATCAGAGATGTTGAGCTAAAAGAAGTAATTGCAAAGGTGAATAAAGAACATCAAAATCGTGTATTTGATATGAAACATGAAGGGAAAATTCTTGAAATCAAAGCTTTTCATGTAGATGCTGAAGGACGAAATAAAACGAAAGCAACCGTTTTAGTTTTAACGAAAGATGTCACGCAAGAGCGTGCGATAGAACAAATTAAAAAAGACTTTTTCAGTCATGCATCACATGAACTGAAAAGTCCGTTAACTGCAATTAGAGGCTATGCAGAACTGATTGAACATGGTGTTGTCAAGGAAGATGAATATATCAAAACAGCTCATCAAATCGTTAAACAAACAGAAAACATGGCAGCTCTTGTAGAAGATATGTTGATGCTTTCCCGACTGGAAAACTTAAAAGAAAAAAGCTATTCAGAAACAAAACTTCATGATGTGTTATCATCTGTCATCGATCATTTAAAACCCTTAGCAGATAAAAAACAAATCAACATAAACGTCAAGTCTCAAGACATCACCGGCTTATGTGATCCGTTAGATATGCAAAAACTATTTAAAAATGTGGTTGAAAACGCGATTAAATACAGCGAACCACAAAAGCGTGTTGATATTACGCTAGAACGAAAAGATCAAGACATTGTCTTTAGTGTTCAAGACCAAGGCATTGGTATTGCAGAAGAACATCAACAAAGAGTCTTTGAAAGGTTTTATCGCGTAGATAAGGGAAGATTAGACGGTGGAACTGGATTAGGATTAGCGATTGTTAAACACATCGCATTAAAATATCAAGGTACAGTCGATTTAAAAAGTTCTTTGACAAGAGGAACTAAAATCACAGTCAGAATGTCTTTATAAACAAAAAAAGGACCTCGGTCCTTTTATCTTTTTATGGCAGGGGTAACAGGACTCGAACCCGTACCGACGGTTTTGGAGACCGCTGTGCTACCATTGACACCATACCCCTACATGCGCATAGATAAGTATAGCATAAGGCGAAGAAAAAATGCAATCAAAAATAAAAAATATACTTTAATTGACATAGTAATTTTCCTTTTGGCTATTGAAACTAAAAGTTACTATGACAACAACCAGCAATAGAAAGGGGTTCTTTTTTTACATATAAGCATATACTATAGATGTTTCTTGTCAGTAT
>JAVEQT010000101.1:0-4169 GCA_034007485.1 Acholeplasmataceae bacterium
TGTTCTCTTGTGATCCATCCCGCTTCTATGCCAATAGGTATCGTTGATAAGCCATAACCAACTGATGCAATCGATGCGATGTTTCCAGGTGTTCCAGTGTATGTGTTAAAACGATCGGGAATAAGCCCATAACCGCTTGAGTTGAGATCATCATTAGCTAGTTCCCAAAAAAAGTCAAAACCTGCTTCTAGTTCATCTAAAACAACTTGTGGCGCATCATCTCTAACGTCTGTACGGTAGAGTTTCGTATTGACTTCAGGAATGCCATCTGTTGGTATCGGCGTCTCTTCTTTCTCACAAGCGATCAGATGAAAACTCCCTAAGATTAATATAAGTATAAGCATTAATTTTTTCATATTATTCTCCTGTAATACCTGTTTTTTCAACACCTTCGACAAACCACCGTTGAATGGTGAAATAGACGATCAGCATCGGTAAGATGATGAGCAGTGTTGCTGCTAAGCGAACACCTTCATTGATGCGGAGCAACTCTTCTGTATACATCTGTGAATATTCTGAAACAAAGTTTGCTAGTCTTAACTGCAAGTTGGGGTAAGCATTGCCCAAGAAAAGTGATGTGACATATGTTTCATTCCAATACCAGACAAGTCCAAATAAAAATGATGTAATAAATGCTGGGACTGCTAATGGTATACCCATCTTGAAGAAAATGTAATAAGGACCTGCACCATCAATTTCAGCAGCTTCATTAATACTGTAAGGAATCATTCTGAAGAATTGATAGAAAATAAGAATGAAAATGGCAGAATTGACACCTTGTCCTAATATGGCTGGTAAAATGATAGCCCAAGGACTTTCAAGTAAATCAAATTCAAAGAACATGACATATCTTGGAATCATATAAACCTGAACAGGGATAACAAAGGTCAATAAGACAAGAACGAGCCACATTTTCTTCAACTTAAATTCAAATTTAGCAAATCCGTAGCCAATAATACTTGTCACAATGGTCTGCAATAAAGCAGGAATCAGTGTAATCACCAAACTTTTACCTAAAGTTGGAACATATCTTAATACCTTAAACGCGCGCTCATAATTTCCAAAATAAAGTTTTGTTGGTATCCAATTAACCATCGGATTAACAATATCACCTTGACTCTTTAAGCTGTTTGAAATCATGTAAAGCATGGGATAAACATATAAGAATCCAATAGCGATAAGTAAGATGTAAATAACTAACTTTGTTAATGGAGAATCCGTACCTTGTGTGCCATAAACAAAGCGATATATTTTCTTCTTCAATGTTCTGTTCATCGTTTTACCCCCTTAACTGCTTTTTGTTTGGGTAAAAAGATGAGAGCTACAATGCCTATAAGTATCATGACAATGATAAAGTAGACCCATGCCATTGCTGATGCCATACCGTATCCCGTATTGATGTTAAACATGTTTTGTCTAATTTGAGCAATCACTTTGTTTTCTGAGAATGTTGATAATAAGACAATCGTATAAATGATATTGACAAAAACCAAACTGGATAAAGAAGGTAATGTAATTTTCCAAAAAGATTCCCATGGACCAGCACCATCCACGGTTGCTGCTTCATAGATCTGACGGTCAACTTTTTGTAAACCTGCCAAAAAGATTAAGATCTGAACACCTGAGAACCAAAAGATAATGATGATTTCAGAAAAAAGATTGACAATGGGTTCTGCTAAACTTGGATTTAATGTGTTTTCAATGATAGAGATAAAACCATACGATTCAAAAATATTTGCTCCACCAGCTCCTTGTGTGATTAGCTCATTGATGACTGGGCCTGACGATATGATGACTGGTAAAAAGAATATGGAGCGAAAGAATCCTCGACCTTTGATATTTCTGTTAAGTAAAACTGCAATCAACACTGAAAAGACAATAATAATGGGAACTTGAAAGACGATTTCTTTGAGAAAATCAATTAATGCTTCAATAAAAGTAAAACCTTCTTCGATTTGAAAAATCTGCTGAAAATTAGTAAAACCATGATACTTAATCTCGATACCACTACCTAAAATAGTGACTTTAGACATACTATAAATCAAAGACGATAAAAAGGGATAGAACATGAAAATAGCAAAACCCAAGATCCAAATGCCAATAAATGAATACCCGATTAAATTGCTGCGAAGCGCTCGGCTTATTTTGATTTTCTTCATCATAACCTCCCGCTACATCCATACCTTATAGTTTTTAGCATCAATAGACTGTGCTAAATACGTATAGGGTACATCTAAATAATTAATCACAATATAGGCACCTGAACTGTAAGTTACCTTTACAACACCATTATCAATCACTTCACGATTAACAATTTGTTCACCTATCACATGTTTTAATGCATCATTAACAAATTGATAGTAGCGTACAATCGCTGGTTTAATATCATCATATGAAGATGAATAGATGTTTTCTAAATCGGTTTCTAACAATGCTTTTGATGATTCTTGTGTCACAATAAATGAAGGATAAACACCAAAGTCAATCAGACGTAACAATTCATCTTTTGCATAAGGATAAAAATTGGCGAATGGTCCATAAAGTGGCATTGTTCCTGATAATACAATGGATAAGAAAGGAACTGTATCATCAAACGTTAAGTAGTGTGATGTATACATAGGAAATTCAAGATATTGGTCCATCATATCCCACATGTAGCTATTCGCATCATATAAAGCTACATCTTTTTCATAACCATTAAGCGCTTCTTTCATTAACACAATTTGATCATAAAGTGTTGAATCATTGGCATAATCTTCGTATAAAAGATGACCAAATGATTGAATAGCTAAACCTGAATGGTCATAGTCATCAAGTTTTTCCATCGATTGCGTAATCATGTCTTTGACTTGATTGTGTTCAAGTAAATACTTGGTATCAGTTTGTGACTTAAAGGTGTACATCTGATCATTAATCTTCTTCGCTAAGTCAAAATATTGATTATATCCTTTTGATTTTGAACTTGCTTTTAAGTATTCAGTTACGAAATAAAGATTTTCAACAAGAGCATTTAACTCAGCAAGCTCATCGTTATTCCCAAGTCTAGAAGACATTTTTTCGTAGAAAGGTGCTGCCCATGTCACACCTAATCTCGTGAAACCATTAAGTGTCATGTGAATATTATCAATACCTAATTCATTGAGTGAAGTCACGATATCAATCATATCACTCAAGGTTGTCATCACCACGTTTTTAACAAAAATAGTTCCTTGTTTTTTCTCAAGACCAATCGTTTCTAAATGAAGCGGTATATTTTCATCAACTTGAGACGCTGTTAAATTTAAGTCATCACGATATGTTTTTGCCATACCGATATAATTTGCATCTTCATCTTCAAGAAGCGTATATTTTAACTCGATATCAAAAGGATTGGCTTCTGTTTGAAGTAGTGAAATGGTTCCTCCTACATTATCTATGGGTTGACTATATGTTTTGCGATATACAAATTCAGAAAAAACAGTGGTATATCCTCTTGTTCTTGCTGGGAAATAGACATTGATCATCCCATAAGCATCGCCATTTAAAATGTGAGCAAACACTGCATTTTGATTAACACCATGAACAAAACCAAAAACAGGGGCGTAAATGCGTGTTCCACCTGAGATAAATGTTGATAAATCATCGATTGTGTTATAACCTAAACTGCGATCATATATTTCTTTTTGATAGTTTGCTGCAATCAAAGGATCGGTCAACTTATAATCAATTAATGCACCAATGCCATCTGGAATAAAAACATAACCAGGGATGTCAGCTTCTTTAACTGCTCCGAAATAAGGATAAACTTTGAGTGTTGAAATTTTAAAGTCTCCAGATTCATCAATCTCATCCTGAGGAATACTGACATGAATACCTTCTTGTGTATAGGTGACTTTAAGACCAATAGTGATTTTTGATCTTCCAAAGGTAATCAATGCGTGAAAACCATTTTGTATCATCGTTAAATCAATATCTGTATTGTTTTCAAAAACATTTTCTTCTGTAATAGCATAATTTTGATTAAGCGTATTAAACGACTCTAAAATGAGCGCACTTCGTGCACGCTTTTTAAAAGATTCTGCGAATCCTTCTTGATCATAATCAATCGTTGATGACCAGATATACCCATGATTATTGACAACTTGAAAAGCTAACGACTCTTCATCAAGATATAGTATTCCAGCTTCTGT
>JAVEQT010000025.1:0-19816 GCA_034007485.1 Acholeplasmataceae bacterium
CATCTTGAACACTGAATGATTATTATTATCTAATTTCATCTTAACCACCCCATTTAATATACGACGACCTATACACATATTATAGCATACATTCATAAGAAAAAGACAATTGTTTAAATGGATTTTAAAGTGGTTAAAGTGGGGTTCATTCATCTCCCACTTAATCCTTTGAAGAGGGAGTTTTCTGAAACGATTAGATAAAAACCCCCGCTTCGTTAAAGTGGAGGTTTGTTCATTCGCTTTGATCGTTATTCTTTGTCAATCTCAATCACACATAAACTATCATCTAACACTTTAAAGTAAAGGTTTTTTTCTTTTTCTAATTCATCAAAAACCCATTTTGTTAACGTTTCATCAAACAAAACGTTAGCATTCACTTCTTTGTACTGCGGTTGTTTCAACTCATATGAAACATTTAATATATGTGTCTGTTGTATATCTTTGACCTTAGGTGTTTCTTTATGAACAAGTGCATAATACTTATTTGATTTTTCAACAACACTTAAAAACCTTCTTTGCCTTCATATTCAAACTTAAGAACTTTCTTCATGTAATTTACTACCTCCAATGTATTGACTAACTCTATTTTAGCACGAAACATCCATCTAACTCCTGATATTGAAAAAGCCCAGTTAAATTACAACTGGACTTTTCATAAATTATCTTGTGAAATTGACGCTGACAGTAAATGATACTGAAGCAGCATTCTTTGAAACTGTAATCGTGTAAATGGAATTACTTCTAGTAACACGCTGCGAATTCGTAACTGTAATCGATACACCTAACCCACTAACGATTTCATTAGCTTTCGCTAAGAAGGCTGTTTGTTTGATCGAATTGTTGTTCAAATTTGAAACAACAACAAGGTTGGATGCAAAATAATTGTTGATAATGGTTTGTGCTTGTTGTACATCGATGATATCTTGTACTGCATTTAATCTATTTTGTAAATCGGTCTTAGGAGCTCCATTGGAAAGTGCAGTGACTAATGCTTGAGCAGTATCAACATCTGCTTGTAGAATACTTCCTTCTGCTGTAATCACAGCTTGTGTAGCTGCTGCTAAAGCAATAAGTTCAGCTTCTGCTGAGATCAATAAGGCTTCATTGACAACAAGTGCTTTTTGGTTTACAGTCAATGCTTCAAATGCTGATCTTGCTGCTACGACTTGAGCTTCATCTGTTAACAAGAGACTTCCAGAACTTGGTAGAGCTGTAATTAAACTATCCACAGAAGCTGCTGCCATGGCATCAATGGTTTGTTGTACAACAACGAGTCGATCTAATAAATCTGTCTTAACTAAACCATTTGGTAAAGCATTTACTGTGATTAATGCTGCATCATGATCTACTTGTAGATTGCTGTTTTCAGCGATAACAACAAGTGCTGTAGCTTCGAGTTCAACAATTCTTTCAAGTAGACTATCGAGAAGCGCTTTTTCACTAAGAAGCTCTGTCTTCGCTGCTTCACTTAAAAGTGCATATGCAGTTAGTGCTGCTTCTACACCCAAACGATCTGAGATATTTACAGTGACTGTTGTTAACGCTAATACAACCGCATGATTATCTCTAAACTCTTGAACTTGAGTTGCTGTAGGTAACTGATTGTTAATTTCAACTAAAAGACTTAACAAGAGCGTATACTCTGATGTTAACTCAGATTTAACCGGTTCACTTAAAGCATCATAAGCTGCAATTGCTTGTTCTACAGCAGTTTTATCTGTTGTTTGTACGGTTTCTACAGTAAGTGCTAAAACAGTTGCATATGTTGATTGATACGTTGAAACTGTCGTAATAATATTTTGAACAACATCCAGTCGATTTTGTAAATCTGTCTTAATCGTACCGTTAGGTAGTGCTGTTACTAAAATTTGTGCAGCATCAACATCGGTTTGAAGTTTGCTTGTTTCAGCAACAACAACTGCATCAGTCGCTTCTAAAATAGTTTCTTGTGCTAAGATTTCAACAAGTAAAGTATCAAGTAATGCCTTTTCTGTCGTGAGATCTGTTTGTGCTGCTGTGCTCAATAAATCATATGAAGATAGTGCTGATAGCACAGCATCTTTATGACTGAGATTAACCGTACCGACAGTCAAGGCTAACACACCTTGATATACCGTTCTAAAGGTTGTCGCTTCAAGTTCACTTGAAACAACATTCTCATAAATACGTATATCATCTAAGTTGATGTAATCTGTAGTATTTCCAATAACAGGTGTAAATCTAATGTTGATAGCTTCAGTAATGGATACGTTAATTTCAGCGAAAGTCATTGGATCACCTGAAATCACATCAATAATCAGATCTGAGCCACCTTCTTGTACAGTTAACCATACACTTGGATTCGATTGTAATGCGTATTCAACCTTGAATGCAAAGCTTGTTCCATTGTTATAGTTGAGTGCACCATGGTAAAGTGTAATCTTATCAATACCATTCATGAAATAATCTTGAGAAGCAAAGTATGATCCTGTCTTCAATGCTAGAGATCTTGTATCTCTCCAAACATCATAAGATGGGCTGTTCGAAATGGCTAAGTTATTTGCATACCAGGTTCTTGAGTTCATCACAATCGTACCTGTATATAACGCATCATACACATATGCTTCAAAGTCTAAGAATTCACTGTTTTCAAATGCAATGATTTCCGTTAATAGACTTAATAATAAGGTTTCTTCTGCTGCTAGTTCTGTCTTAGCGGTATCACTTAATAAGCCAAATGCCGCTAGAGCAGATTCAACTGCTGTTTTATCCGTAACACTTACAGTTGATACAGATAATAATAATGTGGATGCATGATCAACTCTAAAATCAACAATTTCAGTAATGATGGATTGAACAGTATCAATACGATCTTGTAAATCTGTCTTTATCACACCATCAATAAGGGCATCAACTAAAAGTTGTGCTTCATCGACATCAGATTGCAATAAACTGCTTTCTGCAAGAAGAACAGCTGTTGTTGCTTCTAAGATAGCTTGTTGTTCGAATATTTCAGCAATTAAACTATCTAATAATGCTTTTTCAACAGTTAATTCAGCTTGAGCAGCTGTACTCAATAAGTTATATGCATCTAATGCTAATTGAACGATAGATTGATCTGCAACGGTGACTGTTCCCACCGTTAATGTTAAAGCAGTTGCATGTGCATTTAAGAATTCTGTTACTTGTGTTTCGGTTGGTATTTGTGTATTGATTTCTGCTAGTAAACTATCCAAATGCAACTTTTCAACAGTTAATGCTTCTTTTGCATCTTCACTCAATAAGTTATAAGCTGCAAGAGCTGCATCAACTGCAGGTTTGTCTGTTGTTTGAACATTTAATATCGTCAATGCTAATGTTGCTGCATAATCACTTCTGAAAGTTGCTGCAGTGTTAATCGTTATTTGTAGATCGTTAATTCGATTTTGTAACGCTGCTTTTTCTGCACCATCAGGTAATGCAGTAACAAGGAGTTGTGCTTGATCAAGATCGGCTTGTACATATGTATCTTCAGCAAATGATACTGCTGCTGTTGCTTCTAAAATATCTTCTTGTACAGTGATCTCAACAAGTAAACTGTCTAATAATGCTTTTTCAATTGATAACTCAGTTTGAGCATCAATGCTTAATAAATCGTACGCGGTTAACGCTGCTTCAACAGCTGGCTTATCGCTGATTTCTACTGTTCCAACAGTTAACGCAAGAGCGCCAGCGTAAATTGTTCTAAACGTGGTTGCTTCAAGGTTACTTGAGACCACATGCTCAAAGATACGAATATCATCTAAATTGATATAGTCTGTTGTTGTGCTAATTACTGGTGTAAAACGTATATTGAGTGCTTCTGTTATGTTGACATTGATTTCTGAATACGTCATTGGGTTTCCGCTAATCACATCGATGATGAGATCTATTCCACCATCTTGCAATGTCACCCATACACCTGGATTAGATTGTAGTTCATACTCAATCTTAAATGCAAAGCTTGCACCATTGTTAAAATTAAGCGCACCATGATAAAGTGTAATTTTATCAACACCATTGATGAAAAGATCTTGTGATTCAAAATAAGCTGTTGATCTTAAAGCGAGTGATCTTGTATCTCGCCAAACATCATAGCTTGGATCATTTGAAATATATACGTCGTTGGCATACCATGTTCTAGCATTCATAACGACTGTACCGGTTAATCCAGAATCGTAAGGGTACGCTTCAAAATCTAAAAATTCACTATTTTCTAATGCAATAATTTGCGTTAATAAACTAAGGAGCAAACTTTCTTCAGCAACAAGTTCATCTTTTGCAGCTTCACTTAATAAGCCATAAGCAGATAATGCAGCTTCTACGGCAGACTTATCAGTGACGGTTACAGTACCTGTTGTTAACGCAAGAACTATAGCATGATTACTTCTAAATGTTGAAATTTCTAGTTCGAGTTCAACATCAGTAAAATCCCATTCGCCAATTTGAACTGAAGATGAAGATCCAGCTTGATTACCGTTAATTGTGCTTGCCCAATATGCAAAAGAAATACCAAAATTACTAACCACAAGGATCAGTAATAGCACTTCAACGATAAATTTTTTACTGGTGAAAAATTTCTTCATAAAAACCTCATAGCCAAAATAACTTCAATTTTCGCCTAATTTATTATAACATAATAATTTAGACAACTCGAAGCAATGTATCCTATTTCACTAATAATTTACGTTTAAAAATGAAAAAAAGCTCAACATTTTCTTCATGAGGAGCTTTTGATTGATGTATATCACGAATGCTTTTTTAGCAACACTAATCGATCTTTAGGGCCTTGTGGAATCCTTTCATACTCAGCTATCTCAATAACTTCAAATTGGGGAAACCTTTTAATCCATTCATCTGTTGTGTAGTTAAGACCTCTAATGATGCCATTTATCGTATACGTATTGGTAGCAACATTCTCCATTTTGATTCGAGCAATGATTTCATCTGTTAAATAAAAATTAAACTTTAATAGACATAAACCCTTTGGTTTTAAGACTCTTATGATCTGTTCAATGATTTCTATACTTGTTTCATAAGGTACAACATCTAAAACATTTGAGCAAATCAAGCCATCGATGTGTGAATCATTAAATTGGTTTAATAGTTCATGTGTTCCAACTATTCCTTTTAAACCTTTAATTTCTGACATCTCACATGACGTGTTGAAAACATGAATAGCATGTGCTGAGGGATCAATGCCTATCCCTTCTTCAAGTGTGGTGCCTAATAATTTCGCAGTTAGAAGGCCATAACCCCATCCACATCCTAAGTCAATAACACGCGTTGAGTTATCACCTATATATTTTAGTAAACGATTGAAATCTTGATTGATGTCAATATCGCTATGCGTGATTTTAAAAGGTTCAACTTTTTCAAATTGAAGATTCCAAAACTTGATTAATTTTTCATTTTCTTTTTTTATGTCCATGATGAATCCTCAACTAAGATATATGTGGAATCTAGATATGTATTTCGAAATTGATAGACACCATCGTCACCGGAAACATACAGCTTTATTTGATAGCGAATATTCCTTTCTAAACCTGTAAAAGCAATGTAGCGTTCAATAATGATTTTTGAATCTCGTCTCATTCGAGGTGTTATTTCTAATTCGACCTCATCAATGACTATATCATTATTGGTTGCATCAATTAAAATAAATTTAGCTGAATGTACGATTTCATGAGGATCATCAATCAGTATCATAACAGACACATCATACAAATCGATAACTGAACTTTCTAGATCTTCAGCATACATCCGATCATATTCAAAAGACTGTCTATCTAAAATATCATGAACATAATAGCGAAAACCAGCTGATAACGTGTTTGGTATTTTACCCATTGTTGTTGATGAACTGGTGTATATCCTCATTTCAATATCAACATATCCCGTAGGGTTATCTTTATCATAATATAAATCTAGTATATAATGATCGTTCAACTTGAAGTTAATCTCAGAAACTGGATGGAATAACCGACGCTCTTGGTGCTCATATGTAATTGCAAAAAAATAACGATTTGTTATGTAATGACTGGTTATATTGTAGTCAAATTGGATTTGTCGACAAGGCACATTGATGACTATGTTCGTAATCTCTACGCCAAAAGACACATTATCATAAGTTAACGGTTCTACAAGATAACCTTGTTTTTTTAACAATCGTTCATCATGGTAACTCAAACTTGAATATTTAGAGCAACCTGTAATCGTCAATAACATCATGATAAATACAATGATGATGCCTTTTTTCATATAGTTTTCCCCCCTCAAAATGAATCGAATTATTTACGTTCTTTTTTATCTTGATACATACGTCTGTCTGCTAATCTGATGACCATTTGAATATCTTCATGATCATCTTTATAGTGCGCAACACCGGAGCCAAAATCAATAATAATGGGTTTCTCATCAATGATAAATGGTGTGTGATTGACATGTTCTCTAATAGTTTCTATATTTTTTAACCCCTCATGAAGTTTTGTGTCCAGCATGATAATTGCAAACTCATCGCCACCTGTACGATAAATAGAATCTTTAGATGTCAGACAATATTGTATTGTTTTTATAAAATGAACGATGTATTGATCACCCACAAAATGTCCATAGGTATCATTGATTTTCTTTAAATCATTTAAATCCAGCATAGCAAAACTAAATGTAACATTTGAGTCCGAAGTGTATGATTCAATGATCTTATCGTAATAATCACGTGAATATATACCCGTTAATGAATCATACTGTGATAATCTATAAATCTTTTCGACAAGATGGTGATTGTTTAGTGCAATTTCAATTTGGGATGCCAAATGCTTAATCAAGAGTTTATCTTGTTCGTCAAAAGCATCTTGGTTTTCCATGTTGTCAAGATTTATAAATCCATATATTTGATCTTCAAACATGATGCCGCAGGTTAATACTGAAGCAGCTATAACAGTTTCTCTATCGATAAATTCTTGATTGACATTTCGGTCAGGATTAGCTTCATTGAACGTTTTGAGATCTGAAATGACTGTCGGTTCAAAAAATGTTTGAAGGCGGTATTGATATGTGTCTTCAAAGCGTAAGTTAATCTGTTTTAAAAGGGATAAATCGTAACCTACTGCAGCAAGAAACTCCATATGATTATCATCTTTTTTTACTATAATACTTCCTGATTCAGAATTAGGAACTAAGTCTACGGCAATCTCTAAAATGTTTTGTAAAAGTTTATTGAGATCGTCATTTAATAACATGTGTGGTGTAACACCCATCATCGCTTTTGTTATTTCATGACTGCGTTCTAAATGTTCATAGTTTTTAGTCAAAGCGAGTAAATCATGTTCTTTATCGCTGATGATTTTACTGAAAAAATGAAATGAGATGGCTGCTACTGTTGCTATCATGTAGAGATGGGTTATCAAATTAGGTGAAAGTGTCTCATAATTCAATATATGAAAGATATCAAAAGAGAGAATGACTAGAAGACCCAAAAGAGATCCTTTTAATAAATCAAATTGGACCCATACTGTAGCAATAAATAGAATAAATAATCCGGTAATTGCCAAAACTTTCTCTAATGAAGAACTTTGACTTAATTGATCAAAACTTCCTGTAACGATGGGAATTAAAACTGCAAGAACAAAAAGAACAAGGATGGAAATTCTTATACCTTGTATCAATTGTTTGTTAAGTTTTATAGCGTTTTCTATTTTCATTTATTAACCTCGAGTTATCTTAAGGTTGTCTATTCTTTATGTCCTTTATGAAATTTAAAATGACCATCCTTATCCCATAAACCCCAATAGGCACCGTATTCCCCTTCATGATTGATCTTCCACACTTCGTCAAAAGATGAGAAGTAAAACAGGTGTATATTTTCTTTGTTTGCCCACTCAAACGTGTTAATGAAATAGCGCATTGCATTAGCGTAAGATGGCATAGCTGCGCCATATTGTTCGCCCTTTGTCGGCCATCCAGTTTCACTGATAACAATGGGTTTCCCTTTGGCGTTTTGTAAAACAAGATCATACATTTTCTTCATATACTCAACTGAAATTTCAAGTGCACAATGTTCCCAAAAGGGATAGCAGTTTGCAAATAAAACATCGCAGTGATCGACAATTTCTGGATAATTGACAAACATATAATATGCATCCACATAGCCTACAGGTACGTTGGGTACTTCCTTTTTAACACGCTCGATATAATCAATCAGCTGTTCGATTTCTAAATCTTCTCTAAGTAATACCTCATTGCCAATAGCAATCATATCTGCATGTCCTTCTTTAGCGATTCTAATGACATTGTTAATCTCTATTTCATTATTTTCTAGGTCACTGTCAAGCCATGCTCCAACTAAGGTTTTAAGTGATTTTTCATGTGCGATTCTTGGAACCTCTTCATTACCATTGGTCGTTGAAAAAGTTCTAATCCAGTGTGTATAAGGTCGAATAATCTCTAATCTGTCAGCAATCTGTTGTTCAGAGATAAGTGATTTGACACTGGGATCTTGTCCTTCAAGATATGGACTAAAACTGAGACCTGATATTTTTTGTTTTAAAATATCTTGTACTTTTTGTTCTAATTCTTCAACGTTTTCACTTACATTGGATTGCTTGTTAAGTAAATAGCGATTCACATTTAAGTAGCGCATTTGGTTCTTTGGTTTTGACATGATTCATCACCTCTTGTTTTTATGATATCATACGAGCCTTTGTTCTATCTGAAAAAAATGAAATGTCTTATGTGGTTGTCTTAGAATCTTTAAGGGTGTAAAAGAGAACTGTTTCAATAATGATACCGTAAACGACACCTGCTAAAAATCCCATGAGATCTTTAAATTCAGTTGCACTATAGAAAGCAAATGAGACAAATGCACCAAGAAAAACACCTCGAAGTAAACCTATTTTAATGTTTTTAGGCCTTGAAAATAGTCCAATGACTAAACCCATCAAAAGTCTATTAAACCAAAAAGAAAATACATAACTTGTACTTAATTCACCAGGCATACGCAGTGATGCACCAACAATACAAAAGATACCAAGTATTGCGCCGATGATGAGACCATACATGACTCTTTTACTCATTAAGATCACGTCCTTTATCATCATTTTACCATGTCATAAATTGAAATCATTCTAAACTTTACAGTTATCTATTAATCAACGATCTTGTTTTTAAGTTTCTTATCGAAAAAAGTATACATAAAGTAACCTACAATCAGAACACCAATACCTATCATCGATGGAACAAAACTTTCAATAAGTGTCGCTATTAATAACATCAGTAACCCGAAAATAGCTAATCCAGGAACATAAGGATATCCCCAAACCTGATAACGAGGATACTCTGTGATAGGATGTGTTTTTCTAAACTTAAAGAGGGATATAAAAATGAGTGTGTTAAAAATAAGTCCTGCAAACACAACAAACGTCAATAGAGATTCAACACTGATGGATGTAATCAAGAATTCTAATGCAACGAGAATACTTGCGAAAAGCGCTGAAAGAATGAGAGCAATATAAGGTGTTTGATATTTTTTATGTTCTTTAGCCACTTGCTTAAAGAACATACCATCTTGTGCCATTTTTTGATAGACTCTTGGAAATACCAAAATACTGCCATTAAGGGCACCAAAAACTGAGATGGCAACTGAAATCATAATAATAAGTTGGCCAGCATTTCCAAATAATACATAAGCTGCATTAAAAATAAACCATCCGTAGGTTGAGGTAAGTAAATCTGAATATGCAACCAAACGATATAACGATATGATAAATAATACATAGATTGCCATAACACCAAGCGTCGCTATGGATAAAGATTTAGGTAAGTCTTTTTTAGCATCTTTCATATGTCCTGTGATGGCATTTAGATTAGTCCAACCTTCATAAGCCCATAAGGTACCTACGACAGCAAAACCAAATGCTACTAAGATTTGAAAGAACGATTTTCCTTCTAACAATGACGTTAATACAATTTGTTGTTTACCTACAATTAACCCCCTCACAATAATCATAACAATTGGTATCATCTTAGCTGCCATGAAAACTATTTGAACCATTGTTCCTAATTTTAGACCACAATAGTTTATAACTGTAAGCAATGCTATAGCAAAAAACGCAACTAAACTTATCCATGGTCCTAATGCAGGAAATATATTGGATAAGATTTGGCTAAACAAAATAGCTAATAAAGCAATACTTCCTGAAGATGATAATACTAAATTCATAAAACCTGATAAAAACGCAACTCGATGTCCATATGCTTTTTTCAAATAAACATAGTACCCACCGTTTTCAGGAAATAGTGTCCCGAGTTCAGCATAAGATAACCCTGAAAACAATGTAATGAGTCCACCTACAATCCAAGCGAGGATTGATAGGGGAAGCGATTGATAAGATCGATCTAAAATTTGGAATCCCAGAAAGAAAATACCAGATCCAATCATGATACCTGCTAATATAGATACCCCTGACCAAACATTAATAATTTTATTGTTTGACATAAAATGCCTCCTTAACACATCTAACATATCGATGACTTATGATTTTGCATGACAATTTTACCATTTTTAATGAAGCACTGCCTACCATAATACACAAAAAATATCTCTTTAGAAAATCAAAGAGATATCTTAATCGGTTGCTAAGTATATGCTACATGTCTGTGCTTTATATATTCAATATGTTTAAGTAGCTAGATAAGTATTTATTTTGTTCATCATCATCTAACAAATGATACATGGGTTGTTCTTCCATGATGGCATATCTCAATAATAAACCCACAACAATTTCAGCAAATGATATAGCATCTACATTTAATTGATGATAAGAAACATACCGTGAAATTTTTTGAATGACTTGTTGATAGATAATTTTTGTAAATTCTAATTCTTGCGGTAACGTATGTGCTAATGTTTCTCTGATCAACATTTTAATAAGCGTATGATGTATTGAAATCATTAGCAATTTTTCATGCGTAAGTGTTTTAATAAAATCTCTAATATCTTGATTGATATCAATCAATGAATCATCACCCATTGATTCCCCCACTGCATGTTTAACTGTAATCAAGAATAGGTTTTTTTTCGTTTGAAAATGACGAAATAATGTCATTTCAGAAACATTCGCTCTTTTGGAAATCTCTAAAGTGGTTGCGGCATCATATCCCTTTTCTGAAAAGACAACAAAGCTTGCCTCTATGATGCAGTCTTTTTTTTCTTTCAAAGCTCCACCATCTTTCTTATGAAGAAGTTAACGGTTCTAACACCTTCACATCTCTCGTAAATGTTATTGCTAATATTGTCGGTAAAACTACAATTGTTGATAGCAAGGCTAATGATAAATTAACTAATGTCATTATACCAAAATTCGATAAAATAACGAAATCAGAAAAGATGAGTGCGCTAAATCCTCCCATAGTGGTTAAGGCAGATACCAAGATGGGATTCGCCATTCTTGATAGAGCATTTTTGATTGCTTCTTGTCGATCATTTGTTTTTAGTTTTTCCTCTTCAAAACGTTCTGTAATCAATATGGTGAATTCAGTTCCTATTCCCATAATTAATGCTCCTAATGTTGCAGTGAGTGGTGTATAACTAATACCAAATAGTGCCATAATACCACCACTCCACCCAACGATGATTATAATAGGAATAATTGGTAGCATTGCCCTGTAAAATGATTTATAGATGATCAATAAACTAATGAAAATTAAGGCTAAACCTATCAATGTAATCTCGTATCGACCAGTTGTTAATGCCTTCATCATCTCACTATCAATAATAGATTGTCCTGTAATCGATACTTTTGCATTCGTATCAATTAATTTAATCTCTTTTTCTAGATTATCGATGAAGTAACTAAATTGATCATCATTCATATCAACTATAGACACATTGATAACTGTTTTGGTGTATGTATCATTAATGAAGAGCTTTCTTTGATCCATTGGCATTGTTTCTATCGTTGCTTCATTAATCATATTCAGATTAGATATTCCCATCATTTGAAACAAACTAAGCAGTGATGATATCTCAATGATACTTTCTTCATATGATGTAATCATTAAATTCTCGATGTCTTGAAGCAATTCTAAGTTTCCGATAGACAAAATACTTGTATCTTCAATAATAATCGATATTTGCTCTGTTGAACCAATCGTATCTCTAAGTGTTTTAATATCGGCTAATGCTTCACTGTCTTGTGGCATAAAATTCTCAAGGTTTGTTTCTGCTTCAGCATCTTGATCAACATATATACCAACAACGGCTAGTATAATCGCTAGACTTAAAATAACAAATTTAAACTTTAAAACGATTCCTACTAAACCGGATATAAAACGGTTAGGTTTTAAAGCTTTTAATTGCTTTTGCTTTTCTGGTTTAGGGAAATGTTTGTCTCTAATATAAAGAAAAGGAATAAAGATAAAAACACCAATAATAAAAGCAATCACTATGCCTAGTGTTAACATAGCTCCAAAATCATTAATCATAGGTACTTTCGAACGATATAAACTGAGTAATCCTAAGCCTGTTGAAATCATCGCAATTAACACAGCTGGCACCATTTTTTTAACAGTTATTAATAAAGCTTTATTGTATTTCATAATTTAACCTCTTTCCTCTTCGTATCGTGTTTGAAATTGTATAAAATAATCTATGCCTAATCCGATAAGAACAGGAAATACAGCCATAGAAACCATGGTTAATCCAATGGATAGCCACCCCATCATCCCTATGGTAGCAACCACTGCAAATAAAATCATAACAATAGGTAATAATCTCATACGTACTTTATAAATCAATAATAAGATGATAATCATAATGACAATAGCTGATACCATCATAAACTTCATGCTATCCATCATCGAAGATTTGATTGAACGATCTAAAATGGGTTTGCCAGAAATTAGGACTATATCTTCACTGTTTTCTTGTTTTAGTCGGATCATAAGTGTTTCATAAATTGCATCAATTTGCTGATCCGTAACGTTTCCATCTAAGATGATAACCATACGCAGTTGTTCATCATTCACTACAAAACTACTAAACATACTTTTAACCTGACTAGATTCATCATAAATCATCATGTGAAGTGTATCAGGTGATGTAGGAAAACTGGGTTCAAAACTATTGAAATGTGTCGATATTTGTGTCAAATTTGTTCCAATATTCCCTAAATTAACGCTCATTGTGTGTAGTGCTGTAGACAATGTTTGCATTGATTCAAGTTGTGTATTTAAAGTTTCTGAAAGACCAACAAGTGTTAGCATTAATTGACTTAATGCGATACTGGTTTGTTCTGGGATGGATGAAAGGGTACTTTGCATTAAAAGTTGAGAAATATTTTGATTTAAAGTTTCTGCATTTGTTATTGTTTTTTCTGTTAGTTCTAATTCTTCTACTAATAACGGATCCTCCTTGATTTGTGTTTTCAAATCATTTAAATCATTCTTAAGTTCTACAACTGCTACATTTAATAGATCTAATATGCTAAAGATATTGATCAAACCGGTATTTAGTTGATTTTGTGCAGTAACCAATTGACTTAAACTTGTTGAAATCGTTTCTAGGTCTGGCAGTTCTGAAGGGTTCTCAGATACCATTTGTGATGAAAGCTGATCCAATTGAAATGCTAGTGTCTTTAATCCCTCAGCCATTACGCTTAAACCATTTTCAGTTTGCTCATAAAGCGTTTGACTGACTTGATCAATAATTGTTACAGGACTATTGATAGCAAAAACTCCATCAAGATTTTTGATATCTTCTTGCATCTTATTCATCAGCAATAGTGTTGACGAGTCATACATCGTCTCTTGATCAAAGATTAAAATGATGGGATCTTTTCCAAATTCATTTTGATAGGCTTCATTGTCCTGATAGATCGATGTCTCATCTGATATCAATGTATCATTTCCTGTTTTTAATTTGATTTGAGTCGCACCAGTAATTAACCCAACCATTACGGCAAACGTGATAATAAGTGTTTTAACTGGGTATTTCATGATGAGTGATGTTAGTTTTTTCATTATATTCTCCTTTTTAGTGTTAGTACTCACTATCATAGGATACATGAATTGACATCATATGTAAAGAACAAAATTTTTATTTTTAAGATTCACATAATTCATAACAAAAAGTGGACTCTCCTTAAGAGTGCCCACTCTATATCCCATTGATACAATTATCGGTTTTTTTCTTGATTAATCCAATTACATTGAATTAACCCGCATGATTCATAACTAAAACGAAAGCATAGTTAACAGCTATATTGTTGTAAATATTCATCCTCTCGCGTTCCATTCTCATATAATATTAACATGTGTATCTTACCTGACTATATGTAAACCAGCCAAATATTTCCACTCATTTCTCTGTTTAAATTGAATATTATTTAGTTTTATATGTTCATAAGTAAAACTTTTCTCAAGTGGTAATTGTCATTAATGTATCGACATCATAAACATGATGGACAACATCTTGCTCATAATCTGAAAGCGTGAGTTCCAGCTTGGTTTCCGTTTTGAGGCATATCACTTCAGTATCACCCAACATTTCAAGTGTTTCTAATCTAATTGCTATCAAAACTAATTGCTGATAAAAGTCAGCTGAGTTGATATTAAATGTTGAGGGAAATAGAGAAAGCATAACCGATCTTGTGAGTTCTGAAAAACCAAACGTATGAATGACATCGCCATTCATAAGCAGATCAAGAGTCGAACTGTCTTCTAATTGTAAAACTTGATATGTGTCAACATGTTTGCGATCAACATCCATATTCAATAACATATCGGTGATTTCATCATAGAGATCTCTTCGTAATTGATTATCCCAAATATAGATAAACTGGTGGTTAACATCATCTAAGATCCACCATTCAAAGGCGAACAACGCATCATTCAGTTTTAACTCATCGACTAATTCTGAATTTCCTACTAAAAAAGAATCAAATTGAACAGTTTCCTCTTTGGAAACACATGATGTTAAAAATGGCGTTAGTACCAAAATGATAAACATATATAATTTTTTCATATTTAACCCCTTCTATTCACACTTCATCATAAGACTATTTGTCAATTAACTGATAGTTCGTATACTTCACCAGTGATAATCTTATAAACTTCTTCATCGATGAATGGAATGATAAGATTTTTATAGACAACGAAGATTTGGCTTGATTTAGGATTATCAACTAAGTCATCGTACCCAACTTCATCATAATGATTTTGAGCATCTTTTTCAGTTTCAAACTCTAAAATATACGCTGCAAAATGTACATCTTCGTCATATACTTTATATTCTTGATCTACACCCTCATATGCGTTTTCTGATAATTCAACTGAGTATCCGTTCTTTTCGAGATCATTTTCAACAGAATTCATTCTGCTACATCCTGCAAGCATCAATACTAAAAATATAATAACCAACTTTTTCATAATCTTCCCCTTATATGTTTGATTAAGATAAGCATATCAATACTTATCTTTACTATGAAAACTATTAATAAGGCCAAAAACCATTAAATAAAGCATTCCAACAATCACGTATACTTCACTTCCAAATCTCTGTGTATTTACCACTTGATTTAGCTTATAACCCTCATCCAAGTCCTCGATATATATCGATAAACCTGTTTGTTTGGTGATCATCATATTTTCTTGCTGAAAAAACTGTTTGGTATATGGCTCATATAGCTCAAATGTTTTATTTTTCTGCACATCATAAATCAGTGATTCATAAAAAAATACAAGTGAGTTTTCACGATCAAGTCTTTTTATGTCTCTAGCAAGATATGGTAATTCCGATGCTGAAATGACACGTTGACTTTCTACATCGATTAATACGATATTATGATTGTAGTATTCGCCTGAAAAACTAAGGGCATAACCATCGTGATATGCATAAATTTTCTGATTCCAAAATGGTAGATAGTTTAATGGATGATTGATTGCTCTAAACATATTTGTATATGCTTGATTATTTTCAACAATGTAGTAATAATCCTCATCTATAAAAACATCTTCTAGTTTTGTCATGTCTTTCCATTCAAGTTGATCAGTAATGGTATTATAATATGCTACGTTGCTGTCGTGAAATAAATAGAAACCTTGATCTTTTTCATAAACTAGATTGAAGTGCTCTTCAGATGGGATTTGCAAAATTTTCTCAAATGTGAATTGATCTGTTAATCGATATAAGAAACTCATTAACTCGCCGCTGTCATCAATATGAGATCCAGAGGCTAAACTGACTTCTGTTGTATTAATACTTATGTAAAAATCATCCTGTGAGTCAACAACTTGAAAATAAGGGAATGGAGCTTTGATGCGTTGCATATGATTTCCTTGTTTATCATAGATATTGACAAATGTCTCGATGACCATACCGCTAGTTGTAGATATCCGATGTTCTTGTATGAGATATTTGTCATCCCTTTTGTATACATTCCAATATGAATGTGTATCACGCAAATAAGGAGTTTCTACCCTGTTTAAATCAATCAATGTATTATCGTCACTAGATATATCATACTTAAAGAAATGATCATACTCTTTGTTGATAATTATAAATGGCAAAAGATATAATCCGAATATCAGTAAAAAGTGAAATAGACCTAAAAAGACCTTCTTGATGATTAACTTCTTATTTTTCAATTGAATCATCACGATATATCCGATGACAACTAACAAGGATAATAGAAAATTGGATATCAAATCATTGATAGGATTAAGTAAAATGATAACAATCTGTATTGCTGTAAAACTTATACCTCTAAAAAAACTTCTTATCATGAAAAATTCATCTTCAAGTGATGCCACAAATGTAACACTGACTAAGACAAGTGAAACAATCATGAACAGCACTAGAATCACTAATGATCCTGTAAATTCAAGGTAGAGCACATAGATTAAAACCTGCCAGATCACGATTGAAGAAAGTGTACAGCTGACATCAACTAAGACAATAGATAAAAGTGAATATGGCATTTGCTCGTTTTCATGTAATGGTATCGTTGAGCTTATACTATACATGGTGTAGGCTATGATGCATATAGCATTGATCATGATGAAGATATAATTGAAGTTGCTTAATAGATTAAATATCCAACCGATCAGAGTTGCAGCGAAAATAAATATGATGATAAATTCAATAATCTGACGCATTTTATAAGGGTTAGCATCATACAGACAATGATTCTTTTCTAAATCAAAAATAGCTTTGTATTGATCAACAAAGTTTAATTTCATATTTTTCATCCTTTCTATGGTTAAATGATTTACTCCATAGAAAGAATCAACAGCGTAAAACACAGCTCAATCGACTTGCATGATTGAACTTTTGTATTTTTGTATAATAAACATCCGTCGTATGGTTTTTTGAATAGTTTTGTTGTGGTTGTAACTTAGTGGTTATCCAGATTTTAAACCTACAAATCAAAGAATAGATTTTTTTAACTTCTTTTCCCACCAACATGAATACTTGTATGAATGCACTTGCTATGACAACGATTATTAAATATGGCGTTGATCGCGTGATGATGGGATGTGATTCATCAATCCATTTGACAAAAAAGGAGATAGTTAATGAAAAAAGAATCGCATATAGCAATGCTTTTTTCATATTAATTTGACCATTTTTTGTAATTAATGGATCTTTCATTTTCCCCGCCCCAAATATCTTATAACTTCATTATAGCACCATCATAACCCGATAACAATCCTCATTAAAGATAATAAAAACAGCACATCGATCTAATTCATCTCAGAATGTGCTGTTTTAAATATATTAGTTGATATTACCAAATACTAACCATCTTATCTTTAGATAGATACATTTGATCTTCCTCACTGATGTGATAAAACTCTTGGAACTCTGGCAAATTACTCAGTTGCATATTTGCTCTTAAAATGGATGGTCCATGAACATCTACTCGAAGGAGTAATTGACTATACTCAATGGAGCCCTTGTTACGCCATACACGTGCCCAGTTTTGGAAAAACTCATCAAATTGATGTTTTCCACCTTTTTTACTAGCTTCAAGTGCACATCGTAATCCGCCGCTATCTGCAATATTTTCAGAAACTGTTAACTCACCATTACATGGTCCGAATCCTGTTTCAACGCCTTCGAATAATGCAATCATATCTTTAGCTTTTTGATTAAAGGCTTTGAGATCTTCATCTGTCCACCAATTAAGAAGTGAACCAGTTTCGTCAAACTTAGCACCGTTATTATCGAATGCATGTGATATTTCATGTGCCATAACTGCACCAATACCACCGTAGTTTTCTGATGGCGTTTGATCTAGACTGTAATAGGGTCTTTGAAGAATAGCAGCTGGGAAGACAATTTGGTTGTTCGTTGGACTGTAATAAGCATTAACCATACTTGCTGGCATACCCCATATGTTCTTGTTAGGTGCTTTTTGGTACTTATTAAAATCGTATGTACTGATGATCTTTGACACAGCTAATTTTTCTTGAATGAGATCTGATCCCTTTTCATAGCCTTTAATTTCAAACATATCATAATATGGAGGTAACTCATCTGGGTAACCCACATGCACATTTAATGTTGAAAGTTTTTTAATCGCTTTCTCTTTTGTTTTTTCATTGAGCCATGTATTATCTGTGATGCGTTCTTTATAAACACCAATCATTTCATGAACCATTGTTTTAACATCTTGTTTAGCTATTGGGCCAAAGAAGTTTTCGCCATAATATAATCCAACAACTTGACTAAAACGATTATACGCTTGATAGAATGCGAATTTTTCTTTGCTTTGAGCTTCTTTTGTTCCAGATAGTGCACGTCTAAATGCTCCACCTGCGATACGAATATCATCAGTCAAATCCGAAGCAAACTTAAGTGCATTAGAGACAATCATCCATGATTTCATGTAATTGAAGTTGTCTTCTGAAATGATGGTATCAAATGCATGGATGAAATCTAAATTCATCACAATCAATTGATCGACTGTTTGTTTGACAAGTTTTTCTGCGTTTGCTACAACATCAAAGTTTTGTGTAAGCTTTTTAACTTCTTCACTGCTTACTGGGTTATACATTTTAACGTAGTCTGCTTTTTCAACACTCGACTTTGTTACGGGTACTAAAAGCGCATCAAATGCAAGAGCTTCCTGAATTAACACTTCTGTTTCTTCTTTACTAAATCCATATAAGGTAAGTAATTGTGATGTGGTTGCAGTAAAAAGACCAATCAGTTGGGCTTTTGTCTTTTCATCCTTATAATAACTCGTGTCAGGTAAAAAAAGGTCTGCAGCACCAAAGTATAAAACTTGATTGTTGCTGTTCATAAAATCTTGCATCACTGCAAATCCAAAAGGTGTTTCAATGGATGATAACGTTAAATCAGCGAATGCTTGATCGAGTTCGTTTAATCCATTTAATGATTTGATCTTGTTTAGAATGATATCAAATGGTTTTGTTCCAAGTTCATTTCTTTTATCAAAATCTTTTGTCATTTGATAAAGCTTAATGAATTTTTTTAGATTATCATTTAATCCTGCTTGATCTTTTTCCCACTTGGATGTTAAATCCATTAAGGTTTTTTCAATTCCTAGGTGGAGTTCTAAAAATGCTGAAATGGCAGGTTGATCTCCTGGAATAACTGCTTTTTCTAGCCATTCACCGTTGACAGCCTCATAAAAATTCTTCTTGATTTGTTCTTTATTCATATGTTCATGTAAGATTTATAATGTATTAAGTTAGTACTTAAGACGTATTTAAATCTTTACTCCTTTCGGTCTAATTTAATATACTTATAATGTACTGTGGATCTGTTTCATATCTTTATAGCATAGACTAT
>JAVEQT010000102.1:0-4116 GCA_034007485.1 Acholeplasmataceae bacterium
AATAATTATAGTAGGGAATCATGTCATTAAATAGACGATATGTCACACCTAATTTCATAGGAATAATCGCTGCTTCAATTTCAGTAGCAATATCTTGTTTAATATCATTTAATTCTTGATCAAATTTCAAGATGTCTTCATATCGAAATTGTAGAGTAGCCAATGTTTCCATAAGTTCATTGTTTAAGTTATATTGTATCATATCATCAAGGAGTAAAACTTCAATGTAAAGATCACCAATTAATTCACTTTTTTTGTACATCAGTTCATCTAAATGAACAAATAAGAAAGGGTTCTGATAGAAGGCATTGGGTGATACTTTGATGATATAGTGATCAGTATCTCTTTTGGTGAGTTGATAATCATATGTTAAGTGTGAACTCACATCATATATAGGGTAAGGCGCGTATACGTGTGTGCCCATAACGAAATCATCGTTAATGATAAGTCCAATATCAGATGTTTGATAGTTTTTTAACCATATGGCTTGTTGCCGGTTTAAGATTATCATATCATCACCATAAACACCATAACCATATCCTACAACACTGGAGCTTTTAACATAAAACTCTGTGATGGAATAATTTTCATTAAAAAGAAGTGATCTTTCATCTAATTTGACTGCGAGTTCATCTTTTAAAGATGTGGAGTTTGAGTAATCATCGTTTCGATGCGGATAGATGGTATATTCTGGGTTTTGTTTATCCGTTTGATGTGAAAATCTAATTTTAAATTGAGATGCAGTAGGAAATAAGACGCCTTCTTCGCTGTATACCAAATAGCCTTCGTCATCGATATAAAATAGCATTTCTCGATCATCAAATATGAGTAATAACATGCTTTCTGTTCCAATATATGTTCCAAATAGGGTTTCCGCTGGTTTATCTTTTGGAGATATCGTCACTGTAACTTGATCTTCTACTGTGAAATCAAGTGTAAACTCATGATATGTCTTATGATTCAAATGAACGGTATACAAATTGGGGAAAGTTCCCTCAAAAAGAATTCCTTGAACTTCTTCCAGCATATAATAATCACTGTATGTTTTTAAGTTATAATCGATATTAACATCTTTACCTAAAACAGCCATATAGAAAAAGGGAGTTCCCCCACTAGGAAAAACAATTTCTAAAAGTCCTTTTTCGATATTAAAATAAAAGTTACGATCATCACCATCAATGGTAAATGAATTGTCTTTAATCAAAATATTGTAGGTGTTAGACACAGATTGTAATCCCAATGTATAACTTTCTGTCATTTGATTTCCAGAAATGGTTACTTCATAAGACGTAAATGGTTCTTCTTTTTTTTCGTGTAGGACGTTATTGACTTGTCTGCTAACAGATTTAATCAAGTGATATGTACCATCGAGTGTTGTGTTATCAAAGGTGATGGGCGTTTCTTCAGTAGTTTCTATGACTTCCTCTGTAGGTTCTACTGTTTCTTCGGTTATTTGACAACCTGAAAACATGAATAAAACGATAAACAATAATAAAAACATTCTCATTCTCTTCATCATGTATTCTCCTTTACTTGGTGTACGATTTGAATGGGATTAATCCCCCTCGTTTTATTTGATGGATTCTACAATCCTTGTATATTCTCTAAGCGCATAGATACCATCGTGTGATTCACCAACAATCATACGAGACATATCTGATGATTTTGTAATGCGTACGAGTCCTGCATGTGCAAGCTTTTCTTTAAGTTCAGCTTTATCTTCGTCTAAGCACATCAGTCCTACGGTCTGTAAATGATTTTTATGTGGTTTCAATATTTTAATGATATCCTCTCTTTTTAATCCTTTAACCCATACATTACGAAACATCATGGATAGTTCAAGTTCATGATCATCTGATGTCATCACGCTGATGCCACCTTCTGACCAAATACTCTTATGTGTGCGATGCATTTCTAATTTTTCATAATAGTGTTGAATCGTATTTTTACCTCGCATACCAATCGATACAGGTTTATGCTTTTTATTCACTTCTTGTAGAATATCGTAAAAACGCTTTGCAAAGGCATCTAACATCTTTCTGTCATCCGTATCAACAAAGATACCCTGACAAGATGAACAAAGCACCTGATCTGTCATAGCGATGTGATGTGCTAAATCAATTAGGTCTTGATCTTTCGCATCTAGGGTTGCATAAGCGAATGAAAGTTTATGCCCCCAAGGAATAATCTTAGTCGTTACTGATGCCATTTTACGTGCTGCATCAACTGCTAAATCGCCACCCCAAACAACAATGCCATCAGCGATATCAGCGAATATTTTCAATGTATCCACTTCAGTTGAGGGGACATCAAAGACGTAGATATAATCTTTAAGTTTAGGCTCAATAGTAATCAACTCAGATAATAACTTAACAGATACACCACGATCTCCAGAAGGTAGTTTTAAAATGTTGATATTCCCAGCAAGTAATCCTTCAATCACTGAATATGCAGGAAGCACATCGACATTTCCAGCAGCGATATGAAATAGAATACCTAAGGGGTATATCTTTCTTTGATTAACTTCATTTAAATCACTTAAGTTTTCAAAGTCAACACCGAGTTCGATTTCAACTTTTTTAATGAGTGATGCTTTTTCAAACATGGGAATCGATTGAACGAAGTAATCATAGGGTATATCAAACTCAGTTAGTAATGGAACAATCAGTTCATCATAAGCACCTGTCTTAACGTTTTGAGCTAATTTATCACACGCGTTGATCACATCCATGGTATGAATTTTAACCCCCTGATTTAAGGTGTTATAACATTCAGTTTTGAGTGTTTTTAATAAATCGATTTGTTTTTCATTTCCTAGGATTTCACCTTGATATAAGATCATTGTAGCCTCCTACTTCTTTAACATGTCTTCTGCACCAGCAGCACATGTTGTAATATCTTTGATACCGACACGACCTATAATTTCAAGCCATGGTGATGTCTCGCCACAGGGACATCCTTCATCGTGTAGAATACCTAAATCATCTGTCATCACAGATAAAAGTGGTGTCGCATCTACCATGGGTGTCAGTAAATTCACTAATCCCATCTGTCCATGTTTTATGGGTTTTAAAGTATCAACATCACGAATGACAACTCTTGCATAAGCCGGAATGTGAAAGTGATGATATCTGCAATCGGTATAGAGAACAGGATGTTCAACTGCACCAAAGAATTCGATACAATCCTTTTCATCAACACCTAAAACTTCTTTAACTAACTGATAGAAATCTTTCTTATCAACTTTTTCTGCATAGAACTGTTTCCAACCACCACCAACTGTGATCTTCGAACCTCTAGGAAGTTTGAGTTGAATACCTTCAGCTTTCATGTCTTTCAATAAGAAATAGGTGTATGCAGGAAAACCAATTGTTCTCACGGGTGTTTTTTTCTTTGATGCATCGAGAAATGCTTGTTTAATATTTTCAAGGTCGACTTGATAACCATCTTTCGTGTAGCGAATGGCATAAATTCTTTTCTTTGCGGGAGCAACATAGGTAAACCCATAAGCTGTCTTAGCAATACCTGCTTGATTATGCTTATGTGGTTCATAACCAAAGATGATATATGTCACAGGTCTTATTGACCATAGTTTGTGATACTTAAAAAGACGGATAATCATCATCAATCCCCGCCATAACGATCTTATGTCAAGACCTATTTTACTTCTTATACCTGAGGTACCTGAAGAGGTTGCTTTAATAGGCATCCTTGATAAAGGCATAGAAAACATTTCATGATGCTTGAAATAAAGCGTAGGAATAAAAGGAAGTTCATAAAGATCTTCCATCGTTTCTATTTTCTTAGGATTAAAAGAATGATCATCTAAAATCCTTTTGTAATCCTCACAATGACTATAATGAAAAAGGGCGTTCTCACGCATCGCCTTGATAAAAAGGTCTTCACTTTTCTCTAAATCATATGGTTTTCTTGTATTGAAAAGCTTTCTAACATATCTTCTTTTCATAAAATCCCCCAGAACAGTTATTGGTAGTGTCAAAAATTCATTTTTTGACCTACTTTTTTTATCTATTTATATACGCTCTTTGTCTATAAAAAAGAGTGGTCAATCCCGTGTTATAATGAATGTGCGAACATCACATAAAAGGAGATTAA
>JAVEQT010000026.1:0-19604 GCA_034007485.1 Acholeplasmataceae bacterium
AAACGGTTGACAAAAAAATCAGTAAATCAAGTCAAAATCAAGATTTAGAAGCACTGATTGAAGATGTGGAAGTCAAAGATACCCCAAAGCCTAAAAAGACCAAGGGACCGAAAACCATCATCAAAGAGGAACTCGTTACCATGCAGGGTGACCCTTTAGGGCTGCATGTACCGCTCGATGATGAACCAGAAGAAGCTATCGATCTCAAATCTCGGGTAAAAACCAAAGATGATATCGTTGTTGAAAGATATAATCCTGAAATTGAAAAAGGTTTATCTACTGAAGAAGTTGAACTTCGCCAAATGGCAGGTTTAGCTAACATTGGAGATACTGGATCAACAAAATCGATTACTAACATTATTACATCAAATATTTTTACATTCTTTAATTTTTTAAACTTTGGTATTGCTGCATGGTTAATCTCAGTTAAAGCAGCAATTACACAACTCTTTTTCATGGGTGTTATCACAGCCAACATTACCATTGGTATTATTCAAGAAATTAGAGCTAAAAAAACCATTGATAAATTATCATTATTAACTGCACCAACCGCGATTGTTATGCGTGATGGTAGCGAATTAGAAATTGGTGTATCCGATGTCGTTATTGATGACATCCTACATCTATCATCAGGTAAACAAATTCCAGCAGATGCTGTTGTCAGACAAGGCACTGTTGAAGTCAATGAATCGCTATTAACTGGTGAATCTGATCCCATCATTAAGAAGAAGGGTGATACCCTTTATTCAGGATCTTTCATTGTTTCTGGTAATTGTTATGCACAAGTAACAGCTGTTGGTCATAACATCTATATTCAAAAATTGACCAATCAAGCTAAGAAATATAAGAAGCCACAGTCTGATCTTCTTGGTTCACTCAAGATTATTATTCGTATTGTTGGTGCATTGATCGTTCCAATTGCCGGTGTTTTATTTTACTTAATGAGTAATTATTCAACACTTCCTTATAATGAAATCGTTCAAAAAACAGCTGGCGCAATGATTGGTATGATCCCATCGGGATTATTCTTGTTAACATCGATGGCTTTAGCAGTGGGTGTCATCAGACTTGCACAAAACAATACACTTGTTCAAGAATTATATTGTATCGAAATGCTAGCAAGAGTTGACACACTTTGTTTAGATAAAACAGGGACAATCACAGATGGTACAATGACAGTTAAAAGTATCATTGAATACAAAAATGATACGGGATTACCTTTAAAAAATATTGTTTCAGCGATGATTAACGCACAAAATGATCCTAATTTAACATCAGATGCTCTTGCAGAACGCTTTGGTACGGCTAAACGCATTCGACACAAATCACTTATTGCATTTTCGAGTCAACGCAAATTTTCAGCAGTTCAATTCGATCGTTATGGAACGTTTGTATTAGGCGCACCTGAATTTGTCGTTAAAGAAAATTATCATCAAATTGCAAAAGAAGTTGATAAACAATCACAAGAAGGTTATCGTGTGTTAACAGTCGCTTATAGTGATGGTGATATTGTCGATAATCAAGTACAAGGTAAAATTGTACCCATCGCTTTAATTATGATTGAAGATACGATTCGTCCTGATGCGATTGACACGATTGAATATTTCAAATCACATAACGTGGATGTGAAAGTTATTTCTGGGGATAATCCAGCGACTGTATCGCGCATTTCTCAAAGAGCAGGCATTGCTAATGCTGATAAATACATTTCTTTAGAAGGTATGCAAGATAAAGAAGTTGTTCGTTCAGCATCACGTTTCACGGTATTTGGTAGAGTTTCGCCACAACAAAAGAAATTACTGATCGAATCTTTAAAAAATAATGGACGTACGGTTGCGATGACAGGTGATGGTGTCAATGACATCTTAGCACTTAAAGAAGCAGATACATCGATTGCGATGGCTTCAGGATCTGAAGCAGCACGTAATGTCTCTCACTTAGTCTTACTTGATTCTAATTTCTCTTCAATGCCTAAAGTTGTATCTGAAGGTAGAAGAGTCATCAATAATGTCCAAAGAGTTTCAACGCTTTTCTTGACAAAGACGATTTTCTCATTCTTATTAGCAATCGTTGCGATCATTCGTAAAGGTGTTTATCCAATCCAACCGAATCAACTGATTTTAATTGATTATCTTGTTATTGGTATACCTTCATTCTTCTTAGCACTTGAACCGAATAATAGACAAGTTAAGGGTAAATTCTTATGGAACATTTTAAAAGCAGCTTTACCAGGAGCTCTTGTGGTTATGATTAACAGTTTAATCATATTCGCTTTTCAAAATTCACTTGGTATGAGCGATAAGATTACTGAAACACTCGTTGTTATTTCAGCAACCGTTGTATCATTAACCGTACTCTTTAGAGTTTCAGCACCATTTAATAAAATGCGCAGAATTTTATTCAGTTTAATGGTTGTTATCTTTATCTTTGGTATCTTCTTTATGCCGAACTTCTTCCAGTTTATACCGATTGTTCCAAGCAAGTTCTATGATTCAACAGTTGTTTTAGGAGCACCACACATCTTATTGCTTCTTGTCTTAGCACAAGCAACATTCCCAATGATGTATGTGTTATCAAATCTCTACAGTTGGATAAAACAATTTATTAGAACAGTGATTAACAAGATTGCAGATATTCAGTAATATAGAGGGCGCTCGCGCGCCCTTTCATTTGAATTTTTACCAAGGTTGATATTGATTGTATGATTCATGCTTCATACACTACGCAAAAGGGAGATGGTTTTCTTGATTATATATGGAAAGAATGTCATTAAAGAAGCGGTTTTTGCTAAACGAAAATTTTTTCATCTCTATATGGATGAAAAATTAAATGATTTTCGGTTTATGCAATTTCTTGATGATAAAAAAATAACGTATGAATTAACAGATAAAAATGAATTAAACAAGTTATCTAAAAATCAATTACATCAAGGTGTGGTTGCTGATGTTGAAGATTACCAAACTTATGATTTAAAAGACATTTTAGATAAAGATCAAAAACAGTATTTCATGATTCTTGATGGTATTGAAGATCCTCATAATTTAGGCGCGATCATGCGTACTGCAGAAGCCGTGCAAATCGACGGCATCATCATGAGTAAAAAAGGTGCAGTTCCTTTAACAGCAACCGTTGCTAAGGTATCATCCGGTGCAATTGAACACGTTAAAGTCATCTTAGTGTCAAACATTAATCAAGCGATGCAAGAATTAAAGAAACATGGTGTATGGGTGATTGGTACCGATGGACAAACCGATAAAACGTATGATGATCTACCCAAAGGTGTTTCACTTGCTATCGTGATGGGAAATGAGGGGGAAGGCATGAGACCTCTGGTTAAACAAAATTGTGACATGCTTGTAAAAATCCCTATGTATGGGAAAATCAATTCACTCAATGTGAGCGTAGCAGCAGCATTGATGATGTACAAGATGAAATCTTAATATGATATACGTGATGAACGATTATGAACTGTTATATTTGATACAAGCTGATCATTGTGAACATGCTTTACAATTTATGTATCAAAAATATCAAAAATTGATATGGAAACAGATTCATTTCCTTCATCTTGAAGAAAAAGAACACGATGACTTTCATCAAGAAGGACTACTCACCTTGCATCGTGCGATTAAAACATTTAATGATAAGTACAACAAAAGTTTTACACGATACTTTGAACTGATCTTAAAAAGACATTTCTATGGACTTTTAAAAACGTTACCTAACTATCAGCTTTATGAAACAACAGACTTTATTAAAGAAACTGTGCTCATGGAAGAAGAGGCTGATTATCTAACCTTTGATTCTCCGATTGAACAAGAAATCCATCATTATTATTTCATTGAGAGAAAGACGGTTAAAGATATTCAAGTGATGACAAAGTATGAATCAAAGCAAATTTATAATGCGATTTATCGTATCAAAGAAAAGTATAAAATTGTGTTATAATAATTAGGTAGTTGACTAAGTCAATCGTAAGTGTTAAAATACATTTGCGAATGACCACAGAGGTGGTTTTTTAATGCGCGAGAAAATTATATTAGTTTGCACAGAGTGTTTGAGTAGAAATTATACAACGACAAAGAATAAAGCAACTCAAAAAGAGCGGATCGAAACACATAAGTTTTGTCCGAAATGCAACAAACACACTTTGCACAAAGAAAGTAAATAGGAGGCTAGCGTCGTATGGCAATCAAACAGAAACAAGTTGAACAAAAAAGCAAATTACTTGAAGTATTAACAACAGAATATAAATGGGAAAATTTATTACTCGGTATTCTAGCGACATTGTCTGGAGCACTTTCAGTCATGATTATCAGCCGCACAGAATTATTTGGTATTGATGAAAACTTCCCCATCTTAGGACAAGGTAATAATGGTATTATCTTTGCGTGGGTTTTACTCGCTATCTCACTCTTTGGTTTAGCACTCGTTATTTACCCATTCTTTTTACCAGCCATTCCTGAACTTAAGAAAATCACTTGGCCCACATGGCCTAAGTTCTTAGATCATGCAGTACGTACCTTAATCTTCTTATTCATTCTCACAGGTTTTATTCTTTTATATAACTTGTTAATCTCCATTACATTGATAGGTAATTTGATATGACGCCAAAGGTCAGATGGTATATTATTCAAACCTATTCAGGTTATGAAAATGCCGTCAAAAGTGACTTGGAACGACGTGTAGAATCGATGGGAATGTCTGATTATATTTTCAGAATCATCGTCCCAGAAGAAACTGTCATTGAAAAGAAAGCTGACGGTAAAGAAAAAGAGAAGATTAAACAACTCTTCCCAGGGTATGTTTTTGTTGAAATGATTGTCACGGATGAATCATGGTTCGTCGTAAGAAATACACCACGTGTTACTGGTTTCTTAGGTTCTTCAGGTGGTGGTACCAAACCTGTACCGCTAGCACCCGATGAAATCAACCAGATTTTACTCAAGGTAGGTATCATCAGCAAGCCAACATGGCAGAATTTAATTGGTAAAACAGTTGAAATCACGAATGGTACATGGCTTGGCATGAAGGGTGAAGTTATCCATGTTGATGACGATCAAGAAAAGGTAACAGTAGATTTAGATTTATTCGGTCGTGCAACTCCAACAGAAGTTGATGCACACGATGTAAGAGAACTTTAAGGCGATTCATTCGAATCGCTTTTTTCTTTTTTTAAGGTACATGATATAATAGAAACAAATTAGCGTGAGGTTTAACAATGAAACGGGTATGGTACTTTGTCATTCAAGGATTTGTATTAAATGCACTGATGTTACTCATCATGTATTTAGCTGTACAGAGTTTTGATAGTAATTCATATGGCAACATTAAAATGCTGATTTTCATCTATGTTTTACTTATTGTTATAGGTTCATTTGCCACGTTCTTTTTTACCAAATGGATTGAGCGTGCATATGATGATCAGCACCGTTTTCCCTATGAAATCTTAAGCTATATTTTTCCTGCTTTTATCTTCTTACTTGTCGGCTTTATCACGAGAGTTTACTTTAGTTTTGCACTGTTTGCTATCAGTATGCTGATTGTATATCGCCTTTATCATCACATTAAAAATAACGATCTATATCTTAAATCGATAAAACTTCGTATCAAAACACATGTCCTGATTGTATCAAGTATTTGCATTTCTATGTTTTTATTATCTTTAGCGCTCAATTATATCTAGTATACTAAGTTTTTCTAAAATAAATGATATGCCCTAATGGATCTTTAATTGATAACACACCATGTTGATTCAAGACGGGATAATTAGCTTTATTGAGTCTTTCAATGAGCGATTCGAAAGCTTTTCTAGGTATATCTAATTGATAGCTTACCAGCCCTATCTGATCATGATTATTCAGAGGGGCATTTTTATGCCATGTATTGAGACCGATATGATGATGATACCCCCCATCAGCAATGAATAGTGCACTATTCCCATAATACATAATGATATCAAAACCTAACAAATCAACAAAAAACGATTTTGCTTCCTCGAGATGAGGTACATGAAAATGAAGATGACCGATGATGGTTTGAGAGGGTAATAGATAGGGTATTGATGAATCAATTTCTTTCATAAGATCATCGATATCAAGTGCATGTGTATACATGATTAAACGTCCCTGTTCAACTGGCCATTTATCAGGATGACGATCAAAATAAATTTCAACACCATGACCATCAGGATCATTTAAATATATAGCTTCACTTACGCCATGATCGGATGCACCAGATATGGGATATCTTTTCAAAATTAGTCGTTGAACAACCAAAGCTAAATCTTTTCTACTAGGTAAAAGTATGGCAAAATGATACAACCCTTGGGTTATGCCAATCGGTTTTAAGTGTTGGTCTTCAATCAGTTCTATCAGTGTGTCTCCCCGATCTGTACTTAAAGCTACTGTGTCAAACGAAAGATGATTAACAGTAAACCCTAAAATGTCGCGATAAAAGAAAAGTGAACGTTTGAGATCTTTAGTTGAAAGACTGATGCTATGGATATGCATTGTTTGGTTTGTATGGTACATCATATACACCTCTTACATCCAGTTTATCGTAACCAGTTACTTCAAGTGTGGTATTTGCTTTTAATCAACGCAATAAAGTTAAATAAATGCAAAAATTTAAGCAATATCTCTTGATTTTGACATTCTATTTGTTATAATGTTTATGGAAAATGGAGGTATATCTTATGAAAATAGAAATCTGGTCCGATTTTGCATGTCCATTCTGTTATATCGGAAAAACACGCTTCGAAGAAGCACTTGATCAATTCAAACATAAAAACCACGTAGAGGTTATCTACAAAGCTTATCAACTCAATCCAACCGCTCCTAAAACGATGAAAGGCAACGCCTACGAGGCTTTTGCTGAAGGGCATGGAACAACAGTCGAACAAGCCAAAGAACGCTTTAAAATGTTTACAGCGAACGCTAAATCAGTAGGGTTAACCTATAATTATGACATCATCCAAATGACAAACACATTTGATGGTCATCGTATCGCAAAATGGGCGAATACACTTGGAAAAGAAGAAGTTTTAACATCACGTTTGATGAAAGCATATTTTACAGATGGTTTAAATCTTGCAGATCATGAAACGCTTGCTCGTCTTGCTTCAGAAGTTGGATTACCCAAAGAAAAAGCACTAGAGGTCTTAAAGAATAACGAGTATAAAGATCAAGTGACATTTGAACAACAAGAAGCACGTCAAATTGGTGTTCAAGGGGTTCCATTCTTTGTTTTAAATCGCAAATATGGTATTTCTGGTGCACAACAAACCGAATACTTTAAACAAGCATTAGAACAAATTTGGACAGAAGAAAACCCATTACAAACCTTAGGTGACCAAGATGAATCACAAGCTTGCGATCACGATGAATGTGGTTTTTAATCACAGCTTATAGATCAAATTTTAGTAAAAGCCCCTTTTTAAGGGGTTTTTGTTATAATGATTCTAGGAGGTATCATTCATGAAACTTTTAGGTAATATCATTTGGTTTATTTTTGGTGGAGCTATTGCTGCCCTACTTTGGCTTCTTGCCGGTTTACTCTTATGTGTCACTATTATTGGTATCCCCTTTGGAATCCAAGCATTTAAATTTGCTGGTCTTGTTATTTTCCCATTTGGAAAAGATGTAGACACCAGATTTTCTGAACATCCCATTATCAATATCATCTGGGCTATTTTATTTGGTTGGGAAATGATGTTAGGTTATCTTGGATTAGGCGTTTTCTTCTGCATAACCATCATCGGTATTCCCTTCGGTCTACAATGGTTTAAGCTTGCACAGCTTGCTCTATTCCCATTCGGAGCAAAAATTAAATAAAAAACCCGTTTTTTTCATTGACAAAGCACACCCTAAATGATAGAATTATATCGCGTGTGAAAGCACACCATAGTGGAAGAATGAAATTCATACCACATACTTATGTAAAGAAGGAGGTTGTGTCTCATGGCAAAAAAAGTTGTTAAAGTCGTTAAATTACAAATTGCAGCAGGAAAAGCTAATCCAGCGCCACCAGTTGGTCCAGCACTTGGTCAAGCACAGGTTAACATTCCAGCATTCTGTTCACAATTTAACGAAGCAACAAAAGATCAAATGGGATTTGTTGTTCCAGTGATTATCTCGGTTTATGATGACCGTACATTCTCATTCGTCACCAAAACCCCACCCGCAAGTGACTTACTGAAGAAAGCTGCAAACATTCAATCTGGCTCTAAAAACGCTAAGAAAGATAAGGTTGCAACAATCACTCAAGCTCAGTTAAAAGACATTGCAACAAAGAAGATGCCTGACTTAAATGCTCATACAGTTGAAGCAGCAATGAAAATCATTGAAGGTACAGCACGTCAGATGGGTATCACAGTTTCAGAATAATTTAGATCGCTAGCTATCTAAATTGTGGGAGGATATCCCGCTAGACCACATTTTAGGAGGAAGAATATGAAAAGAGGAAAGAAATACCTTGAAGCAGCTAAACTCATTGACAGCTCGAAAAACTATTTAGTTGATGAAGCAATGGATTTAGTGAAGAAGACCTCTTATGTTAAGTTTGATGCGACTGTTGAAATCGCATTTAGACTCAACCTTGACCCAAGAAAGGCTGAGCAAAACTTAAGAGGAGCTATCGTTTTACCACACGGTACAGGTAAAGTTTCCCGCGTTGTTGTTATCGCACAAGGCGAAAAAGCAAGAGAAGCAGAAGCTGCTGGTGCTGATTTCGTTGGTGCAGCAGAACTCATCCAAAAGATCGGCGCAGGCTGGTTTGATTTCGATGTGATGGTTGCTACACCTGATATGATGGGACAACTTGGTAAACTTGGACGTATCTTAGGTCCTAAAGGCTTAATGCCAAACCCTAAGACAGGTACAGTGACCATGGATGTAACAAAAGCCGTCCAGGAAATTAAAAATGGTAAAATCGAATACAGAGTTGATAAGGTTGGTAACATCCACGCACCTATTGGTCGTGTATCATTTACCGCAGTACAGTTGAAAGAAAATGCGAAAACCATTTATGATCAACTACTCCGTATCAAACCAACAACCGTCAAGGGTACATACATGAAAAACATTACTGTTACATCAAGTATGGCTCCCGGCATTCATTTGGATGAAGAATCCTTGAAAGCACGCGGTTAAGACTTAAAAACAAATTTAATCGCCAAAGACAGTAGGTGCGAATCGCTTAATTTCCTACCGAGGTGTTTGTAATCTTTTTAGATACATGCTCTCTTTTGTCTTTTGGCGGAAGAGAGATTTTTTTAAACGAAGGAGGCATTTCATGCAAAAGGCTATTATTGAACGTAAAGCAGAAGCTGTACGTGAATTAACTGAAAAGCTTGGACGTGCTACAACCGTTGTTGCCTTCGATTATCCTGGTTTAACCGTTGAAGCTTTCACTAAGCTTCGTAACCAGTTAAGAGAAGCAGGCTGTGATGTCACAGTCTACAAAAACAATATTTCGAGAAGAGCTTCAATCGCTGCTGGATTCGGTGATTTAGCTGACACTTTAGTCGGACCTAAAGCACTCGCATTGAGCTACTCAGATGTTGTTGCACCTGCAAAGATCGTTTTCGATTTTGCGAAGGAAAACAAAGTTGTACAAATGAGTTCAGGTATTGTCGAGGGTAGAGTTGTAGGCATTGATACACTTAATGAATTAGCTACATTACCATCAAGAGAAACACTACTCACCATGTTAGCAGTTGGTATGCTGACACCAGTGAGAGAATTAGCGCTTGGTCTACATATGATCAGCAACCCAGAAGAATAATTTAGGAGGAAATTAAACATGGCAAAACTTACAAAAGCAGCTTTTATTGAAGCTTTAAAAGAAATGACTTTATTAGAAATCAAGGATTTAGTTGATGGTTTAAAAGAAGAATTCGGTATTGATCCAACTGCAGTCTCAGCAGCTCCTGCAGCAGCCGCAGCAGCTGTTGAAGAACAAACAGAATTCAACGTTATTCTTAAGACTTTCGGTGCTAACAAAATTGCAGTCATCAAAGTTGTTCGTGAACTTACAGGTTTAGGATTAGCAGATGCTAAGACTTTAACTGAAACAGCTGACGCAGTTATCAAAGAAAAGATTAAGAAGGAAGAAGCAGACGCAATCAAGCAACAATTACAAGATGCTGGTGCAACTGTTGAAGTCAAGTAACTTCTAGACGAAGCGAATTTTTAACCTGAGAATTGATCTCGGGTTTTTTCGCCGTTAAGAGGGGGACCAATGAGTCATTATTATTTAAACGATGAATCGCTTATGCATGAGGAACAAATCCTTGATGTTAGCATCAAGGATGTTTCAATGCGACTTCATACTGACAAGGGTGTTTTCTCTAAAGGCGCACTCGATTATGGGACAAGAGTATTACTTGAAACCATTCAATTATCAGATGATGTTAAAACTGTTGTTGACATGGGTTCAGGGTATGGCCCCATCAGTATTTACCTTGCTAAGGTTTATCCAGATAAAGCCATTTTTGCGTATGATGTCAACGAAAGAGCGATTGAACTAACTAACAAAAACATCAAAGAAAACAAGGTCAACCATGTGAAAGCTCAAGTGAGTTTTCTCTTTGACAATGTCAATCATAAAGCAGATGCTGTTGTGACGAATCCACCGATTCGTGCAGGCAAAAAAACAGTTTTTCAACTGTATGAAGGCGCATATCAAGCGCTAAATGATCATGGCGTTTTATATGTTGTGATACAAAAAAAGCAAGGTGCACCATCTTCTGTTGAGAAACTTCAATCGCTTTTTGGCAACTGCACCATTCTAGAACGGAAAAGCGGATATTGGATTCTTTTTTCACAAAAGTTCTAAAAAAGATTGACTATTGAAACACAATATGATAATATTGTAAAATGCATAATGTTGTTTTCTTTCCATTTTTATATATATAAAAACACGATTTCCAAAGACGATAGGAGTGTGGATTATGGGATATCGAAGCGTCAAATACGGCAAAAAGGCAGAGCGTAGAAATTATTCTAAAATGCGTTATGACATTGATTTGCCAGACCTCATCGAGATTCAAACCAAATCATTTAAGTGGTTTATCGATGAAGGTATCAGAGAATTGTTGGAAGATATTTCACCAATTGAAGGACATAATGGTGATTTAAAGCTCTATTTTGAAGAACACTTTTTAGCAGAACCAAAGTATAACATCCAACAATCTAAACTAAGAGATGTCAACTACGCTAAACAGCTTTCAGCACGTGTGAAGCTTGAAAATGCCGTGACTGGCGAAGTTCGTGAAAACGTCGTTTTAATGTGTGAAATACCCTACATGACACCGTCGGGTACTTTTGTCATTAATGGCGCAGAACGCGTTGTAGTTTCACAGATCATTCGTTCAGCTGGTGCATATTTTACCAGTGAACTTGATAAGAAACTCAACATGGTGAAATACATGGCTCAAGTCATTCCAACGCGTGGTGCTTGGATCGAATATGAACTCGGCTCTAAGAATATTATGTATGCTAAGCTCGACCGTTCAAAGAAAGTTCCAATGACAACCATGATGCGCGCACTTGGTTTGGGTAAGAAAAAAGATATTTTAGAAGTTTTTGGTAAGTCTACTTACTTAGAAGCTACGTTTGAAAAAGATGAAACCAAAAATAGCGATGAAGCTATTGTTGATCTATATTCAAAATTAAGACAGGGTGAAAAAGTTCCTGCTGATGCAGCAAGAGAATTTATTAGAATGCGTCTATTCGAAAGAAGACGTTATGATTTAGCCGCTGTCGGGCGTTACAAGTTTAATAAAAAGCTTGATGTTTTAACACGCATTCATGGACAATATACATCAGTTGATGTCGTTGATCCAAACACGGGTGAAGTCATTATTCCTGAAAAGACAAAAATCACACGTGAAGTCATTCAAACATTAAGAGAAAACAGACACGCATTACGCCGTGAAATTATTTCTAAAGAAGAATCACTTCAAAATGAAACACCTGATGAAATCTTGGCAACACGTCTTCCTGATGGTGGAGAAACACTTTACACCAAAGAAAACATTATTAATTTAAGAACAGGTGAAATCCTAGTTTCAAAAAATACAGAAGTCACCGATGAAGTGATTGCTATCTTAAGAAGAACACGTCAGTCACTTGATGAAAAAGTCATTAAGTACTTCTTGTCAGGCGATATTTATCAACGTGAAAGAGAACGCGAAGGCGTGATCGTTGAAATGATTGAAGTCACTGTCAAAGATGAAGAAACAGAAAAGATTATTCCAGTAAAAGTTATTGGTAACGATCAAAGAGAAACAAAAGAATACATCACGTTATCTGATATCGTTGCATCCATGAGTTACTATTTAAATCTCTATGACGGTCTTGGACAAACAGATGATATCGACCATTTAGGTAATCGTCGTTTAAGATTGATCGGCGAATTATTAAAGAATCAATTTAGAATTGGTTTAGCAAGAGCTGAAAAGAATATTAAAGATAAGATGTCAACAACAACGTTTGCTGATGCCACTCCTTCGAATATTATTAACATGACACCACTCGCGGGTGCGATTAAAACATTCTTTGGTAGTTCACAGCTTTCACAGTTCATGGATCAAATCAACCCACTTGCTGAATTAACACAAAAACGTAGAGTGTCTGCGCTTGGTACCGGTGGTCTTGCAAGAGATCGTGCAGGTGTTGAAGTGCGTGACGTTCATAACTCGCACTATGGACGTATCTGTCCAATTGAAACACCTGAAGGTCCATCAATTGGTCTTATTTCATCTTTAGCAACTTATGGTAAAGTTGACCAATACGGCTTTATACAAACGCCTTACTTAGCGGTTAACCATAACAATGGTAAATATGTTGTCTCCAGTGAATCACGTTATTTAACTGCAGATGAAGAATATGATGAAGTTATCGCTTCAGCAGCTACTGAATTAAATGAAGCTGGTGAAATCGTTGCTGAAAGAGTGATTGGTCGTCATCGTGGTGAAACATCCATGTTTGATCCTGATGAAATCACATTTATGGACGTATCTCCAAAACAGATCGTATCTGTTGCGACATCTACGATTCCATTCTTGGAGCATGATGATGCTTCACGTGCCTTAATGGGTGCGAACATGCAACGTCAAGCTGTACCTTTATTAAAACCAGATTCACCTATCGTTGGTACAGGTATTGAATACCGTGCCGCTAAAGACTCTGGTGCTGTTATTGTTTCACGTATTGCAGGTTTTGTCACATTTGCTGATGCAACAAAGATTGTCATTACACCACAACCAGAACAAACTGTTTATGTCGGCAACAACAAACTATTCGATATGGAAAAACCATTCACATATGAAATTGCGAAAATATTAAGTGATTATGGTATGGGAAATAGTGAAACCTATGAACTCATTCGCTTTTTCAGATCGAACCAAGATACATGTATTTTACAACGTCCATTAGTGAAAGTTGGCGAATTCGTTGATCAAGGTGATGTCTTAGCAGATGGTCCATCCACAGATAAAGGTGAACTTGCTTTAGGTAGAAACGTTACTGTAGCCTTTATGACATGGGAAGGATACAACTATGAAGATGCAATCATCCTTTCTGAAGATTTAGTTAAACAAGACGTTTACACATCGGTTCATATCGATGAATATGAAATTGAAACCAGAGAATTAAAAACAGGTTCTGGACGTGAAGAAATCACACGTGAAGTTCCAAATGCTGGTCAAGATGCTTTAAAGAACTTAGATGAACGCGGCATTATTATTCCAGGTTCAGAAGTTAAAGAAAATGATATCTTAGTGGGTAAAATTACACCAAAAGGTGTATTTGAACCAAGCCCATCTGAAAAATTAATTCATGCTGTCATCGGTGAAAAATCAAGAGAATATCGTGATTCATCACTCCGTGTTCCACATGGTGGTGGCGGTATTGTTCAATCGATTCAATACTTCTCAAAGAAGAACGGTGATCAACTCCCCAGTGGCGTTAACGAAGTCATCAGAGTTTATGTTGCTAAGAAACGTAAGATTTCTGAAGGTGACAAAATGGCTGGTCGTCATGGTAATAAGGGTGTTATCTCCAAGATTTTACCAAGAGAAGATATGCCATACATGGCTGATGGAACACCTGTTGACATCATGTTAAACCCACTTGGTGTACCATCACGTATGAATATTGGTCAGATCCTAGAAATTCATTTAGGATTAGCAGCTAAGAAGTTAGGTGTTAAAGTAGCGACACCGGTTTTTGATGGTGTCTCTGATGAAGACCTCAAGTCGATATTAGCAGAATCTGGTATTGATCCAGATGGAAAAACTGTCTTATACGACGGTCGTACAGGTCAACCTTATGAAAACAGAATTTCAGTAGGTGTCATGTACATGATTAAACTATCACACATGGTTGATGACAAACTCCATGCGCGCTCTGTTGGTCCATACACACTCGTCACACAACAACCGATGGGTGGTAAGGCACAAAATGGTGGTCAGCGTTTTGGTGAAATGGAAGTATGGGCACTCTATGCATATGGCGCTGCACATACACTCCAAGAAATGTTAACCGTGAAATCAGATGATATGCTTGGAAGAAATAAAGTTTATAGTGCCATTACACACGATAAGCCGATTCCACCAGCATCAATCCCTGAATCATTTAGAGTACTTACAAGAGAACTTCAAGCACTTGGCTTATATGTTGAACTCATTGATGCAACTACAGGTGAAAATGAAGCTCAGAAATCACTGGTTGATAACAGTCCCAGCAAGTTTAAAGGAGGGTTCCGTTAATGGCTAAAGAAAAATTAACATTACATGTTGAATCTTTAAAATTGTCAGAAGAAGCTCTCAAAGCTTTAAAACTATCTGGTATTGACCAACTTGAAGATTTTAACACCTTCAATTTAAAAGAATTGAACATGTTACTTGGTGATAGCTTTGAAGAAATCAAATCGATTCTTCGTCGTTACCAATTACCAAGAAATTTAGATAACTTAAATTTAAGCGATGAAGTTGTTGCGATCCTACAGGGAGCTAACATTCAAGATTTAAAAGAATTTTTAGATTTTGATCGTCACACACTGTATCATTTATTTGAAGATGATGCGATTTTACGTCAAGAAGTCAATCAACTTTTAGAACTTTATGGTTTTGATGCCCTTAAGGAACATGCCCATGAAGTTGTTGAAGAAGACGTTTTATTAGAAGTTGTAGAAACTGAAGAAATCGATCTTGATGAACGTATTCATCGTCATGTACAACCCATTAGAAAAGGTTACGGTTCACGTACCTTCTCGCATTTAAAGATTCGTCTCGCTTCTCCTGAAGAAATCAGACAATGGTCTTATGGCGAAGTTAAAACACATGAAACCATTAACTACCGCACATCAAAACCTGAAGAAGGTGGATTGTTCTGCGAACGTATTTTCGGACCAACCAGAGATTATCAATGTGCATGTGGTAAGAAACAATCCGGTAATAAAGGCCAAATCTGTCAAAAGTGCGGCATTGAAATTACTGAATCTAAAGTGCGCAGAGAACGCATGGGTCATATCGAACTTGAAGCACCTGTCGTTCACACATGGTATTTAAAAAATTCACCATCACGCCTAGCCATCCTTTTAGGAATTAAAGCGAAAGCCTTGGAAGAAGTTGTTTACCATGCAGCCTATATCGTAACTGATCCAGGTACTGCTCCACTATCAAAGAAACAAATTTTAACTGAACAAGATTTCTCAGCTTTATCTGAAGAATACGGTAATCGCTTCACAGCATTAACCGGTGCAGAAGCTGTTAAAAAGCTTTTACAAGAATTAGATTTAGATAAAGAAGTGAAGTCTCTAAGAAGAAAATTAAAGACAAGTTCTAAACAAAAAAGAGATCGTATTATCAAGCGTTTAGAAGTTGTTGAAGCGTTCAACAATTCGGATAATAAACCAGAATGGATGGTTATGGATGTTATTCCAGTCATTCCACCTGATTTACGTCCCATGGTTGCATTAGACGGTGGAAGATTTGCGACAACAGACTTAAATGACTTATATCGTCGTATTCTTAACCGTAACAACCGTTTGAAAAAACAAAAAGAACAAAATGCACCACGCCTAATCACTAAAAACGAAAAGCGTATGCTTCAAGAAGCTGTTGATGCCCTTTTTGATAATGCAAAACGTGGTAAAAAAGCAGCTGTTGAAAGAAACAGACACTTAAAATCATTATCTGATATGTTACGTGGTAAGCAAGGTCGCTTTAGACAAAATCTTCTTGGTAAGCGCGTTGACTACTCAGGACGTTCCGTTATTATCGTTGGACCAGACTTAGAAATGTATCAATGTGGTATCCCCAGAGAAATGGCCATCATTTTATTTAAGCCATTCGTCTTAAGAGAACTACAAAAGCTACAAGGTAATGATGCCAATGCTAAGAAAAATGCTAACCTGAAGTATGAAAAGATGGATGATGATGTTTGGGCAGCATTAGAAAAGGTTGTTAAAGAACATCCTGTTCTATTAAACCGTGCACCTACACTTCACCGTTTAGGTATTCAAGCATTTGAACCTAAATTAATCGATGGTAAAGCGATTCGCTTACATCCACTCGTTACACCTGCGTTTAACGCGGACTTTGACGGTGACCAAATGGCGGTTCACGTACCACTCTCTAACGAAGCACAAGCAGAAGCTCGTTTATTAATGCTTGCATCCAATAACATCTTAAATCCTAAAGATGGTAAACCTGTTGTTACACCATCACAGGACATGGTTTTAGGTAACTACTATTTAACCATTGAAGAAAAACTTGATCGTGGATTTGGTGGGTATCGCGCCAATGAACGTCAAGCAGAACATCTTCACAAAAACAGAAATGAAGGACATTTCTATTGGAATTATGATGAAGCTTATTTAGCTCACCAACATGAAGAAATTGGATTACACACGCGTATTATTGTTGATCCAAATTCAATCAATCAAAAATTCACGGAAGAACAAAAACAAAAATACTTAGTGACAACATTAGGTAAATTAATCTTTAACCGTATTCTTCCTCCTTCATTCCCTTACTTAAATGAACCAACTTTAGAAAACCTCGAAAAATATACACCAGATAAATATTTCATCAAAAAAGGTGTTAATCCAAAGGATGTCTTAGACAACATCCCTGTACCATCACCTTTCAAAAAGAAATTCTTATCTCAAATTATTGCTCAAGTATTTAAAGAATTACACATTTCAGAAACATCTAAGATGCTAGACAGACTCAAAGATTTAGGCTTCAAGTATTCAACAGTTGCGGGTATTACCGTATCATTTGCTGATATTAACGTTTACTCTAAAAAGGAAGAACGTTTAGCACAAACCAATCATTCAATTGAAGAAATCACTGATTTATTCGATCAAGGTTGGTTAACTGATGGAGAAAGAAGAGACTTAGTCATCAAAGAATGGCAAGATGCCAGAGACGATATCCAAAAAGGTCTCATGGAAGAGTTCGATAAGGATAATAATATCTACATGATGTCAGACTCTGGTGCCAGAGGTAATGCATCCAACTTTGCTCAGCTCGCTGGTATGCGTGGACTCATGAATAACCCTAAAGGTGAAATCATTGAAGTTCCTGTCAAAGCATCCTTTAGAGAAGGCTTAACCGTATCTGAATTCTTTATTTCTACCCACGGTGCCCGTAAGGGTTCTACCGATACAGCGTTAAAGACTGCTGAATCAGGGTATTTAACACGTCGTTTAGTTGACGTATCCCAAGATGTGATCGTTGTTGATGAAGACTGCGGAACAGAACGTGGCGTGATGATGGCAGCTATTAAAGAAGACACCAAAGAAATTGTGCCATTATACGACCGTATCGTTGGGCGTTATGCATCAAAAGATGTTGTTCATCCCAAGACGAAACAAGTTCTTGTTAAACGTAATGAACTCGTTACTGAAGAAACTGGCCAAGCCATTATTAAGGCTGAAATCGAACAAGTGGAAATTAGATCAAACCTCACATGTAACTCTGACAATGGCGTATGTGCGAAGTGTTACGGACGTAACCTAGCAACAAACACACGTGTTGAAGTTGGTGAAGCTGTTGGTGTTGTTGCTGCACAATCAATTGGTGAACCTGGTACACAGTTAACCATGAGAACCTTCCATACTGGTGGGGTTGCCTCAGCATCCGATATCACGCAAGGTCTTCCACGTATTCAAGAACTTTTTGAAGCACGTAATCCAAAAGGGAAAGCAGTTATTTCAGAAATCGATGGTAAAGTTAAATCGATTGATCGTCAACGTGGTGGCATTTCAGTCATTACTGTCGTTGATCAGGCTGATAAAGAATATAAGTATACCGTTGATCCTAACATCGAAGCATTAGTGAGAAAAGGAGCATCCGTCAAGGCGGGTCAAAAATTAACTCCAGGTTCGATTAATCCTAAAGAACTCTTAAGAGTTGTCTCAGCAGAAGCTGCTGAACTTTACATCTTAGAAGAAGTTCAAAAGGTATATCGCGCACAAGGGGTTGAAATCTCCGATAAGCACGTTGAACTTATTATCCGTCAAATGTTAAGAAGAATTACCATTGTCACCGAAGGTGATACGGATCTTCTTCCAGGTACTGAAGTGTCAGTTTCCGAATTTAAGCGTGCGAATAAAGTGGCCTTTGGTCAATTTAAACGCCCAGCTGTCGGTAGACCTATCTTACTTGGTATCACAAGAGCAAGCTTAAGAAGTGATTCCTTCTTATCAGCAGCATCCTTCCAGGAAACAACACGTATTTTAACAGATGCAGCGATTAAAGGTAAGACCGATGAACTCCATGGCTTGAAAGAAAATGTCATCATTGGTGGATTAATCCCAGCAGGTACAGGTATTTTAAGAGAAACATCATTTGATTATGATCGCTCAAATACGTATACTGAAGAAGAAGATTTAGACTATTAAGAGTAAAAAGGATTTCAGGTCGCTGAAATCCTTTTTTTGTTTGATATAATGAGAAATAGTTATAACATGTAAAAACTTATGCATGAAGGAGATCATATGATAAACATCATGAGATTAAACGATACAAATGCAGTCAAATATCGAATGTTAAGATTGAATGGACTTATACATGCAAAAGAAGCTTTTGGATCTTCGTTTGAAGAAGAAGCACCTCTTCCTTTAGCATTCTTTGAAAAACGCTTAAAGGATGAACAAAATATCACACTAGGTGCCTTTCTTGAAGATGATCTTGTGGGTATTTTAACGATGAGAAGATCAGAACACGATAAAACAAAACATAATGGACATTTAGCTGCAATGTATGTCGATCAAAAATATCAACATCAAGGTATAGAAAAAAAACTGTTACTTCAGATGATTGAAGAAGCTAAATCAATCGGTATCATCAACATCTTTTTAACAGTAACTTTTAATAATGATCATGCCATACATCTTTATAAATCTGTAGGTTTTCAAACCTATGGTATTGAAAAAAGAGAACTTTTGATTGATGGAACATATTACGATAGCACGTTGATGGCCTTGTATATATAAAAAAAGTCAGCATGTGCTGACTAGATGTAAAAGAAATGATTTTTAGCAATCTTTTGAATGTCATCTTCATTGAAATCAACTTCAAAGTA
>JAVEQT010000103.1:0-4070 GCA_034007485.1 Acholeplasmataceae bacterium
TTCTGATGAAGTATGATAAACTATAAGCAAAGTGGGGTGAAATGATGGCATTATTTAATATGCATTTTTTCAAAGAAAAATCACGCAAGATTGATTTAGAACAATTGATTGCGTTTTTTGAGTCGATTGAAGGTATCCGAGTAGAAATGGATGAAAGCTCAGTCAGATTTTTTTACACACATCCAAGATTACAACATGAGTCACTTTTTATCATTACACCAAAATCTCAGGTTCCTGATATTTACCGGTTATCTCCTAAATTTCTTGATCTCAATTTTCATTTAGAAATGCCCATTTTAACACCAGATTACATTGCTAAGCATCTCTTTGAGATGGTTAAAAAGATATGTGATCGCTTTGACTTTCATGTATACAATGAAATGTTTGAAGATGTATTGCCGTTTAAGATGGATGTCGTTTTAAAAGTTTTTGATATGGTTAAAAATGCTTATATCAGTAAAAACCCATTACTTTTGTCTGATTATCATCTAGTGTCTAAAGATAAGCTTTTTAGTGTCATGCGCTATTTAGATGATCTTAGTGAATTGCAAAAGTACTATAAAGAATTAGAAACGTATGTTCCAAAATACCACTTTTTAGTTACTGAGAAAAAGGAACTTGTGATTGGTATTGAATGGAAAGAACATACATTAACTGTTTTTCCACCCTATTTAGATTACATTTTTTATCGCTTACCGAATGAGATTAAAGTCATTAGTTATGAAGAATTGTATCCACTCATCGATAAGTTTGTTATTGATGTTCCAGGCTTTATTAAAGGAACAAAAGTTGTACCAAAGAAAACATCAGGCAAAGTATTTCGCGTGATGAAGAAAACGAAGTTTATGAAAGTTAGTCATACCTTCCAAAAGGAAACAGTTAAGAAGCTACTTGACTAGAAGGAGCATCATTGTGTTAAAGAAAATTTTGATTCAGTTAAGTGGTTTTTTCATCGTTGCATTTGGCATTGTTGGGATTGTCTTCTCAAGATTGGGAGCATCACCCATTGATGCCTTTAACTATTTTATGTATACCATCACACCTTTGTCTTTAGGCACGTTAACCGTACTTTCAGGGTTTTTGGTTGCTATGATCTGTTTTGTCATTGAAAGAAAATGGTCTATTTTATTTTCAATACTCTTTTTAATGACCGTCGGTATTTTTGTCGATTTTTGGAAATTCATCTTTGATGGACTTCCTCAAGTATGGTTTGAAAATTACTTGATACGTATTCCGTTAGCTGCATTTAGCTTGCTTATGATTACCATAGGTGTTGCATTAACAATTACAACAGGTTTAATCATGGCGCCTTATGAACAGCTGATGCTCATTATTGACCGCAAGGTCCACAATTTAGGATTGTCAAAAATGATGATTGAAGGAACGTTTTTAATTTTTGCTGTTGTTTTAGGTATTTATACAAAGCAATTATGGGATCAGGTCTTTGTCATGACCTTGGTCATCGCCTTAGTCAATGGTCCATTAAGTCATTTTTTTGTGAAAAAAATAATAAAAAGAAGGGAAGTAATAACTTATGAAACTAAATAAAATGATTGATCATACCAAACTTGGTGCAAATGTATCAAAAGCTCAAATTGATCAATTGATCACTGAAGCAAAAACGTATGATTTTAAGAGTGTGTGTGTCAATCCACAATGGGTACAATACGCTAAAAATGAGTTAGAAAAAAGTGATGTTTTAGTATGTACCGTTATCGGTTTTCCACACGGAACACATCAACCTCAAGTGAAAGCTTTTGAAGCATTGGAAGCGGTTAAAGATGGTGCAGACGAATTAGATATGGTGATTAATGTATATGCACTCAAAGCATTCGATGACTCAACCATCTTTAATGAAATCAAAGGTGTTGTTGAAGCAGGTACAGGCCGCACGGTTAAGGTGATCATTGAAGCATGCTATTTAACAGCTGATGAAATCGTTAGAGCGTGTGAACTTGCTAAAAAAGCAGGTGCACATTTTGTGAAAACATCGACAGGTTTTGGAACTTATGGTGCCAGAGTTGAAGATGTCAAATTGATGAAAGATACAGTCAAAGATGCATTAGAAGTTAAAGCGAGCGGTGGCGTTCGCACGTATGAAGATGCATTAAAAATGATTGAAGTTGGTGCAACGCGTATTGGAACGTCTAATGGCGTGGATATTGTTAATCAAAAAGGAGTGAATAAAAATGATTCCAACACCTCATATTGAATGTCAAGATAAAGATTTAATTGCAAAAACAGTTTTAATGCCTGGAGATCCATTAAGAGCTAAATATATTGCTGAAACATTTTTAACGAGAGTTGTTCAATTTAATACGGTTAGAAATATGTATGGATATACAGGATATTTTGGGAAGAAGAAAGTATCTGTGATGGGTTCAGGCATGGGTATGCCTTCCATTGGTATTTATTCCTATGAACTTTTTGCGTTTTATGATGTTGAAAAGATTATTCGTATTGGATCTTGTGGAGCTTATTCTAAAGATTTGAGCTTATATGATGTTGTTTTAGTCAAAGAAGCTTATAGTGAATCTTCTTATGCAAAAACGATGGGAATATCTTCACGCAAGGTTCTAGCTGGCTCAAGTGCTTTAAATAATCGTATTTTAAAAGCAAGTGAAAAGACAGGTATTGATGTCCATGTTGCGCGCATTCACTCATCAGATGTTTTTTATCGTATGAAAGCAGATGAATATAAAGAAATTCATGAAAAGCACGGTGCTGATGCTGTTGAAATGGAATCTTTTGCACTCTTTGCAAACGCTAAGGCACTTAAGAAAAAGGCAGCTTGTTTATTAACTGTCTCTGATTCACTTGTTACACATGAAGCTACAACTGCAAAGGAACGTCAAGAAGCATTTACAAAAATGATGGAACTTGCGTTGCATAGCATCTAATGATATATATTAAAAACGATTTTAAGACCATACAAATTGCACTCTATTTTGTTGATCTTGATGATGCGAAATATAGCGTTCATCGCTTTATGCTACCCAAACTCATGAGTGCAACAACAGATTTCATTCCATCACGTCAAATGATGAGCAAAAAGATGGAAGAACTTTATGGGGCATACATTAAAGTGAGAACAGAAAGAATGGGTAATCTTTCTGTCATGTCACTTGTTTTAACATGTGTTGATCCTCATATTGTTAAAGATGAAAATCTTTTTAATGATGCGCTACGTGTATTTAAAGATGTCATTGATCCAACAAGAAACTTTAGTCGTGATGTGTTCAATGATGAAAAGCGCATGTTAATCGAGCAATGGGAAACGTTAAAAGATAAAAAAAGAGCGTATGCAAGAGAACGTTTTTTATCCTTGTTTTTTGAAAATGATCCCTATGGTTATCCATTGTCTGGCACATTAAAAGATATTAAAAAGCTCCAACTAGAAGATGTTGAAAGCTATTATAAAGACATGATTGAAAATCAGGTGCGTTATGTTGTCGTCAATGGAAGAATCAGTGATCAACATCAAGAAAAAATTGAAGAGGTCCTAAAAAAACCTGTATCGATGACGTTGCCTTTTATAACATCATTTAGAGGCCCTAGACCGGTTAAACATGTCGTAGAAACAGCCGATATGAAACAAGCTATCGTCAGATTAGGCTATCTTCTACCTATTTACCGTCAAGATCCTTTATATGATGCAGCAGTGATCGTGGACACCATCTTAGGTGGTTATCCTGAATCAAGACTTTTCAAGATTATTCGTGAGCAAGAAGGTCTCTGTTACGATATTTCTTCGGGTTATGACTATTATAAAGGTGTCATGATGATTTCATCAGGTATCGATTTATCAAAGCTTGGTCATGCATTGGATGCGATGACAAAACTTGTTGATGAATTAAAGAAAAAGGGTATTACGCCAGAAGAACTTAACCATGCGAAAGCTTATTATACACATCAACTTAAATCGTCATTAGATAGCCAGTCTACTTTAACAAAACGCGCTTTTGTTAAAGAAATGTTTCACTATGATGAAACAGTAGAAGAGAAATTAGCAAAAATAGATGCTATTACAGTTGATGATGTCAATCAAGCAGCAAAGCAGTTAATTTATG
>JAVEQT010000104.1:0-4007 GCA_034007485.1 Acholeplasmataceae bacterium
CATACCCATATTGCTTTAAAAATAGGTAAGCAAACGCTGCAACTGTTCTTGTGTTCCCTTCTCTAAACGGGTGTACTTTCCAAACATCCGCAATCATTCGAGTAAATAAATGAATGAAGTCTTCTTTCTTCAGTAATATCCACTCAGTTTTAAAGTATTGACGATCTATATGAATCAATTCGTTGATAATACTCTGATGCGTTGTATAAAAAACGCTCTTACCATTAATGATAGGCTCTTCTTTATAAATATCAATTTTTCTTGGTACACCCGCCCAATCATAAACATTCTCAAACAATTTCTTATGGATTTTCAAGACATCTTTTGATGTGCTAATCTTTAATGGGGTTTTGATTAATGAAATCAAAGCAAGATTTGTCATACGGTTCTCAAACTCATCGAGTATGTGTTTATCTTTAATGTTAGCTTTGTTGATTAAAACATCAGAGTCTTTGTAAATATATGGATCTTTCATTATAAGTTTCTTCCAAGTGCAAATACTGCTGTTTCATAATCGATTAAGTCTTGAGCATATAAACTTAATATCCGATTTGCATAAGTAGATACTTCTTTCCCCCCAGTTAAATTAATCGCGTTTGCTAGCATTTCAATTTCTTTAGCTTTCTCTTGACTTGGTAAAACTACATCAAAAGGAATACCTCTTCTAGATTCTATTTGCTTTAAGTATATATTAACGGCATAGGATAAAGTAATTCCGAGATCACTTAAAATTGATTCAACATTGTTCTTTAAATCATCGGAAACTCTGACATGAATAACATCATTTCTCATACAGTCCACCTCACTAATATTGTATCACATTTGATACACATAATCAAGATTTAAGACTATTTGTCTTCTCCCATTTTCCATTTCCCATCCTGTTCAATAGTCATCAATTTTTTATAATACTCATTAGCTTTTGTAGTTGTATAAAGATGATTTCTCATCGCATCATAATCGCTTATCCCTGCGCTTGAAAACACACCTAGAAAATAGTCTGTCATTTCTTGCGATATACAAAAGTCATTATATATTTGCTTAACATTCTTTTGATTACTTATCAAGTTAAATATGGAGTGATTTTTCCCTATTACACCGTGTACACCATAAGTGAAATCACATACAAAAAATTCATTGTTTACAAACGATTCACAAACAGCATGTCCATTATAGGCATATTTCGTGTTTGCTAGGTAAACCATTCTACATGGAATGCTTAAACATTGTAATAAAACACAACCAACCCTTGATATATCGGTACACCAATCAGTCCCTCGATCAATGATTTCCTTTTCAGTTCCACCGAAAAACATATCGTTGAAGGGCACATTAAATGTTTCAACAATATCTTTAGTGAAAGAAAGAACATTCTCAATCGTTTTTATATCATGATCAGCTTTAAATTTTTGTGCAAAAGCGTACAACTCATGCAACTTAATATTCTGATTGGCATTCGGCAAGTAGTCATCGTATAGAAATTTATAAGACTTTTTGTTTAAAAGGATCATGTTTTCTAACAGTTTATAGTCAACCGAATCTTTATCATGCAAATCGTTTCTATACATGTTTCCGTATGCTTTTCCAAAAATGTCTAACCCTTTATATAAATCATTAAATATATGTACTAAATCAAGTTTATACAAATAATTATTATTTTCTTCGCCATATCTAATAAACCCTAATTTGGTTTGCAAATTATTCGAAGCATCATTCCAAACTCTTGCTTCTGAGTAGAGCGTTTTAATGCCATCTTTTTTTAATTCATCAATCATTCCTTGAATCAACCTACTTGCATACCCCATACGATAATAATCTCTATGCGTCTGCAATCCTTCAAGTAAATGTTTGCCTTCATAAACGTTGATGCGACAAACGCTTATGATCTTATTTTGATCTTTGTAGATGTAGTATTTGTAAAATTCTTTACGATTCGGACAACTTTCAAGATACTTCATATAATCATATTTTATTTCTTTTTGCTTTTGAAATAGCTCTGGATCATTTAAGGATATTTCCCTATCCTCTTCTAGTTTGTCATTTAAAACATCGAACCATTGTTCTTTTTCTTTAATTGATAGTTTTGCTATTTTATCTTTACTCCATACATCAAACATATCGCACACCTCATCATGCTAATCATAACACGAAATCTAGTCATTTTTCATGTAAATAAATGGCTCGATAAAATAAACTGTATTTCATGATTCATTCGCAAATTCGGTCAAATATACTTTATTCGTTCTTTTTTTCAGTCGAAAAATAATGTAAACAAAAACCACTTTCCTTTATGGATAAATAAGTCTTGCAACAATAGATTATAATATCGTTTCATTTTGAATCGTTTATCTTTGGTTTTGTATCACAATATATGATTGCTTTGCTTTCTGTCATTAAAGAGGATATGGAAATAGAGATTCTTTGATTTTTATGTTTTTCTCTTATCACTTTCATTAATTCATTAGATACAATATTTTTATAAATAAAACTCTTAGAAGTTCATGTATGAGGGCAAAATTCAACTCACTTCATTTGACCTTAGATATTCATAATTTCCATTTCTTTTCATCACATCAAAAATTGCTAATTCTTCTTCACTATAAAACAAAAGGCAGTTGAACATCAATAGCCTTTCTCAGTTAAACAATAATTTAAAATAGTGCCGAAAAGATGACTCGAAGTTTATACATATATTTTTGATGCTTTATCGCTCTATGGAGACAACAATTCTTTTACATGAATTATATATTCTGAAATCAAATTCTGCCAAATTAGATATATGTGCTATCTTAAGTCAATCAAGAAATAATAATTAACTTTCAGGTCAGGAAACTCAGCATATATCACAATTACCACATAAGAAAAACTCGTATTCTCAATACTAAATGTCCCACTATCATCAATATCTAAATCATGTAATTGAATTAATGTCCAACCACTTGTTTCTTCTGAAAGACTATAATCATCATTTAAATAGTAGTATTCACCGATAACATTTGAAGTAATTTCCAAGCTAATTTGATAGGTATCACTCGCTACTATTAAGTTCATGTTTTCATATTCTGCAATTCGAGGAAAAACCATTGCATAATCATATTGTCTAAAATCACCATTACTGTCAATTTTATATTCAGAACTAATTTCAGAATATTTAATTTCTTCATTATTTATAGTCACTACTGGAATACTGTTATAAAGTAAGGGATTATTTCCTACCCCGTTATTGGTAAAACCTAATATTACCATCGTTAAGATTAATACCCCAATTACTCCACAACTTAAGAATATCGATAATTTCATTCTTTTGATTTTAATGTTTTTTGAAACTAATTCTTTCTCATAAATTTGTTCCTCGAGAAGATTGTTTTCGTCAACATTATAAAATTCAGATAAAAGTCTCAATGATTCTTTACTTGGAAGACCTAATCCATTTTCCCATTTAGCTACTGCACTACGACTAACATATATACTATCTGCCACTGCTTGTTGAGAGAGACCTTTTTCTTGCCTAAGCTCCTTTATTTTGTCTTTAAATCCCATCATGTAATCCCCTCCTTCGGCAACATTATAGCCCAATAAAACAATATATTACTGTTACTTCCTTTTTTATCACTGTTACTTTTGCTTAAATATATATTAGTGCTACCTAATTTAGTATGTGATGTTGCCTATTTATTACAAATTAGTCATTAACTAAAACAAATGATCATGATAGATTCTTTAATTAGAGATGATTTCTCAAGTAAAATTTCCCTAATTGTGATAACTACATATGTTTTTGTAGACAGGGACTTTTAAATACTCCGATACAGTCCATAATCTCAATCGGTTTTAATACCCTGTGTAATTGACTTAAAGAAATGACTATTCCAAAGATCTAAGTTATTTTGATCTTTTATAAAAGGTCTTACATCTGATTTTGCAATTTCATAATCAATTTGATCAAATCTTTTATCTAGTAATTCAATTAGTTTTTCTTTAGTTAAAATTGTGTCATCTTCTATAGA
>JAVEQT010000105.1:0-3943 GCA_034007485.1 Acholeplasmataceae bacterium
ACACCTAATTCAGCAATCAGATCTGATGCACCATAAGATAGAATATGCGCACCTAAAATCTCTTTATATTTCTCAGAAACAATCAGTTTTACAAAACCGTCTTTTTCGTTATCAGCTAATGCTTTACCGCTTGCTTGAAGGGGGAAGGTTGATACCTTATAAGCAATACCTTTTTCCTTAACTTCTTTTTCGGTTAAACCAACAGAAGCCACTTCAGGTGAACCATAGATGGCATTAGGAACACGATCATAACGCATGTTAGCATCTTTTTTACCCATGATATATTCAGCACAAACGATACCTTCAGCGGATGCGACATGCGCTAACATGTATTTACCATTTAGGTCACCAATCGCATAAACACCTTTAACACTTGTTTCAAGATGCTCATCTGTTACAACAGCTGCACGATCCATCTTTAAGTTAAGCACTTCAAGTCCAGCTGAATTAGGGCGCATACCAACGGATACTAATATCGTATCTGCAGTTACAGTTTCATCTTTACCATCGATTTGATATGTCACTTCATTTCCTTTGACTGCTTTAACTTCAGCATTCACAAAGATCTTAATGCCTTCACGTTTCAAAATCTTTTGATATTGACTTCTGATATCATCATCCATCATGGGGATAATGCCATCAAGTTTTTCGATGATGGTGACATCAGAGCCTAAAGATGAGAAAATAGTCGCAAATTCAACACCGATAACTCCACCACCAATGATGACAAGCTTCTTTGGTGCGTCTTTAATCGCGAGTAACTCTCTTGATGTCACTGCAATCTTATGTTCATACGCTTCCTTTAATCCTGGAATCGGTGGAATGATTGGAGATGCTCCTGTAGCTAAAATGAGATGTTTGGTTTCAAAAACTTCACCATTGACTTCAACTTTTGTTGCTGATAAAACCTTACCAAAGCCTGAAATCACGTCAACGCCATTTTTCTTAAGTAATCCAGATACACCTGTCGTCAATCTTCTAACAACTGAATCTTTTCTTTTTAACATGAGTGACCAATCAAAAGATACATCACCACCAAGCACTATCCCATATTCAGATGCATGCTTAATCGTTTTATATACCTTCGCATTTTTTAACAAGGTCTTTGTTGGAATACATCCATGATTTAAACAGATGCCTCCGACAACTTCTTTTTCTATCAATGCAACTTTCCCACCGAGTTGTGCTGCCTTAATGGCTGCAACATACCCACCGGGTCCGCCACCTAATACGATTATGTCATATGACTTCAAATTCATCACCTCAACTTAATAGTAACATCATTGGGTCATTTAATAAAGACTTAATGTAATTTAAAAATCTTCCTGCTTCGGCACCATCGATCACGCGATGATCAACCGCGAGTGATAGCGGTAAGACATATGCAATTTGAATCTCATTGTTTATTACAACTGGTTTTTGACTAATTTTTCCTACACCTAAGATACCTACTTCAGGATGTGGAATAATCGGTGTACCATATGCCATATCAGCTGCACCAAAATTGGTGATTGAGAAGGTTGCATTTTGAAGTTGTGGTAATTGAATGGTACGTGCGATGGTTTGATCAGCAACGTCTCTTAATTCTTTAGCAAGTTCTAAGATGCTCTTCTTATCTGCATCTTTGATATTGGGCACAATCAGGCCATCTTTTGTATCTACAGCCATACCAATATTGTAGAACTTCTTTAAAATCATACGATCATTTTCATGATCAAATGATGCATTAAAGTATGGGAATTTCTTAAGAGCAAGAACAACGGCTTTCATGATAAATGCCATGTATGTCAGTTTGATATCTTGGGCTGCTGCTTGTTCTTTTACCTTGTTTCTTAAATCAACAAGTTTATCAACAATAATTTCATCCATTAAAACGGTATGAGGAATCACTTGTTTGGATAAGGTCATGCTCTTAACAATCGCTTTTCTTAACTTCGTAATTTCAACGATTTCTACATCACCTTGTGTGCTCACTGTAACTTTAGGTACATTGATTTGTGTACTAGCAGGTTTTTGGTTCTTAGCATCATATGCTTTTTGAATGTCTTCTTTTAACACGCGACCTAATTCACCACTGCCTTTGATCTGGTTGATGTCTAAACCTAAATCCTTAGCCATTTGTCTTGCGACTGGTGTGGCTAGTGCTTTTTCGTTTGTTTCTTCTTTTTTCGATGAAGCATGTTCAGATGATGATGCCATCACTTCTTCAGAAACTTCAATTTCACCGATGACACCTGGTGCTGCTTTTCCTTCTGAAACTGCTTCTTTCTTTGGTTCTTCTTTTTTAACTTCTTCTTTGACGGGTTCAGATGCACTACCATCATTAATGGTCACTAAAACTTCACCAACATGAATGGTTTCGCCTTCTTTAGCACCTAAAGAATCAATGGTTCCATCGACTGGAGAGGGAAGTTCAGCATTAACTTTGTCTGTTTCAACAACAACTAAAGTCTCACCTTCTTTAACTTTATCTCCAACTTTGAAATGCCATTTTAATATTTTACCTTCATGGATACCTTCACCGATATCTGCAAATTTAAACTGATACATATAATTCCTCCTTAGAACTTCGCTACTTTTTTGATTTCAGCAGCAATTCTTTCTGGTTGAACAAAATGATAATGTTCACCTCTTGGAAGTGGTACAGTGATGTCAAAGCCTGTCACACGTGCTGGTGCAGCCTCTAAATGTAAAAATGCTTTTTCATTGACGAGTGTGATAAGCTCTGAGCCAGGTCCATAGCTTTTAACAGCTTCTTGAACCACGACAAAGCGTCCTGTCTTTTTGACAGAATTGATAATCGTTTCTTCATCAATTGGGCTAATCGTTCTTAAATCAATCAGTTCGATATCGATATTTTCGCCTTCAAGCAATTTCATCGCTTTTTCAACTTCTCTAACAATCGCACCCCATGCGACAACTGTTACATCTTTACCTTCTTTAACAACTTTCGCTTTTCCGATGGGAATACGATACATATCTTCAGGAACTTCTTGTTTACCTGAACGATAAATACGTTTTGGTTCCATAAAAATAACGGGATCTGGATCTTCAATCGCAGAGATGAGTAATCCTTTCGCATCATAAGGTGTTGATGGAATAACAACCTTTAGACCAGGAATATGACCTAATAATGTTTCAACAGATTCAGAGTGATGTTCTAACGCTCTGATTCCTCCACCAACTGGAAATCTAACAACGATAGGTAATCCGTGACGACCTCTTGAACGATTTCTATATCTTGCCATATGGGTAACCATTTCTGTATATCCAGGAAACATGAAACCATCAAATTGAATTTCAGCAACTGGTAATAAACCGTTGATTGCCATACCGATGGCACTACCTGTAATCGCAGCTTCAGCAATTGGTGTGTCAAAGACACGGTCAACGCCATATTTCTTTTGGAGGCCTGCAGTCACTCTAAACACGCCACCTTCAAAACCGGTATCTTCACCAAAGACAACAACTCTTTGGTCTTCTGCCATCTTTTGATCAAGCGCTTGGTTAATTGCTTCTAATAATGTTAAGACTGCCATGTTTATTTACCCTCCTTCTCACTTAAGAAATTTTTCATATAGTTATATTGTTCTTCTAACTGTGGTGTCATTTCTTTGTAGGTGTACTTGAAGATATCAAGTAAATCAGCTTCACCAGACTTTTCAACCTTCTTGAATGTTTCACCAACATAAGCGTTATTTTCTTCTTCTAACTTTTGATCTTCTTCATCTGTCCAATAACCTTTATCTAATAAGTACTTCTTAAAGCGAATGAGTGGATCTTTTGCTTCCCATTCTTTCACTTCTTCATCTTTACGATAAATTGTTGGGTCATCAGATGTTGTATGTGCGCCTAAACGATAGGTTACTGCTTCAATAAGAACAGGGCCATTGCCTTCTCTTGCATAATCAACAGCAGCTTTGGTAGCAACATACATCGCTAA
>JAVEQT010000027.1:0-18727 GCA_034007485.1 Acholeplasmataceae bacterium
TGGTGACCCGTAGCGGTTTCGAGGACGTAAATAGATCATAGACTTCTATTGATTTTCATGTTATTGCACTTTTTTTAAGGATATTTTGCCTTTTATTACTATTGTCGAAAACCATGATTGTTCTTAATCGTTAAGTGCTAAGATCAAAAAATCAAGAAAGTTGAACTAAACTCTTGACTTGGAGTTAACTCCAAGGTGTATACTACACATAGAAAGGAATGATATGAATGATGATTGGAGAAGTCAGTAAACAATTTGACATCACTGAAGATACTTTAAGATACTATGAAAAAATCGGATTAATTCGTGATGTAAAAAGAAAAAATGGTATTAGATCTTATGATGAAAATGATATATTAACCATTGAGTTTATCATATGTATGCGAAGTGCGGGTTTATCCATCGAGTTTTTAAGTCAGTACTTAACATTACTTAGATCTGGTGATGAGACGATTGATGAGAGAAAAAACCTACTTATCGAACAACGCAAGCTCTTAATAGATCGTATATCAGATATGAATAAAACACTCAAACGTCTTGATTATAAGATAGAGATTTATGATGAGATGATGAAAACAGTCCACAAGGACTTTAAATAAGGAGACAATGAACACATGAAACAATTAAAACTAAACAATGGAATCGAAATTCCAATACTAGGTTTTGGTGTCTTTCAAATAAATGATCCAAAACAATGTGAAGAAGCAGTCTTACATGCTATAAAAACAGGTTATCGATTAATTGATACTGCTGCTGTTTATGGCAACGAAGAGGCGGTTGGTAAAGCTGTTAAAAAAAGTGGCATTCCAAGAGAAGAAATCTTCATCACAACTAAGCTTTGGGTACAATCAAATGGTTATGAAGGAACATTAAAAGCATTCAACAATTCTTTAAAGCGTCTTGATATGGACTATATTGATTTGTACTTAATTCATCAACCCTTTGGAGATGTATATGGTGAATGGCGTGCTATGGAGGAACTTTACGAACAAGGTAAGGTTAGAGCTATTGGTGTCAGTAATTTCACGATGGATAGACTCATCGACTTAATGATTAATAACAAAATCAAACCTGCAATCAACCAAATTGAAATCAATCCATTTCATCAACAACACTTTGCTCACGATTACATGAATGAAAAGGGTATTCAAACAGAATCATGGGCGCCGTTTGCGGAAGGTAAGAATGGATTATTCCAACATCCGGTATTATCAAAAATAGCTGAGGATCATCAACGTTCTGTTGCACAAGTTGTACTTCGTTGGTTGATCCAAAGAGATATTGTTGTGATTCCAAAATCTGTACATCCCATGCGTATTGAGGAAAACTTCAATGTTTTTAATTTCGAATTAACTGAACAAGAGATGAGTACGATCAATGAACTTGATACCATTCAAAGTCAATTTTTCTCACATCAGGATCCAGTGCAAGTAGAAAGAATCTCAGGATTTAAAATTGATTAGCATTAATTTAAAGTCTCATTAAATGTATAAAGGAAATAGAATCAATTTCTCTTTGAAAACATCGCTATATTTAGTGGTGTTTTTATTATGGCCTGAGTTATGTACCACGTCTACCACGATAAACATGCTAAAAATAAAGGTTACTCTCAAAACTTACCTACACATAAGTTACTATTTTTCTTGTTTATCTCAAATTTGCTATGAGATTTCATTATTTAGTAAAGGTTTTGCTTATCTACGAATAAGTTTATCGAAAACAGGAGTGTAGACCCTAAACGGCAAAAAAGATAGCGAAACTGCAAAAATAAACAAGGTAAATAATAGCTTCAATGACCCAATTTTCACATGAAAAATCATCTGCTTATCAGCCTTACAAAGACAAAAAAAGCCATTCTCATGAATGAGAACGACTACTCGGCTAAAGGATGGTGACCCGTACGGGATTCGAACCCGTGAATGCTTGCGTGAAAGGCAAGTGAGTTAACCGTTTCTCCAACGGGCCATAAAAAAGGTGGCGGAGTAAGAGGGATTTGAACCCTCGCACCGGTTTCCCAGCCTACGCCCTTAGCAGGGGCGCCTCTTTAGCCACTTGAGTATTACTCCAACCAAAGTCTTTTATTGCGTTTGAACGCCTTTATAGAATAGCGTATTTTTTCATCTTTGTCAACCATTTGCACAAATTAAATCGATGTTCATCTTGAGATATTCAGTTAACATTTTCTTCTGTCAAATAGATACCTTCTATCTTTGATAGTGCGAACAAACAAAAAGCTCACTTATGAGCTTTTCGAATGTTATATTAGAGTGTATCTTTTAACATGGTTAAACCGACTTTACCTCGATTTAAATCAATATTTAAGACATATACTTTCACAATGTCTCCGACATTTAAGACATCTTTTGGATGCTTAATGTATGACTTACTGATCTTAGATATGTGTAAAAGTCCATCTTCTTTTAATCCGATATCAATAAATGCACCAAAGTCAACAACATTTCTAACTGTACCTTCAAGTTCCATGCCAACTGATAAATCTTCTAACTTCATGATATCACTTCTTAGAAGGGGTTGTGCATATTGATCTCTTGGGTCTCTGAGCGGTGCGATGAACGCATCTAAGATATCATCAAGTGTATACTTATCGATGCCTAATTCTTGTCTCAACTTTGCTCGATCAATTGATCCAACAACCTCTTTAACCTCATCCTTACCAAACATATCTCCTGTGATCTTATATCGCATCATGATAGCTCTTGCGAATCCATACGACTCTGGATGCACTGCAGTCATATCAAGTGCTTCATCACCATCAGGTATACGCAAGAAACCAATGGCTTGCTCGTATGTCTTCCCACCTAATTTAGGAACTTTCATCAAGTCTTCTCTTCGAATGAATTTTCCTGCTTGATCACGATATTTAACAATGTTTTCAGCGGTTGATTTATTCAACCCTGAGACATACATCAAAAGTGCTTTTGATGCTGTATTCACATTAACACCCACTTGGTTAACAGCTTGTGTAACAACGAAATTGAGTTGATCGTTTAACTTTTTAGGTGTGACATCGTGTTGATATTGACCAACACCAATAGATTTAGGATCAATTTTAACGAGTTCTGATAGAGGATCCTGAAGTCGTCTAGCAATGGATGCTGCCGATCTTTCTTCAACAGAGAAATCAGGAAATTCTTCTCTTGCGAGTTCTGATGCAGAATACACAGATGCTCCTGCTTCATTAACGATGACATATTGAGATTTCATACCTGTTGATTTGATCAGGTTTGCTACAAAACTTTCTGTCTCACGTGATGCTGTTCCATTACCAATAGCAATAATTTCAACTTTATATTTCTTAATAAGTAAAAGGAGTTTGCGTTGTGATTCAATAATTTGTTCATCTGTAATTCTTCCACCCAATGTTTTTTCATGGGGATAGATGACGCCTTTTTCCATGACAGTTCCTTGTTCGTTCACTACAGATAGTTTACATCCCGTTCTAAAAGCGGGGTCAACACCTAAAACAACTTTCCCTTTCATGGGTGGTTGTAGTAAAAGCTTTTGTAGGTTATCAGAGAATACTTCAATCGCTTGTTCTTCCCCTTTTTCGGTAAGTTCAGCTCTGACTTCACGCTCTAATGAAGGATAAATTAAACGTTTGATGGCATCATCAATAGCCTCTTTAATATAAGGTGTTGATGGAGAAGATTCACGTCTGATGACTTTTCTTTCCAAATAAGCATTCATTCTTTCCTTATCTGATTCAACCTTAACATTTAATACTTTTTCGTTTTCTGCACGATTAATCGCTAAAATACGATGAGGTCTAATTTTTGTAACAGGCTCTTGATATTCATAATACATCTCATATGTTTTCTTTTCATCAACAGCATTTTTCTTTAAAGATGTCACGACGAGTCCATGGCTAACCATCTCTTGACGGAGCGCTTTTCGATAGTTGGCATCATCTGATATCATTTCTGCAATAATGTACTTCGCACCTTCAATCGCTTCTTTCTCATCCTTCACATCATCTTTAATAAACTTCTTAGCTTCCTTGATGACATCATCATCTAAAAACATCATCATGAAGTTAGCGAGTGGTTCAAGACCTTTAGCAATTGCTTCGGTTGCTTTCGTCTTTTTCTTTTCTTTAAATGGACGATATAAATCTTCAACTTCAACGAGTTTTTGAGCTTTCAAAATTTCTGCTTTTAATTCTTCGGTTAACATACCTTTTTCATCAATTAAACGCATGACATCTTCTTTGCGTTTTAAAAGATTGTTTTGATATTCCCATGTCTTATAGATCTCATTGATTTGTTCTTCATCGAGTCCACCGGTTGCTTCTTTACGGTAACGCGCAATAAAAGGAATCGTATTACCTTCCTCTAATAATTGAAGGACTGTTGTAATACTTTTCATCGGAATACTTAACGTTTTTTGAATGTCTAATAAAATTTGTTCGTTCATTTGTTTACCCCTTTATAGCACAAAAGGGCAGTGCCCTTTTTTGTTTTTTTAGATTCTTGGTAATTCTCTTAGAATATCACTGACTCTGACTTCAACCTCAAAGGTTTGTAATTCAACATTGAATGTGAGTAGCAAATTTTCTTTTGCTAAGTCAAGATTTAAATGGCTATAACCAGCGGCTTCTAATTTGCTTGCTTCAGTAGCAAGATCAACTAAGAAGAATGCTTTACCTTCAAAATCAGTTTCTTTAATCAAATCAACAATCTCATCATTTAAAGCTGTTGATGTGTAGAAGTAGATGTGAATTTCGCTATTTTGATTGATTAAATCAAAGAGATCTTCATAATCTTCTTTTCCTTGAAAATATGTAAAGTCACCGTAGACACCTGAGTTTGCATCATATCCCATTAAATAGGTTAAGTCATCTGCAGTGATACTGATATAATCGTCGAAGACACCGGGTTCTTCATCTTGATTCATGAAATACTGAATCGTGAACACAATCACTACAGTAACTAATGTTAATGCGATGACAAACATTCCCGCACGGAAAAACAAGATTTCATTCTTGCTTGGCTCGCGCTTTTTATTTGTTTTTGCAAGCTCTTGTTTGCTTACAGGTTGATCTTTCGTTTTAACTTCTTTTGTTTGCTTATTTTTGTTGGCTTTTTGTACTTGTTGAACTCTTGCCATAGTGTCACATCCTCTTCATATGAATTATACCGAATACCTACATAAATTACAACTTTATGAGATATTATGTTAAAGTTTCTCGATGATCACATAAGCGATCGCATAATGGTCCGTATGCGTAATACTTAAGTGTATGATTTCATCATTTTTAAAATGATCTGATGTGACATAAGGTTGTCCATGATCTTGATTTAAAATGGAGAAATCTGTGTAATACGCCGTTCCATCACCTTTTGATATTGCTTTAAATAATGCTTCTTTAGCTGCAAATCTTCCTCCAATAAATGAAAGTTTTGTATTTTCAGCTGCAATATTTAAATACATTTTTTTCTCTTCTTTTGATAAGATACGATCGATAAAGCGGTCGCTTAACAATTCTTTTAATCGATCTAATTCAACAAGATCAATACCGATTCCTAAAATCATGATAAGCCCTCCTTTATCTCGTGTGCCATCTGTTTAATTTTAACTAAGCGATGGTTTAATCCTGATTTACTAATATGGTCATGATACGTTTCTTCAAATAAGTCGACAAGTTCTTTTAAGCTTGCTTCTGGATACATCTTTCTTAGTTCAATCACTTGTTTACTTTTCGCATCAATCTGACTTTCAGGAACATATGTCTCAACGAGTTCAATATCTCTTAATTGTTCGTTTGCTGCAACAATCGCTTTTTTCTCATTGGCTATTTCCATGTTCATGACACGATTAATCGAATTATTAAAATCACGTTTTATGCGAATGTCTTCAAAATGGAAAACAGAATTCTGTGCACCAACAGCTTGTAAGAAATCACTGATACCTTCTGCATCTTTAAGATAGCAGATAAAGCCTTGGCGTCTTTTCGTAATTTTCGCATTTAAATCAAATGAGTTCATGATACTTTGAAGAAAAACGGCTTGATCAGGATCTCGTGTATATATCTCTAAATGATATTCTGCTGTTTTTGGATGATTAACAGACCCTCCAGAAAGAAACGCTGCTCTTAAGAAAGCTTTCTTTGACTCTGGTGTTGCAGTCGTTAATTCTTCATTTTCAATCGGACTTTCTAGTAACCCATGTTCGTTCACTATATCCTCAACTTTTGAGTGAATACGAATAATGATCGCATTGCGTTGATTGAGTTTGTTTAACTTTTGAGTTATCAAGGATGTTTCTGCTTGATAAAGTGATCGAACTAATTGCAAAAACCGTTTAGCAACGGTAGGATTGTTGGTCTTGAAATCAAGCATTTTTCTCTTGCTTTCAATATGAAATTCACCATTGAGATTAATGAATGCAGAAAATTCTGCAAGTTGTTCATCGAGCTCAACTGGAACTGTGACCAGTTCCTCTTTAACAGTTTTTGCAAAACTCATCGGTTACTTCTTCCAGGATTCAATATATTTTAATGCGTTTTGTGCTGCAATAGCTCCATCAGATGCTGCTGTAATGACCTGACGAATTTGTTTTACCGTCACATCACCTGCTGCGTATACTCCAGGAACTTTTGTTTCCATTTTTTCGTTAGCAACAACATATCCCCAATCATTGGTTATACCTAAATCTTTAACAAATGTTGTGACAGGGATTAAACCAACATATTCAAAGACACCTTCAGCTGAAATGGTTTCTGTTTCACCCTTAGTGTTCTTAATCGTGACACCGGTTAATGTGTTATTTTCCATTTCAAATTTGGTAACAACTGAACTATATCTGAAATCGACATTAGGCATACTTCTTAAGATGTCTTGTGCTTTAGGATCCGCTGTTAAATCATCTAGGTTTTGTACAACAGTCACATGTGTTGCAAGTGTTGCAAGATATGATGCTTCTTCAACAGCAGAATTGCCACCACCAATAACAACAAGTTTCCTTCCTTTATATAAAGGACCGTCACAAATCGCACACCAGCTAATACCATTCATCGCTAATGCATCTTCGTTTTCAACACCTAAGCGTCTTGGTACGTTACCTGATGCCACAATGACTGCTTTGGTTTCATAAACAGCACTGGGAGTAACCACTTTTTTAATGTTACCATCAATTTCAACCTTAGTGACTTCATCATAAATGACTTCAATGTCTAAGTCATATGCGTGGTCAATCATCATAGTAGCGAGTTCATATCCAGCTACTTTTTTTGCACCAGTGTAGTTTTCAATCTCATTGTATTTTGAGAGTTGTCCACCTGGTGTATCTTTTTCAAACATAGCTACTTTTAAATTAGCACGCTTCGCATAAATCCCTGCAGTAATCCCTGCAGGACCTGTTCCAATAATTAATACATCATATAACATACGATCTTCTCCTCTTAAACTAAATCTTTAATATGTTTTAACTCATCGATCACGTAATCGGGATTATAAGCTAACATCTCTTTTAATCTATGACTATACGTCACCGCACACGTGTAAATGCCTGCTTTTTTAGCAGCGATGATATCATTTTCGTGATCACCAATATAAACGGTTTCTTCTTTTTTTGCATCAAATAATGCTAACGCTTTTTCGATGGGTTCAGGCGATGGTTTATGTTCTGTCACATCTTCATATCCAATCATACCATCAATATAAGACAAAAGATGGGTAAGATCTAAATGATGGGTTGCTACTTTTCTCATTTTAGATGTTACAATACCTACTTTAATTTTTCTTTTCTTAAGGTAATTGAGTGTTTCCACAGCACCTGGGTATGCCTGCAATCCTTGTTCAATGAGATCATTGGAATAACTCCGATAAAATGAGACCATGTCATCGACTTCTTCTTTACTCGATGCGTAAAACCCAAATGTTGTAAAAAGTGTTTGACCAAGCATATTGGTATATTCTTCATCTGTTAATTCTAAATGAGGAAAATACTTCTTAAATGTGACACGAAAGGCATCAAGAATGATTCCTGTTGTTTGAATAAGTGTCCCATCTAAGTCCAAAAGTACACACTTAATCATCGATCTTTACCAACATATCGTAATAAAATTTTTGATCCTTAATCGTATAATGTTTAGCAACAATCAACGCAATTCCACCTAACATAAATAACGTGAGTGACAAAATAACATTGGTTGGTAAACCAAACATACGAAGTGCATCACCAGGATCTCCACCGGTTCTAAGTGGTTCAATAATTGCGCCTCTTCCTAATCCGTACCAAATTAAATAAAGTCCCATGACATCGCCAACTTTAAACCAACGGCGTCTTCTAGCAATGAGTAGGAAGACGAGTCCAGCAAAGTTCCAAAGTCCTTCATAAAGGAATGTCGGGTGATGTATGATACCGCCAATGGTCATTTGATCTTCGATAAATGCTGGAAGTAGACTTAATATAAATTCTGATTGAATCGCTGGTCCATAAGCTTCTTGATTCATGAAGTTGCCCCAACGACCAACAATTTGTCCTACAAGGAAACCGACAGCTAAAATATCAGATAACAACCAAAAACTCATTTTCTTCTTTTTTGTAAAAAAGAAAACAAAGATAAATGCTGTAATGACTGCTCCGTGAATCGATAGGCCACCATTTGTAATATTGATAACATCCATAAATGAGTTATAACTTGGGTTTGGATCAAAAATCACATAATATAGACGAGATCCTACAATAGAGAGTGGAACTGCCCATAAAAGTGCATCAAATAAGAGATCAGGATTCCATCCAACACGTTTAAACTCTTCGTGTGCTAGAAATGCTGCAATACTTAGTCCCGTTAATATAAAGACTGCATACCACTGAATTTCAGCAAACCCTAAATCTAAAGCTGTCTTGTTATAAGGTGTCCCATCTTGAGAAACTATAGCTATGAGTAATACAATGAAAAAGATACCTAATCCAATTGTATAATTTCTAACATCAGTACTCTTCTTAAAGAACTCTTTAATCTTCGTCATCTTCATCCCTCTTCTTTCCTGCTGCACGAAGTGATACGGCTTGTGTCAATTCATAGGCTGCATTATATCCTAAATATTTAAGTTTTTGATTCATTGCTGCAGATTCAACCAATGTCGCAACGTTTCTTCCTGGTAACACAGGAATAGTAATCTTAGCAATTTCTGTATTAAAGATTTTAATCGTTTCTGTATTAATGCCTAAACGATCGTACTGCTTTCCTTTTTTCCAATGTTCAAGTTCAACAACTAATCTAATTTTTTTGTTTTCTCGATATGCCCCGGCACCAAACATTTGAACGACATCGACAATACCTATACCACGAACTTCAATATATTTTTCTAATATTTTAGGTGCGGAACCAATTAATACACCAGGTGCTGCTTCAAAGATATCCACACGGTCATCACTAATTAAGATATGTCCTCTTTTAATGAGTTCAAGTGCAGTTTCACTTTTACCGATTCCAGATTTACCTGTAATCAACGTTCCTAAACCATGAATATCAAGCAAGACGCCATGCATCGATGTGCGAGGTGCTAATTTACTGTGAAGATACTGATATAAAGAACCTGATACAGGTGTTGTTCTTGACTCACTCTTAAGAATAGCAACCTGATACTTGTTTCCTAATTCAATAAAGAAGTCTTCAATATCTACATTAACTGAAAACAAAACACCTGGAGGTTGTTTTTCAAAGAGATCTTCAACGCGTTGTCTTCTGATATCTAATGGCAGTTTATCCAAAAAATGAGCTTCTTTTGATCCAATTAAGATCAATCGATCTGCATCAAAGAAATCTAAGAAACCTGCAAGTTCAACACCTGGACGTGATAACATTTCAGATTTGATTTCTCGGTTCATACATGTTGGATCATTAAGCAACTGAAGATCAAGATCTCTGATGATGTGTTTAACCTTTAGTTTCATTTCTTTCCTCCTATAAATACAATTTTTTCATTGTATAACAATCGTCTTAGATAAATCGAAATTATGAGTCTTAGTATTGAAAACGCAAATGCAAAGATCATCAGACGTTCAACACCTAAAAAGTGAAATCCTTCAGATAAGAGGAGGTCAATCACATATAAAATGATGATCTGAACAGCTACTGACAATAATCCCATGCTAAATAGCATCAACCTCGTCGCATATTTAAATAATAAGATTTTAACAAAGTTTTCGATTAAAGTGAGCAAGATAACAGCAAACAAAAAGCCAGGTAGTGTCATATCAACGATGGGCATATCGATACCTATTGCGAGTCCTAAGACCACTGCAAAGATCAGCAGATTGATAGCTAAAGATAACCCGAGGTGTATCAGATAGTTTTTGTGCAACATAAAACCAAGCGTAACACTCAAGTTTTTACTTGTCTTTTTTTGTTTTTTGATTCGTTCAAGAATCTCTTTAATTTCTTCTTCTGAAAGCTTGTTTGGATCTTTGTCTGGTTTTTGTTCCATTATCGTTGTCCCCCAACATGATATTATAACAAATTAGTTAATTTTTTTAAACTTCTAAAGCTTTTTTTAAATACTGACCTGTGTAAGATTTTTCAACTTGAGCAATCTCTTCTGGTGTTCCAATAGCAATCACTTCGCCACCAGCATCGCCACCTTCAGGTCCTAGATCAATGATATGATCTGCATTCTTAATAACATCTAAATTATGTTCAATGATCACCATGGTTGCTCCTTCATCCACAATGCGATGAAGAACTTTAAGTAACCTCTTCACATCATCTGTATGAAGTCCCGTGGTGGGTTCATCTAAGATATAGATGGATGATGGTGTGATTCTTCGATAGAGTTCACTGGCAAGTTTTACGCGTTGTGCTTCACCACCAGAGAGTGTTGTTGCTGCTTGACCTAACGTAATATAATCAAGACCAACATCATATAAAGTTTTCATCTTGTGGTGAATCTTTGGATGATTTTCAAAGAAGAATAGCGCTTCTTCAACTGTCATTTCAAGGACGTCAGCAATATTCTTTCCACGATATTTAACTTGAAGTGTTTCATGGTTATATCGTGATCCACCACACACCTCACAAGGTACATAAACGTCTGGTAAGAAATGCATTGAAATCTTTTTAACACCGTCACCAGCGCACGCTTCACAGCGTCCACCTCTAACATTAAAGGAAAATCTTCCTTTTTCATAACCTCTTGCTTTAGCTTCAACCGTTTGTGAGTATAAATCTCTGATGTCATCAAAAACACCTGTGTAGGTTGCAGGATTGCTTCGTGGTGTCCTTCCAATGGGTGATTGCGAAATTTCAATCACGCGATCGATAAGATTGTGATCGTTAATCGCTGAATGAAGTCCTGGTTTATCTTTCGTCTTATAATGTTTTTGTTGAAGTCCCTTCATTAAAATCTCATTGACAAGTGTTGATTTACCTGAACCAGATACACCTGTAACGACTGTCATTTTGCCTAAGGGGAATGATACAGATATATCTTTTAGGTTATTCTCTTTAGCACCTACAACTAAGATATCTTGTCCTGTACCTTCTCTACGCTTTTTAGGAATCTCAACTTTTTCAAGTCCTTTTAAATAACGACCTGTAATACTTTCAGGATTATCCATAACCTCCTGAGGTGTTCCAGCAGCAACCACAAAGCCACCGTGTTTACCCGCTCCGGGACCGATATCAATTAAATAGTCACTTTCTAGCATGGTCTCGTGATCGTGTTCGACAACAACGAGTGTATTTCCTAAATCACGCATTTTTTTCAATGTTTCAATCAGTTTATGATTATCTCTTTGATGAAGACCAATCGATGGTTCATCAAGAACATATAATACACCTGTCAATTTAGATCCAATCTGTGTGGCTAAACGAATACGTTGTGCTTCTCCACCAGAGAGTGAACCTGCAGAGCGTGCGAGTGTTAAATAACCTAATCCAACATCTTGCAAGAATGTTAGACGGCTGATAATTTCTTGCAAAGCGAGTCTTGCGATTTGTTGTTGTTCAGGATTAAGTGTTAATTTACTTAAAAATGCGATGGTGTCATCGATGGATAATCTTGTCAATTGATCTATGTTTTTACCACCAATCTTCACGCTTAAAGCTTGTTCGTTTAAACGCGCACCATGACATACAGGACATTCAGACTCCGTCATGAAACCTTCAATCCATGTGCGAATCCATTCGGAAGTTGTTTCACGATAACGTCTTGAAAGATTGTTGATAATACCTTCAAAATAATCCACTTTTTCATGAATTCTTCCAGAAGATGATTTTAGCTTAAAGTGAATTTGATCTGGTGAACCATAGAGAACATAGTTTAATTTTTCTTTAGGAATGTTAGCTATGGGTTCACTAACATCGATGTCGTAATACTTACACAGTTCTTCAATCATGGCACTGTTTAAGTTGCTATCATCGTTATTCTTGTAGGGGATGATACCGCCATCAAGTAAACCTTTGGTGGGATCAACCACTAAGCTTTCTGCGACTTCCAATTTTAATCCAAGACCATTACAGTATGGACAAGCACCAATGGGTGTGTTGAATGAAAAGAGTCTTGGTTCTAAATCTGGAATCGTAAAATTAGCATCGTGACATGCATAGCTTTGATTGAAATTCAAGAAAGCATCAGTTCCAACTAAAACCTTTGTTTTACCTGAAGCTAATCTTGCTGCAAGTTCTAAAGCATCATAAAGTCTTGAACGAATACCCTCTTTCATCACAAGTCTGTCAATAACTAAATAAAAGTCATGGTTTTTGTTTTTATCAAGTTCTGGCATGTCTTCAAGTGATATATGCTCACCATCAACAAATGCTCTAGTGAAGCCATCTTTCAGATATTGTTCAGCAAGTTTCTTATGTGTTCCTTTTTGTCTTTCGACAACCGGAGACATGATGACAATACGAGAACCTTCTTTGAGTGACAAAACACGCATCGTCATTTCTTCGATGGTTTGTTTTGTAAGTGGTTCATCCGTTCCTGGACAATAAGGTATACCAATTCTAGCGTAAAGTAAACGTAGATAATCATAAATTTCAGTGACTGTACCTACGGTTGATCTTGGGTTATTCGATGTTGTTTTCTGATCGATTGAGATTGATGGTGAAAGTCCTTCAATATTATCGACATCGGGTTTCTCGAAGTTACCTAAAAACTGTCTTGCATATGCTGAAAGAGATTCCATGTAACGTCTTTGCCCTTCTTGATAGAGTGTATCAAACGCTAAAGAACTTTTACCAGATCCTGAAATACCCGTCATGACAACGAGTTTATTTTTAGGTATTTGAATATCAATGTTTTGTAGATTGTTTTCTCTGGCACCGTGTACCTTAATATAGTCCATCAATCATAACCTTGAAAGCTTCTTCATCCATGACTTTAACACCAAGTTCATTGGCTTTTTTAAGTTTTGAACCTGCGTCTTCGCCAGCAACAACAAAATCTGTTTTAGCTGATACAGAGGAAGCTACCTTTCCACCGAGTTTTTCAATTATAAGAGAAGCTTGCTCTCTTGAAAATAAAGAAAGCTTTCCCGTGAGTACAATCGTTTTACCGTTAAATACATGGTCAATGGTTTTTTCTTTTTCATGGACCATGTTTAACCCAGCTTCTTGAAGAAGTTTAATCAGTTGCTGATTCTTTTCGTTGTCAAAATAAGTAACAATCGAGGTTGCTATCATTTCTCCGATATCGTTGATGAGTATAAGATCTTCATACGTTGCAAGTGTGAGTTCTTGCATCGTGGGATAATGTTTGATTAATACTTTAGCAACTTTAGCGCCTACATGCTTTATACCTAAACCAAAGATCAAGCGATCTAATGTTTGCTTTTTACTTTTCTCAATCGCATCAAGTAGTTTCTCAACTTTTTTCTCACCAAAACCAGTTATTTCTTTGAGTTCTTCGCGATATGCATAAAGCTGATAGATATCTGTTATTTGATTGAGATAACCCAACTCGTGAAGAATTTCAACAACTTTTTCGCCGAGTGTATCGATATCCATCGCTTGACGTGATGCAAAGTGAATCAGCGTGTTGATATTTTTACCTGGACATTCAGGGTTCGTACAGTAATGATCCGCTTCGTTAGCTTTTCTCTTTAGAGGAAAACCACAAACAGGACAATTTTCAATCATAGTAAACGGCTTTTGATCCGTTCTTTTGTCTTTGTTAACATATAAGACTTCGGGTATAATCTCGCCTGCTTTATGAACAACAACACGATCACCAATTCGGATGTCTTTTGTTAATATATAGTCTTCATTGTGAAGAGTTGCTCGAGCCACTGTTGTTCCTGAAACAAAAACAGGTTCTAATTCAGCTACCGGTGTGATAACACCAGTACGTCCAATTTGGAACGTAATATCCTTAAGTTCTGTTTCAACTTGTTCAGCTTGAAACTTATAGGCTGTGGCCCATTTAGGAAATTTAGCTGTGTATCCTATCATGTCGTAAAGATCAAATTCATTAACTTTGATGACAACACCATCGGTATCATACGGAAGATTTCTTCTCAGTTGATCGTAGGTTTGAATGGTTTCAACTAATTGTTCAATGTTTTCTAATTTTTTAAAATTGGGATTAACTCTGAAACCTAGATTCATTAAGTAGTTAAGTGCATCAAACTGATTGTTTACATAACGTTTAGCATCAACTATTGTATAGGTAAATAAATCAAGATTTCTTGAGGCAACCACTTTACTATCAAGTTGACGAATGGTTCCTGCAGCAGCATTTCTTGGGTTAGCAAAGAGTGGTTCGTTTTGATTCATACGTTCTTCATTGACCTGTTTGAAACTTTTGTGTGGCATATAAATTTCACCACGCACTTCGATATCAACCTCTTCTTTTAGTCTCAAAGGTAGACTTTTAATCGTCTTTACATTTTCAGTAATGTCTTCTCCAACAACACCATTACCACGTGTTGCTGCACGTTTAAAAAGACCTGCTTCATAGATCAAACTGACAGCAAGTCCATCAATTTTTAATTCCGTAACATAGTGGAATTTTGAAGTCACTTTTTTGATACGTTCATCAAAGCTTCTTAACTCGTTTTCATCAAATACATTCGATAAACTCATCATCGGAACTTGATGTGTCACTTTAACAAAACTATCTAAAACAAGACCACCAATCTTTTCGGTCGGTGAGTCTTCGTGTTTATATTCAGGATATGCACTTTCGAGTTCGATAAGTTCTTTTAAATAACGATCATATTCATAATCTGTGATCGTTGGCATATCTTTTGTATGGTAGTCGATGTTGGCTTGATTGATGATTTTTACAAGTTCATCGATGCGTTTTTTGATGTCCATCTTCATCACCCAGTGATATTATATCACTAATCTCTTTTGGATTGGATGTTTTAACCCCACTTTCCATGATGAAGGGTGAAGATGTGAAATGATGGTTTTCAGCATCAAATCTAATCTGTGTAAAACATAAAATATCGCGTGCTCTTGTCGCTGCAACAAAGAGTAATCTTCGCTCTTCTTCATATGAATCTTTTTGATTAATCTTACGCGATGGTAACAGACCATCTTCACAACCTATCATAAAGACACAGTCAAATTCTAAACCTTTTGCTTGATGAATCGTTAAGAATTGTAGCTGTTCATCAGAGTGCTGTTCATCATCTTGGATATGAAAGGATATCCCCTCTTGATGACAAGTGAGCATAAGCTGATACACTCTAAAATGATTTCTGTAGAGAATAGCTATTTCATTTGGTTTATAGTGATGATTGATTAGTGTTTTGATTTGCCTTATGATCCATGATGCTTCTTCTATATCCTGTTTAAAACGGTAAGATTCAACAAGACCCATAGTTTGCTTTGTAGGTGCTAACTCTTTTTTATAAGATCGGTCATTTTGCTTAATGATGCGATTTGCAGTTATTAATATCTTTTTTCTTGATCTGTAATTATACGTTAATCGATAGAGCGTTGCATGAAATTCTTTCACATAACGATCAATGATCTTTGGTGATGCACCACGAAACCGATAGATGGATTGATCGGGGTCTCCAACAGCGAAAAGATGTGTATGTTGTCTTACCATTTTTTTTAGAACCTCATACTGTAGTATATTGGTGTCTTGAAACTCATCAATGAAGATATAACGAAATGAAAAGCGATACATTCCCCTTTGTAAAGCCTTATACAGGTTAATCAGTAAATCATCAAAGTCATATAGACCCTTTTGTTTTAATATTTTTTGATAATGATCATAAATACGTGGTTTCTTTTTCTTATACATGCTGTTTTTATAGTTAGCTACAGCAAGAATATGCTCTTGTGTGAAAGAACTCAAATCATCTTCAGTAGCAACTTCAAATGTTTGTTTGAGTTCTTCTTTTAGTGTGATATATGCGAGTTGATGAAACGTATGAATATGCAAGTCGTTATGATCTAATCGTGACTTCATTTCTTGACTAGCTTTTCTTGTAAAGGTGATTGCTAGTATATCGTTAGGACTCACCCCTTCATTCATCAGTTTTTTTATTTTCTCTACAATGACTCTTGTTTTTCCAGAACCAGCCCCTGCCAGTAAAAAAATAAAGGGGTCGATACTATCGACCACTCTTTGTTGTTCATCGTTTAACATCATCTCACCTCAACTTATGATAGTGAGATTCTATGTGTTATTCTTTTTTCTTAATGCTGGATGACTTTCTAATATTTTTTTAATACCGTGTGGTATAGCAAACGCAATGGTTGCTACATCGTCATCAATTCTAATAACGACACCTATTCCAAAAGCGTTGTGTTCAACTTTATCACCAGTTTTTAAAAGATGCCCAGAACCTTCACTTATTCCTTCAATCTTCGGTTCTTCAAAACGAAGTCTCGATTCTTGAATAAACCGTGATGGATAACTATATCTCATGGATCCATAGACCATTCTTTGATCCGAATAACTCATATAAAGTCTTTCTTTTGCTCGTGTGATACCCACATAAGCAATACGTCTTTCTTCTTCAAGTTCTGATGGATTCATCAGTGAGCGATCGGATGGAAAAATACCTTCTTCCATAACAACCATAAAGACTACTCTAAATTCTAGTCCCTTGACCTGATGGTAGGTTGATAAGCGAACGCGGTCATGATCATCAAGTTCTTGGTCTTGATCAGAATAAAGAGCAATCTGATCAAGCTGTTGTGTTAATTTCTCAATGAATGTTCCTTCATAATAAAGATCACCACGTGTAAAAACGTTTTGTAATTCTTTTAAGTTATCGATACGATCATCTGCAATTTCATCATTCTCTTGACGCAACATATCGATATATCCCGTTTTGCCCATCACATAAGGCATGATCTGTTCAAGGTTTTCCATCTCAGCAAATTTTTCTTGCATGTCTAAAATCATTTGTTTAAAGACAAGAAGTGATTGTTTCGACGAAGGTGTTAAATCTGCATATTCAATAACTTCAAACATCGATACACCAAGTTCTCTCGCTTTTGTTTCAAGCTTTTGAACTGAGACTAAGCCAATGGAACGTTTAGGCACATTGATGATGCGTTTTAAATAAAAGTCTTGATAAGGATCAACAACTAATCTGATATAGGCTAATGCATCCTTAACTTCTCTTCTTTCATAGAAGGAAATACCACCATAGATAATATAAGGAAGACCTTCTTTGATCATCGCTTCTTCAAACAATCGTGATAATGCGTTGTTTCGATATAATACAGCTATTTCATCGTATCTAACCCCTAAATCTTTTAAACGTCTGATCTCATTGACTACAAAAAAACTTTCTCTGATATCTGTTTGTGCATGATGAATATAGGGGAGTTCTCCTAATCCAAGATCACTTTCTAATGTTTTCGCAGTTGGACGATTGAAGTTATTACCAATCAGTAAATTTGCTGCTTTTAAGATATGATTTGTGGAACGATAATTTTTTTCTAGGATGATTTGTTCAGCACCAAAATCTTTAATGAATAGTCTTGCATTTTCGTAATTTGCTCCTCGAAATGCATAGATGGATTGATCGGGATCACCAACAACGAAGACGCTTTTGTGTTTCTCACCTAAAATGCTTAACAGTTTATATTGGATAACATCTGTATCTTGAAATTCATCGACTAAAACATGATCAAAAGCATGTTGATAGAAATCTCTAATATGTGGATAATCTTCAAAGAGTTGAAGTGGATATAACAAAAGATCATCAAAATCGACGAGCTGATTATTTCTTAAATATGCTTGATAATTTTTATAGATCTTTTCTTCATCTGTGCGTTCAAATTCTTCAAGTCGTCTTGTTTTATATAATGAAATTAAATTCTTTAAATTCTTGAGTGAAAACATTTTGACATCGAGTTCTAATTGTTTAATGACATCTTGTATAATTTTCTTTCCATCATCTTCATCAATCACGTTAAAATTCGGACGATAACCATAAGGGAGTTCAGCAATATGTCTTCTTAAGATTTGTAGACCTAAAGCATGGAACGTATACAACCAAACATCCATCGCATGTGGCCCGGTCATGTTGATGACTCTTTCTTTCATTTCTCGCGCAGCTTTATTCGTAAATGTCACTGCTAAAATACGTGATGGATTTGCTCCATTCATAATTAAGTAAGCGATACGAGAAGTCAATGTTTTCGTCTTCCCGGTACCCGCACCAGCGACAACAAAAAGCGGACCACCTGGATGGATAACCGCTTTAAATTGGGATTCATTTAGGGTAGCTAGCCAGTTCATGGCACACCCACTTTCTATTTATAAGAACTCTTTAAAGG
>JAVEQT010000106.1:0-3859 GCA_034007485.1 Acholeplasmataceae bacterium
GTCCGAGCTGGATGTCCATGCGCTGGTCGAGTGAGAGGTGCTTGTGATCATACATCGTTCTCATCTCCTTCATGCCGGTAGGAAACATCTACAGTATATTACTATTCATGAAATATTAACCCCTGTGTATATCTCAATTGACAATGTAACTTTTCTTTTATATGAGATATACGAATTTTACTTTGTCAATTAGAGAATGAAATAATCATCATCACACGAGCAGTTTTTTTTAGAGCTATCATGATATAATATTAAGGGTGATGAAATGCATATCGTTTTTGGTGGATCATTTAATCCGCCAACCAATGCACATGTTCATATAATCAAGCATTTAAAAAGCTTATTTGTAAAAGCTAAGATTATTGTTGTTCCTGTAGGCGATGATTACAGGAAACCAGAACTGGCTTCTTTTAAGCACAGATATGCCATGTTAGAACTGGCATTAAGTGATTTAAGTGATGTGATTTTATCAAACATTGAGTCTAAAAGAGGCTACGAAGGTACGTTAAAAACACTTGATGATTTATCACTTATCTATGACGATCTTCATTTTGTCATCGGCTCAGATAACCTACATGAACTCGATACGTGGATCAACTATAAAGAATTACTCAATAAATATCCACTGATTGTGATGAAAAGACCAGGATATATGATTGAACAAGATGCAGATCAATTGTATAAAGATATTCCGCATCGCTTTATCTTTATTGATTTTGATGACCCGTCAGCTTCATCCAATGTCAGACAAAATCTCTATGAAAACAAACATCTACTCCATCCCAAAGTTTATCAATATATAAAAACACATCAAATCTATGAGGTGAAAGATCATGTATAAACACGGCATACTGAAGGTTGCTGCTGCAACTCCTAAAATTATCGTTGGAGATATTGAACATAATAAAAATGAAATATTAACGATTCTGAATGCTACAAAAGCTGGTGTGATTGCATTTCCTGAATTAACGATTACCGGCTATACAGCAAGCGATCTTTTTTACCAAGAAGCATTTATTAATGAAGCTAAGTTTGCCATTAAAGATATCATGAAAAAAACAACCTACGAAGGCATTTACATTCTTGGTGCACCACTGGATCTTTATGGTATTTTATATAACTGTGCCCTTGTGATACAAAAGAATAAAGTTTTAGGTGTTGTACCCAAGCATTATTTACCAAACTATCAAGAGTTTTATGAAAAAAGATGGTTTCATACAGGATTTAAAACTCAGATGAAATCGATCAAGTTATTTGGTGAAACTGTTCCTTTTGGATATCTCATTTTTGAAGATGCTGATGAAAATATCCGCTTTGGTGTTGAAGTATGTCAAGATTTATGGGCGGCTTATAGCCCAAGCGATGACATGAGTCTAGCTGGTGCTAATTTATTTTTTAATTTATCTGCTTCACCAGAACGTGTTGGGAAATTGCCTGTAAGAAGACATTTAGTTTTAGATCATTCAAGAAAACAGATGTCTGCGTATATCTACACATCATCTGGTCACTTTGAATCCTCATCTGAAGTTGTCTTTTCTAATCACAAACTGATTGCTATGCAAGGTGTGATGGTTGCTGAAGATACAGTTTTCCATATGACATCATCTGTGCTAGCTGCAGATATTGATATTGCAGCAATCAATTATCAAAAGCGACAAGATTCAACATACCGTGACATGCATATGTTAATTCAAAACAATTACCAATTTATACCTGTTCGATTTGAAGAAAATGAAACATATGTTTTTGAGAAACCACTTTCTCAAAAACCATTTATACCCGAAGAAAACAAAGAAGAAGAGATTGCGTTAGCCAATCATCTTCAAACATTTGGTTTAATCAAACGCATTGAATCACTACCTGAAAATGCCTCGAAAGTGATTATCGGTATTTCAGGAGGTTTAGATTCTGCACTTGCACTAATTGTTAGTCATCAAGCGATGAAGATTTTAGGAAGAGATTCTAAAGAAATTATCGCTGTAACAATGCCTGCACATGCGACATCAAAAAATTCGAATAGTATCGCCAAAGAACTTATGAACGCTTTAGGTGTCACCGCTTTAGAAATTCCGATTGCTGAATCGGTTGATCTTCACCTTAAATCGATTGACCATGGGTTAAAAGATGTCACTTACGAGAACGCTCAAGCACGCATGAGAACACTGATTTTAATGGATTTAGCTAATAAGCATGGAGGATTTGTATTAGGTACAGGTGATCTTTCTGAAATCGCTTTGGGTTGGATGACCTATAATGGCGATCAGATGAGCATGTATGCTGTCAATGCTGGACTACCTAAAACATGGGTACAATTACTTATAGACTATCATGCACGTCATGATTATAAGCATGTAGCAACCTGCTTAAGAAAGATTTTAGATGCACCAATCACACCAGAACTTTTAGAAAACCAAGACACAGAAAAATCGATAGGTCGTTATGATGTTAATGATTTTATTTTGTTCCACCATCTTGAACGCGGTGCTGATGATGAAAAACTATATTACTTAATTAAAAATGCCTTCGACATGAACGATGATGAAATTAAGGTTTATGTCACACGCTTTATGAAGCGTTTTTATACCCAACAGTTTAAGCGACAAACGCTTCCTGAAGGACCCAAAATTTTAGGTATATCTTTATCGCCCAGAGGGCAATATCGTATGCCATCAGATGTACAAAGAAAGTGATGTTATGAAGAAAAAGAAAGTTATTATTGGACTAAGCGGTGGTGTAGATTCAAGTGTCGCTGCATATCTACTTAAAAGAGACGGCTACGATGTCGAAGCCGTTTTTATGCGTAATTGGGATAGTGCAACCAACCGTGATATCAAAGGAAATCCGACCGTTTTTGATGAGGTTTGTGAACAAGAAAAAGATTATCAAGATGCAAAAGCAGTTGCTGATAAATTAGGAATTATCCTTCATAAAGTTGACTTTATCGAAGATTATTGGGATAGAGTATTTTCTTATTTCTTAGATGAGTATAAGAAGAATAGAACACCTAATCCAGATGTATTATGCAATAACGAGATTAAGTTTAAGGCTTTTGTCGATTATGTTAAAAAGTTTGATGCGGATTATATTGCCATGGGGCACTATGCTCAAATCGATTTGACAGGTGAGTATCCTAAGCTACTTCGTGCATTTGACCAAAATAAAGATCAAACGTATTTCTTATCGCAACTTAAAGAAGAACAACTTAAGAATGTCATGTTTCCCATTGGACATCTCGATAAAAAAGAGGTAAGAAAAATCGCTTTAGAACAAGGTCTTATCACTGCTGAAAAAAAGGATTCAACAGGCATTTGTTTCATCGGAGAACGCCACTTTGCTGATTTTTTATCCAATTATTTACCGGCTCAAAAAGGTTTAATGAAACGCTTGGATGGAACAGTCATGAAAGAACATTTCGGTTTGATGAATTATACGATTGGACAGCGTAAAGGTTTAGGTATTGGCGGATCGAAAGATGAATTATCAGCATGGTATGTCGTGGGTAAGGATTTAAAGACGAATACACTTTATGTTGAACCGGGTTTTGATCATCCACATCTTTATTCAGATGAAGCCATCATTACTGATGTTGTTTGGAGAGGACCTAAAACATCAGGTAAGATGACTGCGAAGTTTAGATATCGTCAAAAAGACAATGATGTTTTTGTCGAATGGATGGATGAGCATACGATTCGTGTAACTTATCCAGATCAGATTCGTGCAGTTACTCCTGGTCAGGTATGTGCATTTTATCAAGGCGATGTTTGCGTGGGCTCTGGCTTTATCGATCAAGTATTTATGGATAAAAAACGAAGACAATATAGTTAAAAGGAACTTGTGTTCCTTTTTTTAATCATCTAGA
>JAVEQT010000107.1:0-3840 GCA_034007485.1 Acholeplasmataceae bacterium
TTTGGGTATTCAATTTCTTCTGAAGCGATAAGCTCACCAGATAAATCTCTAACCTCTACAGTAAATGTTTGTGTTTCTACTTGACATCCAGCAAGTAGTACCAAACTTAAGAAAAACAAGACAACAAAACCCAATTTTTTCATGCAATTTCTCCTTTTCTCAAATAAAAAACCATACCTTTGGGGTATGGAAATAGACAAAAAGAGGACTTTTGCCCGTCTCAACCCCAGAAGATGACTTAACTTTGACATTTGTGGTAGGTCTCCCGGCTTAACATCATCCTACTTTGCACCTTCCCGCTTTAGCAGTGGTTATTAGCATTTCGTCCGTATCACGGTTGCTGGGACAGCTCAAGATTATCACTTGATTCCCTGTTATGCTCATCTGAGCACCATCATGTCGATTCGATTAACTTCATTATATGTCATAAACCATCATTATACAAGGTTGTTTTCAGACTTTATGTATTGTTTATAATGAATCTATTTTTCTTATTTTATTTTCAGTGAAAGATAAACTTTTTCTAAGAGTTGATCACGTGAAGATGTGACCTGTTCCATCAAGTTATCCACTTGGATTTGGTATTGATGTCTTGCAATTTCATCTTCTAAACCTGGAAGATTAATCATCACATTCATAAGAGCTCCAAATGCACCAGAAGATAATGCTAATACTGAAACTCCTAAATCAGAGATTGTTTGTTTATTACCATATGTGATGATGTAATCAAACTGATGAAGAGCGGATAATGAAAGAGTTGCTACCTTTAAAGGAACCATGATAGCTTCCAATGTGCCTTCTTGAATTTTTTGATTTCTGAGTCTTTTTTCTTCATCTGTTTCTTTGGGCATCTTATATGCATCCATGATCAGATTAAATGCTTCTGTATCAAGGTCTATGGATTGCATTAATCCAAATTTGATCGTTTCTAAAGATTGAATGACATCTTTAAACTCAAACTGAATGGTTGGATCTAATGCGATAAACTTTTTCTTGTCAACCGTTAAATGTCCTACCATTCTCGCTAGAGCAACCCCCATGGATGACATCAAAGATGACACCGAACCTCCTCCTGGAGCTGGTGACTTACTATCGACTGTATCGACAAATTGCTTAACACTTAAATCTATAAGTTTCATTTATGTTCCCTCACAATCTTTTGATCACTCACAACTTTTTGTCCTAAAATAAAGACATCTGATGTGTGGTTGATTCCAAAATGATACATGATATAACTCAAATTAGGAGCATCCATTAAGATGATATCTGCGTCTTTTCCAATGTCTAATGAACCCTTGGAGTGACTGATGCCTAGATGATATGCTGGATTGATCGTCACAGCATTTAATATTTCTGCTGGTAGAAGTTTCATATAATTCGAAGCAAGCTGCATGATCAGTTGGAAATTCTCAGAAGGACATGAACCGGGATTATAATCTCCTGCAATCGATAGTGCAATGTTGTTTTCAATCATTTTTCTCGCATCAGCAAATCCTTTTTTTAAATAGAAAGATGTCCCTGGTAACACATTAGCAACGGTCTGTGATTTCCCTAACTTGATCATATCTTCATCAGAGATTGCCATCAAATGATCAACCGATGTACATCCTAAGTCAGCACCTAGTCCCGCACCACCTAATGAATGAATTTCATCTGCATGCATTTTGATACGAAACCCTAGTTTTTTTGCTTCTAATAAAATCTTACGAGTTTCTTCAATAGAATAAACGCCTTCTTCACAAAACACATCAACAGCTTGTGCCAGGTCCATTTCACTTAACTTCTTTAAATCATGGAGCATGTCGTTGATATATTCGTCTTTACGATTTACATATTCTTTAGGAACTGCATGTGCTCCCATATACGTAGATAGAACCAACATTGGGTGGTGATCATTTAAACGTTGATTAACCCTCAATTGCTTTGTCTCACATTCAAAACATAATCCATAACCACTTTTTGATTCGACTGTCGTGACACCATGTAAAAGCATTTGATCCAATGAGTGATATGCTTTGTGATATAACTCATCAAAACTTGCTTGTCTTGTTTTTTCAACTGTTCCTAAAATACCACCACCACGTTTTAAGATGTCAAGATAAGGAACTCCTTTTTGAAGTTCTTCATATTCGTTTTCTCTTGATCCAGCATGAACTAAGTGTGTATGTGAATCTATAAGACCTGGAAGTGCGATGCGATGTTTAGCATCGATGATTTCGGTGTGTGAGTCGATAAAATCGTCTCCATCACCTTCACCTATGCCACAGATTTTCCCATCCTTAATCGCAATAAATCCTTGCTCGATTTCTTTGATATGTGCTAAATCTTTTCCCCTAATTGGAGGCGTTAGATCTGGTGTATATATGGATTTTATTTTGTATATGACTTTATCGGCTTTCATGATTCTTCTCCTTATAGATAAGCTTCAATGATTTTATGAAGATCAAAATCGCGTAGACTTAAAAAGTGAATGGCTTTTTCTGTCAACTCCGCTAAAGGCATACTTGGATCACTTTTCATCCCTTCACATTGCATATAATACTTAACAGAATCCAAAAGTGCATCTTTAGGTATAAGTCCTACAACTTCAGAATGTGTTACTTGGACACCATATCGTTTAGCTTCCATCTTCACTGTTTCTAAGATACGATACATCGGATTTTTCTTATAATCTAAAATGTTCATCGTTACTTGAACGTGTCCACGTTCAACAAGTGTTGCCGGACCTGCTTGAATATATTGAAAACCTCCAGATGATTGTCTGATAGCTTTTGCAATGGCAGAAGCTATTTTTTGTTCATTGGTACTTAAATCAATGTTATAGGCAATTAAAGGGATTCTGGCACCGATAGCAACCACTCCAAATGTCGGATGTATTTCTTGGGGACCAAAATCAGGTTTCCACATGTCTTCTTTAATCTTATCCTTCATACCTTCAAATTCACCTTTTCTAATATCAGGTAAGTTTTCTCTTTCCTTAAACTGAGCAGCTTTTGCATAAAGAAAAACAGGGATGTGATACATAAATGACACATGATCAGCTAACATTTTTGCGTAATCAACACATTCTTCAATCGTGATATCTGAAATAGGAATAAAAGGACATACATCAACAGCTCCCATCCGTGGATGTTCACCATGATGTTGATTCATATCAATTAAATCCATCGCTTGTTTAAAAAATACAATTAAAGGCATAATCATGCGATCTGGATCGCCAATCAATGTAATGACTGTTCTGTTATAGTCCTTATCAGGTTCATAACTTACAAGTTTAAAACCTTCTTGATTTTTTAAAGGTTCAACAATTTTTTCGATTTTTTCTAAGTCTCTTCCTTCACTGATGTTAGGAACACATTGTACAATTCTCATGCTTTTTGTCCTTTCATAAAACGCTTAACTTCCTCTTCGATAAGATGCTCATCACTTTCAAAAGGAAGTGTGATTGATGCTTGAGATTCTTGATGATTAAATGCTTTAGCTGTTTCTATCGCATGCTTATTTTGTGCCCAAGCTCTTCTAGAAACACCTGCCATCACATCATACGTCATCGCTTCTTTTAATATCTGGTCGACTCTTTCTGATCCATCTAAGACCATGCCATATCCACCATTGATCGCTTTTCCAATACCGACTCCTCCACCATTGTGAAGAGCAACTAATGTCATACCTCTGCTGGCATTACCTAAGGCAACATGGGTTGCCATATCAGCCATGATGTTTGAGCCATCTTTGATATTTGCAGTTTCTCTAAAAGGTGAATCGGTTCCGCCCGTATCGTGATGATCCCTACCCAGCATGATAGGTCCTACTTTTTGTTCTCTAACAAGTTCATTAAAC
>JAVEQT010000108.1:0-3822 GCA_034007485.1 Acholeplasmataceae bacterium
CAGGACCTGATGCAGAAAAAGCACTCATCTCACTCGCTGACTTTTTAATTACTGAAGGTTTAGGTAAATTAGCATAACATAACAAAGTGGTAGAGATTCTACCCTTTTTACATTTAGGATAGGTGAAACATTTGCGTCAACGACATATCAAACAAGCAACACTTGAACATTTGACATCAATGGGTGTATACCATGAACCGATGTTGCTTGATTTAAACAAAGAAAAAGTTCATCTTGAAATTGGCTCTGGTAAAGGTCAATTTATTGCTAAGCTTGCAAAAGATCATCCAAACGAACTTTTCATCGCTGTTGAAATGGACAGAAATGTCTGTTATCGAATTGCTGAAAAGAAAATGGAAGATCATCTAGATAATTTGATTATCTTATTAACTGAAGCGAATCATTTAGATCTTTGGTTAAAAACAGGGTCTATCGATATCATCTATTTAAACTTCTCAGACCCTTGGCCAAAAGCACGCCATCATAAACGAAGACTTACCTGGCCTTTGATGCTTGAAAAATATAAATACTTATTGAAAAATGAAGGCATCTTGCAGTTTAGAACGGATCATTTAGGTTTATTTGAAGACAGCATAACCTACTTAGACGGTTATTTTCATGTCTTTGATATGACATTAGACTTAAAACCATCTCTTTATATGACAGAATATGAAGAGAAGAAAAGAAAGCTTGGCCATATCTATCAGTTAAAGGGGACGATCATCCATGATTAGAAAAATATATCGCGATTTGTTTAATTTAGAAGGAACATCAGGTTTTGAATCCAATGTCAGAGCTTATATGAAAGACTTTATGTCACTTTTTCCAAATTATGACATTCAAACAGATCGTTTAGGTTCTATTTTTGCAGTAAAGAAAGCTAAAGATCCTAAAGCACCAACCGTTATGGTTGCAGGTCATATGGATGAAGTCGGTTTAATGGTTGTTGGCATCACCGATTTAGGGATGCTCAAATTAAATAATTTAGGTGGCTTAAATGGTGAAGTCTTTATCTCACAAGTCTTAAATGTTCACACGTCACAAGGCATTATCAGAGGTGTTGTTGGTGCAATTCCTCCCCATTTAAAGAAAGAACAAAACACATCCATTCAAAACTTAATTTTAGATATCGGTGCCAGTTCAAAAGACGAAGTTCAACAGATGGGTGTTGAACTTGGTAACATGGTTTTATTTGATAATCCTTATACCTACACAGCAAACCCTTATCGTTTAATCGCTAAAGCGATTGACAATCGTTATGGTTGTGGCTTAGCTTTGGAAGCGATTGAAGCGTTTCATGATGCCGAACTCCCCTATCACTTAGTGATCGGTGCAACCGTTCAAGAAGAGGTGGGACTACGAGGTGCTGAAACAGCAGTTAACATGTTTAACCCAGATGTCTTTCTTGCACTCGATGCATCACCCGTTAATGATGCACTCGATAAAGAAGCGCTTGGTGGACTTGGAAAAGGTTTCTTACTCCGTATGTATGACCCTAAAAATGTCATGCATCAAGGCACGATGGATTTCTTTATTAAACTCGCTAAAAAACATAAAATTCCTTTCCAATATTTCGTATCCATGGGTGGAACGGATGCCGCTAAAGCACTTGACTTAAATGCGGGTGTGATTGCAACCACGATTGGATTACCTGCAAGATACATTCATTCAACAGCAGCGATGATGGATGAAAGAGATTTAAAAGCATGCAAAAAAATGTTATTTACGGTGTTAAACACACTTGACCCAGAAAAAATTAAAAATTTACAGGAGGCTAACAGATGATTATTTCAAAACTATACAATGGCGTTGAAATGCCAAGATTAGGACTCGGTACATTCTTAGTAAAAGATGGCGATTCAGCGTATGAAACAGTTTTAGAAGCACTTAAAGTCGGATATCGCCATATCGATACAGCGCAGATGTATCAAAATGAAGGATCTGTCGGTCAAGCGATCAAAGATTCTAAGATTCCACGTGAAGAGATCTTCATCACAACCAAACAAAGAGGTCACTCAACCAAAGAGAAAATGAGAAGACAATTTGAGGAATCATTAGAAAAACTTCAAACATCTTATGTTGATCTCTATCTCATACACTGGCCAAACCACGATAAGAAAATCAATCAGCAAACATGGGCATTATTTGAAGAGCTCTATCAAGAAAAAAAGGTAAGAGCGATTGGTGTTTCCAATTTCCAACGTCATCACATCGAAGACTTGATGGAAACTGCAACCATCAGACCGATGGTAAACCAAGTCGAACTTCATCCCGGTTTATCACAAATTCCCCTTCAAAACTATTTAGTAGAACATGGTATTCAAATTGAATCGTATGGTCCTTTAATGAAAGGTGGCGTTTTCGAAGGTATTTGGCAAGAAGGTTTATCAAAGATTGCTGAAAAATATCAAGCAACCATCGCACAGATTATTATCGCATGGGGTCTACACAGACATGTTGTGATGATACCAAAATCAGTGACACCTTCACGCATCTTAGAAAACTTTAAGGCGAAGGATATCAAGCTAACAGAAGAGGATATTCAAGCGATCAACAGCTTAAATCGTGGAAAAAGAGTCTATACGGACCCAGATAATAGTCCTTGGGGTCCTTATCAAGAATAACCTGCCCAGCAGGTTTTTCTTTTTTGTATGTCTTGTATTTTAGAAATTAATTTCATATAATAGAGTTGACTTACGGGACCCTTAGTGGCCTAAAAAGGAGAAGAAAAATGAAGAAGAATGATATTTTTTACTTAAGTTTGACTGGGATTTTTTCTGCCATTATTGTATTGATGACAGTGGTTCCTCAGTTGGGCTTTATTTATTTGACCCCATTTGCTAGCATCACATTGCTACACATTCCTGTGCTTATTGGTGTGTTTATGATGCCAAAACGTTATGGTGTCATGCTTGGTTTAGTTTTTGGTTTGGCATCCTTTATCAGATCATTTGCCCCACAAGGACCACTTGATTATGCGTTCCAAAATCCTTTAGTATCGATCTTACCACGTATTTTATTTGCATTTGCAGCTGCATACATCTTTGATTTTCTCAAATGGTTAAACGGCAGAGGCAAATATGGTGATGTCATCACCTTTACCCTTGTTACAGCCATTACGATCTTTGGGCTTTACTATGGCGCGAACGCCATAGCTACGATCACTGGTTGGCAGATGACATGGTTAGCACCTATTTCTTTAGTGTTTGGTGTGATCTTCTTAGCGTTATACTTTGCTTATATCACATCTAAAAATAAGACGAACGTCTTTTTACCTTCAGCACTCATCTTATCAACGATCGTCCATACGATTTTAGTGTTAACTCTTTTATCACTTTTTTCAACCGATTTAGTTGAAAGCTTTTTCCCTGATAAATCTGTGATTGCAACCATCTTTGCTGTAGCAGCAACCAATGGTTTATCTGAAGCGTTTGCTGCAGCGATCATTGGTACCCCCATCATTATTGCACTTCAAAACTTTAAAAAATATAATGCATAGAAAGGTTTGATGACTCATGATTTTACTCTTTGATGTCGGCAACACCACCGTTGGTTTTGGTATTTCTGATGGCGTATCGATTTTAGAAACGTATAAGCTCAATACAGAAGTTCAAAAAACGGCGGATGAATATTGGATTCAAATGCGAAGCTTAATTCCTGTGGATCAAATCGAAAGCATTGCCATTTCATCAGTTGTTCCAAGAATCACTGAAAAATTAAAAGAAATTGCTGAAAAGCATTTTAAAATTGAACCTTTAATCATAGGTCCTGGTGTTAAAACAGGCTTAAATGTGAAGACGGATCATCCAAGAGAAGTGGGTG
>JAVEQT010000109.1:0-3799 GCA_034007485.1 Acholeplasmataceae bacterium
GGGAGTTTATCTTCTGTTGTCTTTTTATTTAAGTATGATCCAGATTCGATTAATAACTTAATCATATCTAAATCACCTTTAAATGCTGCTAAATGAATAGGAAGTTCTCCCACACGATTTTCTACATTAACAGCAGCGAATTTAGTGATTAACATTTTAGCAAGATCAATCTTGCCTTTTCTCGCACAATCAAAGAGTGCGGTTTCACCATGTTCATCGACTAAATTAACATTGATATCCATGTCGAGTAAATACGAAATAACATCTCTTGCTGAACCTAATACAGCATGATGCAGTAAGCTTCTTTTCTTTTCATCGACCATTTCAATATGGGTCATATTGATTTTAACAAACTCGAGATCATTTTCTGCGGCTTTCATGAAGATACTCATCTCATAACACCACCTTACACTATCATTTTATCATGAGGTTTTGCAAACGTTTTCCACAAGTTTTGTGGATAAATGGCTTTCTAAAGGGGTTATTCCGCTTACATTTTCTTTCATGAATGATGATACACTTATGTAATAAGTGCATCTTTAATTGATTAAGTTCTTGAAAATGATCGTAAGATCGAACTCAACATAGTGGATAATCGTTAGCACAGGCGTTTATTTATCTTTGAGTCACGATATTTTTTTATACCTTTGATTGCGGCTGTTGGGCTTGTCAGGTATTGTCATGACAATGATTTCTTGTTCTAAAAGTTGATCTAGATAATGCTTTTTAAACGATGCTCTAGATTTGATGTCTACTTTATCCATTAATTCTTTAGCTGTATACGCCATACCATGTTCCATGATATGTAATAATTTAGTAGCTTGAAGGGATAGATTTTTCTCCTCAAGGTTTGCTAGCTTTAAAGTACCTTCAATGGTTTCTAAAATAGCATCCAACATGAATTCGATAAAAATGGTTGATGCTCCCATGTGGTTACATTGTGCTATGGCATCATAATATGCTTGTTGTTTTTGTTTAATAATCGATTCAATAGGTAAATCATAAAAGAGTTCTTCATCTTTTCCGAGGAGGCATGTTTGAAATAATCTACCCATTCTACCATTTCCATCACTAAAAGGATGAATGAATTCAAATTCATAATGAAAAACAGAAGACTTAATTAAAATATTATCCTCATCATGGATCAAATAATCATAAAGTTGATTTATCAACACTTTAACACGATCAGCAGGAGGTGCAAGAAAAATAGCTTTTTCATCATCGAAAACACCAACTTGACCTTTTCTATACTTTCCTGGATCAGGTACGAGAGTATGCATGAGCATACGATGATATGTTAAAAGATCTTGCTGTTGATATGGATTGATTTCTTTGATACGATCATAGACTTTAATCGCATTTTGTACTTCAATGATGTCTTTTTGTGGACCGATAACAACTTTGCCATTAATCAAATCTCTGACTTGTGATTCTGACATTTGATTATTTTCAATTGCAAGTGATGAATGAATAGATTTGATTCGGTTATTTCGTCTTAAGATAGGTCTATTTTCAAGATGATTTATGCTAGAAAATTTCCCAATAAGTTTCATGATGGCAGCAACTTTATTTAAAATGGATGTCGTTATTTCATATGGTTGTTTATAGTGCAATAGTCTCATCTCCTTTGCTCATAGTATACCATATAAGCCTTGTCTTGTATGTTATCTTGTATGTTATCTTGTATGTTTCTCCTTTTTCCATCAAAAAAGCCCTCATCCACATTTGGATGAAGGCTACTTGCTCATATAACTACTTAGCGGCTTCTACCGCCGCCACCGCCACCACCTGATGATCCACCACCACCCGATGAGCTTGAACGATGTGCGGATATTGTTTTATTGGTGCTTTCTCTACCCATACGATACGATCGATTAAAACCATAATAGAGATAATGATATCCTGAATACATACTGTGATATGATGATCCTTCTTTATCTGATTTGGGAAGATTGACTTTTAATTGATCCATCACTTTGTCTGCAATCTTAAAGGTTGTTGCATAAACCAAATGATGATGCCACGTGTCTACTGAAGGAATTGAGAACTGTTTTAGACCATCAAAATCCTCTAAATAAGCTTTAAATGACATCCATTTTTGATAGAGTTCATGACCATGTTTAGATCTTCTTTTAATACCCGTGATATAAACGATATAGACGATTGCTAAAACAAAACTCATGATAAATGGTAATGTGAAATCGATCTGATAGTGAATGCCTAAAATGGTTGTTACAACGCCATATAGGATTGGAATAAGACTTAAGCCTAACATCACTTTTTTGCCTGGATTATACTTATAACTATCAAAGAAATCTTTTGTATTCACGCTTTCTTTAACTGATTTCACAAAAGCTCTTGCATCACTTTGGAAAAGATTAGCTTCATTTATACCTTGTTTACCATATGATTGAATTTGATCAGTTGAAACGCTATTTCCATGACCAATGTGATCAAAGAACCAAGTCATCACCGTTTTTTCATGAGGAAGTAGATCAATGGTTGACTTTGAAGTGACTCTTTCTAAAGTGAAATCAGATGCATTCGTATGACCGTAGGTATCTACAGCAATATAACCTCTTCTTACAAGATCGAGGACGGTTGCTGTTAAATCAACATCATCAGTCTTCTTCATTCTAATCAAATATCCGATTTCTGCTGGCGTATCATCACTTGGTAAATCGGATAGATATTTATTTTGAACTGTTTTCGGATACTCTTTATCATATAAAACATATGCGATCACACCTAAAAAGATAACAATAAAACCTAAAGTGTACATGTTGGTGTGCAAAATACTTCTAACATTCGTTCCTGTTTGATAATAATCACTTAAATCATCTTCATATTGAAGAAGATGTTCTAATGTCATCTTCGAATCGCTAACCCAATTAGTCAATGGGATTTGATTAAATAAAGTCTTAGGTGTCAATAAACGAAACTCAAGAAATGCATCTTGTGAGAGATGATCTAAAGATAGAGTGAACTGTGTATTTGAAATCTTGTTGATCATAACATCTTCTCGTCCATGAAAGAAAAGATAAAAATCATCGACGTCATATGTATTTGCTGGTATATTGATCGTTACAACGACTTCTTCAATATCTGCTTCCATATAATCAAATAACTTCCAGTTTAATTCGCTGCTATCAGGATAACTTGTCATCGCACCTAAAATCGTGTAATCATATTCAAAAACGATATCACCATTCATGCCACCAGCTAGTATAAAATCAGTAAAAAGTGATTCACACGTTAATGAGAAAGGATCACATGTAATATATTCACCTAATTCATCACGATCATTTTCATATGAGTAACCGATATATACTTGATTCGTTACATCTGTTCCATTCTTAGAAACCTTGATGGCTACAGCATCTTCATCAAGGGAAGCCACATTCGTATCTGATGATACTAAAGGATAGTTATCTGGGTATTTATCAAATCCGATATCACGAAATCTGACATTATAATCACCATCATAATGCATATCCCATGTTTCAATAACACGCATATCCCCAAATTCATTTAGATAAATGTCTGCATGATAACTATTGATTTTAATATCATCTTCTTCTAGGAAGCTTGCTACAATAGCAAAAACAAAAAACGATAAAAATGGTACAACAAATAAGATCAGTTTTTTAAAACCCCCGCTTGACATATAAAAACCCCCTTTTCATATGAAATCATATGATAGATCCATCTTGTTGTTTCAGCTGACAGTTTAACTCATAAGCGTATTATATCACAGGAAGCACTTATCATTAATAACCCTATCTCAAAAAATAAAAAA
>JAVEQT010000028.1:0-17843 GCA_034007485.1 Acholeplasmataceae bacterium
CGTTTATTGATGAACTTCGCGAAGCGTTAAAAAGAGAGAAATCTAACATTGGTAAAAATGTCATTGAACAGATTATTGAAAATGATACGATAGCCATGGAAAATCATGAACCGATGTGTCAAGATACGGGTTTAGTTGTTGTCTTCGTAGAGCTTGGTTATGATGTGCATCTTGAAGGTGATTTATATGATGCCATTAATGAAGGTATTCGACAAGCATATCACGATGGTTTTTTGCGAAAATCAGTCGCAAAACATCCGATTACACGTGGTAACACGAATGACAATACACCTGGTATTATCCATGTTAAACTTGTTCCAGGTGATCAAATTAAAATCACTTTAGCACCTAAGGGTGGAGGAAGTGAAAACATGAGTTTAGTCAAAATGCTTGTTCCTTCAGATGGTGTTGAAGGGATTAAAAAACTTGTGTTGCACACCATTTTTTATGCAGGTGGAAAACCATGTCCACCACTCATTGTTGGTATTGGTTTAGGTGGGAATCTAGAAAAGTCTGCTTTAATTGCTAAAGAAGCATTAATGAGGGATTTAAATGATATCAATCCAGATCCAGTTTTAGCAAAACTTGAAAAAGAATTACTTGATGAAATTAATCAGTTAGGTGTTGGACCTATGGGTTTTGGTGGTACAACAACTGCGCTTGCTGTTAAAATTAATAGTTACCCATGTCACATTGCTTCTCTACCTGTTGCCATCAACTTACAGTGTCATGCTTCTAGACATAAAGAAAGGGTGATCTAAATGGCTGAAATTAAAGTTATAACACCCATTCAATCTGATGTGATTGAGAAGATGCATGCTGGAGACATCGTTTTCATATCTGGTATGATTTACACTGGAAGAGACGCTGCTCACAAACGTTTAGTCGAAGCTCTTGAAAAAGGTGAAAAACTTCCCATTGATCTTAAAGATCAAGTGATTTATTATGTTGGTCCAACTCCTGCTAAACCAGGCAGACCCATTGGATCATGTGGACCAACATCCAGTTATCGTATGGATAAATATTCTCCATCTTTAATGCGTATTGGATTAAAAGTGATGATTGGTAAGGGTGATAGAAGTGATGATTTCATCGAAGAGATGAAAAAGCAAAAATCCATCTATTTACAAGCAGTAGGTGGTGCTGGCGCGCTTTTATCAAGAAAAGTTAAGACATCTAAAGTCGTCTTGTATGAAGACTTAGGAGCTGAAGCCATTTATCAACTTGAGGTTGAAGATTTCCCAGCGATTGTGACGTATGATATTTATGGTGGGAACCTTATTGTTGATGAAGTTAAGAAGTATCAGAGTATTTCTCTTGAAGATTAGGGACGATAACTCGTTCCTTTTTGTTACTGAAATTCATAAAAACGATATAATAGAAGTATAAATGGAGGCATTTCATGAAAATAATCAAATGGATTCTTATAGTCATCTTAGGTATTATCGTGCTTGCTGGTGTTTTTATCGGTGTCTTGACCATGACTGAATATCGTCCAAAAGATGTCGAAGATATTAAAGTTGAAAACAATCAAGATCTTATCATTTCATTAGATACAGAAATGACCATTATGACATTTAACATTGGTTATGCTGGCTTAGGAGAAGACGAAGACTTCGTGATGGATGGTGGAAAAAATGGGATACCTGAAAGTAAATCTATCGTTGAAAACTATTTTGATGGTATCAAATCCATCTTAGAAGATCACCCATCAGATTTTTATGTGATGCAAGAAGTTGATGTCAAGGCTAGAAGAAGTTATCAAATTAATGAAGTTATGGGAATTACCCAAGTGTTAGGTGAAACCTACAGTACACAATTCGCATATAATTTCAAAGCTTTATTTGTACCCTTCCCAGTTTCTTTAACTGATTATTTGGGATATGTTGAAAGTGGAATTGCTACGTATACGACGTATCGCGTGAACCAATCATCACGTTATCAATTTCCAGGAGCGTTTAGCTGGCCACTTCGAGTTGCTAATCTTAAACGAGCGATGATGGTTTCAAGATTTGATATTGAAGGTTCTGATAAAGAACTACTTATTGTTAACTTACATATGTCTGCTTACGATGCGAGTGGTACACTGAGAGAACAAGAGATGGCATTTTTGAAATCATTTCTTGAAGATCAATCTGAACTGGGTAACTATGTTATTGTAGGTGGAGATTTTAACCAAACTTTCCCAGAAGCAAGTGATATCTATCCTCCACAAGATGGTTTATGGGAAGCTTATCCAATCGAAAATGATTTTTTACCCGATGGATATCGCTTTGAAATAGATACAACAAGTCCTACATGTCGCCTACTCAATCAACCCTATGATCCCACAGACGATATCACACAATATTATATAATTGATGGTTTCATTGTGTCTGACAATATTACATCTTTGTCATATGATGGTATCACCGATGGTGCACAAACACTTGATTATCAATTCATGTATTCTGATCATAATCCAGTCATCTTAAAATTTAAATTGATTTGAGGTAACGTATGGATAGTAAAATTTTGCAAAAAGAGGTTTTTGAAAGAACTGAAAAACTGATTGAAAAGCATGGTCCAAGACTTGCTGGAACCAAAGCGAGTATCAACTGTGCAGATGATCTCTATTTAGAGATTTCTAGTTTTGCAGACCGTGCAAAAAAAGAAGATTTTTATGTCTTCAAAGGTGCCTTTTTAGGATGGATTCGTATCTTAGTTTTTTCGTTTGTTTTAGGGGTTATCTCACTTTGGTTTAGACTACCTTGGTTAACATTTATTCTTTCGCTTTCTTCAGTGATTATTCTGACACTTCAATTCTTCTTATATTTACCACTTCTCGATCGTTTTTATCCTAAAAAATTAGCTCGAAATGTGTATGGTATTGTTGAACCCAAAGGTGAGATTAAACATCAAATTATTTTGTCTGGACATCACGACAGTGCACATATCTTTAATTTTTTCATTCATCAACCCAATCTATATAACTTAAGAACAACTGGTTCGATTGCATGTGTGATTTTGATGGTTGTACTCTCTTTGTATTCATGGATCTTTAGTCCTGTACAATGGCTTTATATCGCTATAAATGTTGTTCTATCTATTGCAGTATTACTTGTTGGTCAAATGTGGTTTTTTGCATCAAAAAAAGGAACTCCTGGTGCAGGTGATAACCTTGTTGCAAGTTCCCTTGCTATCAGTTTAGGAAAGTATTTTAAAGAAATTAGAGAATCAGAACAAGGGTTAGAACATACACGACTAATTATTGCTAGTTTTGATGCTGAAGAAGAAGGACTGCGTGGAGCAAGAGCATTTGCTAAAAAGCATCACGATCACTTTAAAAAAGTTAAAACTTACTTGCTGAATATGGACTGTCTATATGATGAACATGAGCTCTTTTTCTTAACTTCTGATCTTAATGATTTCGTTAATTTAGATGAAGATTTAGCTCAAGAATTAGTTGTCATTGCAGAAAAATTAGGTATTAAAACAAAGACTCAAAAACAAGCCTTTTTAACGGGTGGAACAGATGCTGCTGAACTCGCTAAAAAAGGTGTTCACGCTACAACTATTATTGGTATGCCATGGACAAATCAAGCTAGAAGTCATGTCTATCATACACCTTTGGATCAACTTGATCAGATCCACCCCAAGGTCGTATCTGATACCTTAGAGATTTTTCACAGATTTATTGTTGAAAAAGATATGATGTAGAGGGGATACCCTCTTTTCATTAGTCACATCAATTATGTTATAATAAAGTCATACTATATGGATGATATGAGGTCAATCATGAAGGAAAAAACACTGACGCATCACTTAAAATACCAATGTTCGTTTTTAAGCCTTTACCAAGATGATGTTTTATTGGAGAATAACAAGAAAAGCCAACGCGTCGTTATCAATCATGTTGGAGGTGCTTGTGTCCTTCCTTTGACAACAGATGGAAAGATGATTTTAACCAAACAATATCGCTATCCCATCAAAGAAATCAGCATTGAAATACCTGCTGGTAAAAAAGATTTTATCGGTGAAGAAGGATTAACATGTGCCAAAAGAGAACTTGAAGAGGAAACAGGATATCAATCAGATGATATCAAGCTGATGTATACGTTCTATCCGTGTGTGGGTTATTCTGATGAGAAATTAGACATCTTCATCGCACGCAATTGTCACCTTATTGACAATCCAAAGCCGATGGATGAAGATGAAAATATAGAACTCTTAATCATTAATCTAAACGAAGCGAAAGATTTACTAGACAATGGAATAATTAAAGATGGCAAAACAATCATTGCCATACAATACTATATGATGATGGTAGCCTATGAAAAAACGACGTATTGATATCCAACAAAATATTTTATTAACACTGCTTAGACCACTTGTTTATATTTGGATGCGTTTTGACAGTAAACGAAAAGTGTTTTTAGGCGAAGGCGTCTCTTTTAAGCGCAAAGAGCCCTATATTATGCTTGCGAATCACACATTCATGTTTGATGTTATTCATGTGCCACTTCGTTTTAGAAAAGTACCTTTTATTGTAGCTAATCAAACGTTATTCAAAAAAAAGGCAACCAAGTTTTTAGTTAGTCAAGTAGCCCATGTCATCAGCAAACAAAAAGGTCAAAGTGATACATCAACAGTTAGAGATTTGATCAGTGCAGTCAAAAGAGGTTATCCCATCTTAATTTTCCCTGAGGGTGACACAACCTTTTTTGGTGAAACTGGCTATATCGAAGAATCGACGATGAAACTCATTAAAAAACTTGAAATCGATGTGATAACATGTAATGTACGCGGTGGTTATTTATCGAAACCAAGATGGGCGACTTCTAAGAGAAAAAATCGCTATGCTGAGTTCCATTATGAATTAACCATTCCAAAAGAAAAAGTCAAAGAGATGTCTGTTGATGAGATCAACGAAACTGTTAAAAAAGCACTCTATCACAACGCGTATACTTTCCAAAAAGAGCACATGATTAAACACCCAGGCAAACATCTTGCTGAAGGATTAGAAGATCTTTTATATGTATGTCCTGTCTGTAAAAGTCTTCATAGTCTAGAGACATCCCATAATGATATCATATGCAAATCATGTCAAACAAAGGGTTATGTTGATGATTACGGTTTGATACAAGGATTCCCTTATGATAATTTACTTGAATGGAATCAATTCCAACGACAGTTTGTTGTAGAGCTTAGAAATTCAAGTGTTCATGCGACTGCTCATCTTTACTTTATCAATGAAGAAAATTTATCGATGGAATCCATAGGCCCTGTTCAATTGCTTTTTAAGAATCACACATTTTTTATCGAAGGATCTTATCATCAAGAGATATTAGTGAAAGACATCACGAATCCAACGCTGACAATGAGAAGAGATTTTTCCTTCTTTTATCAAAATAGAAACTATCTTCTTAAGATGGATCACTACGCGATGGTCTTCCTCAGAATTGCCCAAGATAAATATTAAAAAAAGACAAAAAGGGCTTTTATTGTAAGCCCTTTCATTGTATAATTAATCTATGACATGATCGATGCCTAGAAGGAGATTTTTTTACTATGGAAATGACAGCTTACATCAAAGAAACACGTGGTCCAGGGTTTAAAAAGGTAACCAAACCGATTCCAGATCAGCTCAAACCTGATGAAGTATTAATTAAGGTTTTAGCCACTTCAATTTGTGGAACTGATGTTCATATATACAAGTGGGATCGTTGGAGCCAAGGTAGGATTAAACCACCGCTAACTGTTGGTCACGAATTTTCTGGAAGAGTCATCAAAGTGGGCTCTGATGTAACAAAAGTTAAAATTGGCGATATAGTTTCTGCGGAAACGCATATCGTATGTGGGACATGTGAATTTTGCCAAAGAGGTGAGTATCACATTTGTGAAAACACAAAAATAATCGGTGTTGATACAGATGGTTGTTTTGCAGAATATGCGAAAATGCCTGCACACAATCTTATCGTTAATAAAACGCATAAAGAACCGAAATACTTATCCATCCAGGAACCTTTAGGAAATGCAGTTCATACGATGTTACATTTCGATATTGTTGATAAAACCGTTGCAGTCGTTGGCTGTGGACCAATTGGGCTTATGGGTGTTAATATTGCTAAAGCGATGAAATCAAAGAAGATTATAGCGATTGAAGTCAATGATTACCGCATCAGACTTGCTAAAGAGTTAGGTGCTGATGTCGTCATCAATCCTTTAAAAGAAGATGTGGTCAAGCGCGTACTAGAAGAAACTGATGGGCGTGGTGTTGATGTTGTTGCAGAATTCTCTGGTAATAAAGAAGCCATCGAACAAGCTTTTAAATATGTAAAAGCTGGTGGAAAGATGTCCATGCTTGGTATCGTCAGTTCAAATATTGAGCTTGATTTATCAAATGATGTCGTTTTTAAAGGTGTCAGTATCTACGGTGTCGTTGGTAGAAGAATGTTTCAAACATGGGATCAACTTACAGAAATGATTCATAAGAATCAATTAGATTTAGAAAAGATTATCACCCATTTTTACCCATTTGAACAGATGGAAGAAGCGATGGCAACCATGATTTCTGGTAACAGTGGAAAAGTTGTCTTAGTTTTAGAATAAGGAGGTATTATGGCTAGTTTAGAAAGCAAATTACAAGCACTTAAAGATCAAGGGACTTATCGTATATTACCTGTTAATGAAGGTCCTTGTGAAGCGATGATTACTTTGAATGGTCACCAAGTGATCAATTTATCATCCAATAATTATTTAGGTCTTGCCAATCATCCAAGAATAAAAAAAGCTGCTAAAGATGCCATTGACACGTATGGTGTTGGTGCTGGGGCAGTACGCACGATTGTTGGCAATATGGATATACATGAAAAGTTAGATCAAAAGATTGCACACTTCAAACATGAAGAAGCAGCTTTAGTTTTTCAATCTGGTTTTGCATGCAATGCAGGTGTGATCCAAGCGATTACAGATGAGCATGACTTAATCATCTCTGATGAACTCAATCATGCATCCATCATTGATGGTGTCAGATTATCGAAAGCATCACGTGCTGTGTTTAAACACTCAGATATGGCTGATTTAGAGCGCGTTTTAAAAGAAAAAAGAGATCAGTTTGATAATGTGTTAATCATTACGGATGGCGTTTTCTCAATGGATGGGGATATAGCTAAATTACCAGAGATTGTCACATTAGCTAAACAATACAAAGCGATGACATATGTTGATGATGCACATGGATCAGGTGTTCTTGGTCATTCCGGAAGAGGGACTGTCGATCACTTTGGTTTACATGGACAAGTTGATTTCATCATTGGTACTTTATCAAAAGCCATTGGTGTTGTCGGTGGTTATGTCTGTGGTTCAAAAACATCAAGAGATTGGTTGTTACACCGCGGAAGACCACTACTATTTTCTACTGCGATGATGCCATCAGCGGCTGCTGCAATTATTGAGGCATTCACGATATTAGAAGAATCAACTGAACTAACTGATCGTCTATGGGATAATGCAAAATTCTTTAAACAAGAACTTGTTAAAAGAGGTTTTGATATCGGCCATAGTGAAACACCTATCACACCAATCATGGTTGGTGATGAAGCAAAAACAATTCTCTTTTCTAAAGAATTATTAAAACGTGGTGTCTATGTATCAGGTATTGTATTCCCAACTGTGCCCAAAGGTTTAGGACGTATTCGCTGTATGGTTTCAGCACTACATTCGAAAGAAATGCTTGCTGAAGCAGTAGAAATCATCTACGAAACAGCAAAAGATATGTCTATTTTATAGTATATTAATAATAAAAAGCATGACCCCTTTCTCTTCATGATAAAATAGAAGTGATGAAATGGGGTGTGACCATGGAAAAAGCAATAACTAATAACCAAATCGTAAAGGTCCTTCGCGTAGGACCTTTTATTGTCGATGATAAACATGATGTCAATGTCTATTTTCTTTCAAAAGGAGCATATTCCTTTTTGATTGATTTGCCACCTATTCAAAAGTTTGAACAGATGCGTAAAACATTAGAAAATCAATTCACTATTGAAGAATTATCCTATATCATTATCTTAAATGGAACATTATCAACCATTGAAGTTTTAGCAAATATGATGGATGAAGGATTTCATGGCACAATCATCACAAGCGAATACCTCGCAAGACAGATGAGAAATGCTGAATTAGATTTGAAAATCATTAAGATTGAAGAAGGTTTAAGTGATCATATCCTTGATGGTTTAGGTTTATCCTTTATCCCTATGTTCTTTTTACCTTATCCAGATATGTTTGCCGTCTATGAACCTTATCACCAAATCCTATTTTCTAACTTGCTTTTTTCAAGTTATTCAACAAAGAAAAATCCCCAAATGGTCGATTTACAAAAACAGATGTTTTCATTTCACAAGGAAATGATGCCCAGTTCGATATTTTTACTTCCCATGATTAAAAAAATGAAAACTTTATCACTCAAACACATTTTTCCTAGTTATGGTGAACCCATCAGTTCTGAACAAATTCCTGTGATTTTAGACTATATGTCCAACATGAGTTTTCATAATAACTATTTGATCAACAGTAAAACCGGTTTTGCGAGTGAAGATATTGATTACATTGAAATCATCAATCAGCTTTTAATTAAACTTAAAAATCATTTTTCTAGAATCGAAATTCTTAATACGTTTGTAGGTTCTCCCTTTCATTTAGATCAAGAAACACTGATGCTTAATAAAACCTCACTTGTCAATTATAAAATGTGGCATAGTTTTTTTGACTATGTCTTTGCTAAAAAAGGTATGCCTTGGTTGACGATGATGGAACCCGTGATGAAACATATGATGGACACATTCCAATTAGAATTACCATCGATTTACCGGAGTGAGACGATTAAATTACGTCAAGAAGCATTATCACTCGAAGAAAAGAAAATCGTCTTGGAAACGACTTTAAGTGAGCTTCAACAGCAAATAAATGATGCAAAGGATCAAATTTTAAGAGATAAACTCACAAAACTATATGCACAAGATGTTTTAATCAGAATGATGATGGATCATTTTTCAAAACCACTTTCAACACAAGAACAAACGAGAGGTTTACTATTAATTCAACTCGATCAATTACCTGATATTAACCGGCGTTTTAATAAAGAAACAGGTGATGAAACGGTTAGAAATATGGCTTATGTTCTTGAACAGGAGAAAGGTGAACACACACTACTTTTCAAACAAAGCGGTCCAGGTATATACGCCATGATCGAAGCAGAACATCCACAAAATATCGAAAAAGAAGCTATCAAGTTTAGAAATGCCATCGCATCATCAACAACATTTATCGAAAAAGTAACTGTATCTATCGCGATGGTGACATGTCATGAAGTTGATCAAAGTTTAGCCATGGAAGAAAAACTTGCCTTTTTAATGTCAACTGTTGAAAAGAGAATGGCTTTTGCGAAAATCAAAGGACAGAATCTTATCATTGATGAAAAAACTGAATTACCAGAGCTCATCGAAGGTTCACTATTACTTGTTGACCAAGATGAAATCAACCGCAACATGCTTTTTAGAATCTTTAAGCGTGCCCACTATGAAATTGTATTGGCTGATTCTGTCATTGAAGCTTTCACCATTCTGCAAAAGCAAAAAATCGATTTAGTCATCTCAGAAATTAATCTTTCAAAGATGGATGGATTTCAACTGAAGATGATGATGAATGAATCAAAAGCTTTTCAAGATGTCCCCTTTATTATGGTTTCGCACAATAAGACCATAGAAAACATTAAACGTGGGAACTTATTAGGTGTCGATTTAATCTTAGAAAAACCTATTATTCCTGAAGAACTCATTGGACATGTCAATCGTATGAAAGAAAGGGTGAAAGTATGACCCTTGATCAAGCACTACTCGTCCTACTTTTTTGTGGTGCCCTCATCTTAATACTTATTAATCTCATCATCATACAAAAGCGTGTAATTGAAAGAAATCAACGTCTTCAAGGTGTAGCAAGAGACTATGTATTTCACACATACTATGATGGTGAAAATCCCAAAATGGCGTTTTCTTCACGCTTCTTTTTTGATGTTTTCATTGATATTGAAACGCAGGTTAAAATAGATGATGATGTTAGAGAGAAAATTGTTTTAGATCTTATTGAGACAAGGTTTGCAAAAAGAATGTTTAGACAACTTCATCATATCTCAGCCATTAAGAGAAAAGAAGCTATCTTTTATATCGCACAACTTCGTACCAAAGAAAGTGTTCAAGCACTCAAAGAAGTTTTAATGAGAGAAAAAAATGAAACAGTACGGTATTATCTTTCTTATCATTTAATGAATTTTTTAGATCAAGTAGTTGTTGACAGAATGTTATCAACTGTATTAAATGCATCTGTCAATTATCAAAAGTGGATGAAAAATTTATTTGCTAACCATTATCCAGCACTTAAGCCTTTTTTAGGTGATATGTATATTTATGCCAATCATCAAAAAGAAATTGCTTATTTAATCTTAGAAATTGCATCCTATCATCTAGAAAATCAATTGAAAGATTATACGCTTCGTGTGTTTAACGAGTCTTTGCTTGATGAACATTTAAGAAAAAGAGCATTGAAAGTTTTAGTGAAACAATACCCACATCTATTAATTGATGATTACTTTTTATTCCATAAAGAATTATGGGTAAGAAAAATGGCGATTTTAGCATGCGGTCAAACGCATTCGGAAAAAATGATTGATAGACTTTTATCATTATGCCAAGATGACGGACTTGAAGATGAGATTACCAGAGCTATTTCTGATATTGTATTTGAATCAAAAGACTTACTTTTATATACGATAAAACGATATGAAAAAATGACAAATGAAAAACAAAAACATGTCATCGCAAAACTTTTAGCAACAGATATTGATTATCTGATATTGAAACTAAAAAGTGGTGAATTTGACTATATTATAAGCATTATTCACACAATCTTTGAACTTCATCTTATTGAAGACTTTATTGATTTTATTAATCATAACAAAGATCTTGAACTTGAAAAGATGTATTTACCTATTATCAAAAAATATGCAGTAAAAGATACCTATATTAAAGAACAATTTGAGATTTATGCCAAATCATCTTTTTTGACAAAACTTGGACTTACTAAAAAACCACAACCGGTTATTAGTAGAGAAAAAGCACCACTCGAAAAAGATAAAATCATCTGGATTTCGTTATGGGTTACACTGGGGTTTTTAACTTTACCATTTATATCATTGATCACTAATATATACTTACTCTTTGATGGATCATCCAATTTTTTCGAAGCTTTCATTGTTCATATCAACCGTTATCTTGTTTATTATTTTATGAGTGTTAACACCATCTATATTCTCCTATTGTTTTTATCCATCAAGGGTGCTAATGAAAGACTAACACTTTGGGATATTAAACGCGATACCTTTCTATTTGAAAGAGACTTACTTCCTTCGATATCGATTATTGCACCTGCATATAACGAAGAAAAATCCATTGTAGAAAGTATTACATCTCTTTTGAATCTTAAATATCCAACCTATGAAGTGATTGTTGTCAATGATGGATCGAAGGATAAGACAATTGATGTATTGATTGATCATTTCCATTTAAAAAAGAAAAACACCATTTTTTAAATTGCCGATTAAAACAAGATCACTTCGTGGTGTTTATTTAAATCAAAGAATTCCAAATCTGATTGTCATCGATAAGCAAAACGGTGGAAAAGCTGATGCACTTAATCTAGGGATTAATGCAGCAAAGTATGATTATATCTGCGGCATTGATGCTGATTCTTTACTTGAAGAAGAAGCACTTCTTAAACTGATGAGTATCACTTTAGATGATACGAAAGATCATATCGCGTTAGGTGGTAATATTGTTCCAGTTAACGGTTGTGAAGTCGATCGTGGTAAAATCGAAAAACAAGGTTTAGGGAAAAAAGGTGTTGTTAAATTTCAAACGATTGAATATTTAAGAGCATTTACAACAGGTAGAATTGGTTGGTCGAAGATTAATAGTCTTTTAATCATCTCAGGTGCTTTTGGTCTTTTTGATCGTAAAACACTCATTAAAACGGGTGGTTATTTAACTGTAAGTGGTGAACTAAAAAAAGATACGGTTGGTGAAGATATGGAGTTAGTCGTAAGATTAACTTATCGTGCACTTAAGGATAAACTACCTTATAAAGTTCAATATGTGCATCATGCTAACTGTTATACAGAACTTCCATCAGACTATAAGTCCCTTTTTAAGCAGCGCAATCGTTGGCAACGTGGTTTACTTGATATTTTAAGTTATCATCGCAAAATGCTTTTTAATCCGAGATATAAACAACCCGGACTGATTGCATTCCCTTATTTTTTCATCTTTGAGATGATAGGTCCTTTTGTTGAAATGATGGGTTACATCGCACTTCTGATTGGTCTTATTTTCGGTTTATTAAATACACCATTAGTGATATTGCTATTTGTTGTTACGATTGGGTATGGTATAATAATCTCGTTATTCTCACTTTATATCGCAGAAAGAAAAATGATATTATATACCAATAAGGAAACACTCATGCTTATTTTTATTGGCATTATAGAAAACCTTGGTTACAGACAAGCCGTATCTTTACACCGTGTAGTTTCTACGTTTTCTGCTCTGAGAGAAAAGGGTTCATGGGGAAGTCAAAAAAGAACAGGTTTTCAAAAAGGATAGGTGGTATCATGCAAAACTTAGAACATTATAAAGCAGTTTTTGAATCTTTTCACGAAGCTATATACGTAGTAAGCAAAGATAGAAAAATTCTTTATTTCAATCCTGTAGCCACGAGAATCTCTGGTTTTTCACAAGGAGAAACTGAAGGGTTTTTCTGTTATGATAATATTTTGAACCATGTCGATGAAACAGGTAAAAATTTATGTTTTTCTGGTTGCCCTTTGACTGAAGCTATTAGAGATAATGTTGTGACTGATCATGAGGTTTATTTGCATCACAAAGATGGTCATCGCGTGAAAGTACATGTCAGAGCTATCCCTGTTGTTGAAGATGGCGTTCCAGTTGGTGCAATCGAAGTATTTACTGATGATACAGAAAAGAATTTAATGCAAGAAGAAATAGAACTTCTTAAGCAAATGAATTTAATTGACCCTTTAACTGGTTTATATCAAAGAAGATTTATATCAGAAAAATTAAAAAGTTATTTATCTATTCATGGTGAATCCAACCTTGGTGTGCTCTTTTTAGATATTGATAATTTTAAGCATATTAATGACACATATGGTCATCATATCGGTGATGAAGTTTTGAAAACCGTAAGTAAAACAATCCTTTATGATTTAAAACAAAAAGATGTTGTTGTTCGTTATGGCGGTGAGGAAATTGTTGTTTTCTTACTTGATGTGACACAAATAGATGTTTTAAGCATTGCTGAAGGGTTAAGAAATCTCATTTTTCAATCGAATTTGAGACATGAAGCATTTGATGAAAATGTCTCTGTATCCATAGGTGCAACACTCAAAAAAGATTCAGAAAGCTTTCATGAGTGTATTAAACGTGCTGATCAAGCGATGTATTTAGCAAAGAGATCAGGCAAGAATTGCGTTAAATTTCTTTGATAATCAAAATAAATGAAATTCTGGTGTTCAATTTAGTGATATAATGGTCATAAACATGATGAAGCGAGGATGAATTATGGATCAAATCAAACGTTTTGATTTTGACATGAAGCCTAAAAAAGAACGTATTTTCTTAACGCCATTAGCCTTTCTTTTAAGTTTCCCAGCCGTATGGAAAAGACACTTAAAAGTGAATAAAGTGAACATGAAAGGACTTAAACCACCCTATATCTTGTTATGTACGCATCATGCTTTTCAAGATTTTAAGGTGACGACAGCTGCGATATTTCCCCATCGTGCGAATTATATTGTAGCGATTGATGGCTTTATCGGACGTGAATGGTTATTACGAAATGTGGGCGGTATTGGTAAAAGAAAATTTACAAATGACACGAAATTAGTTAAACAGATCAAATATAGTCTTGAAAAACTCAAGTACATTGTTGCGATCTATCCTGAAGCACGCTACTCATTGATTGGAACGACAGCCATTTTACCAGACTCTTTAGGTAAAATAATTAAAATGATGAAACATCCTGTTGTCGTACTCAATATGCATGGTAACTACTTGTCACAACCTGTTTGGAATTTAAAGCCTAGAAAGCTTAATATTGCTGCAGATATGATACAAATCATTACCAAAGATGAGGTTAATTCCATTCCTCTTGAAGAAATTAATCGTCGGATTAATGAAGCATTTGTCTATGATGAATATAAGTGGCAATTTGATAACAAGATAAAAATTGATGAACCTTATAGAGCAGAAAACATTCATAAAGTGCTTTATCAATGTCCTCATTGCTTAAAAGAACATGACATGGACTCTAAAGGTCATAAAATATGGTGTAATTCATGTCATAAAACCTATGAAATGGATGTTTATGGGAAGCTTAAAGCAGTAGAAGGTGAAACTGAGTTTGAACACATACCTGATTGGTATGAGTTCGAAAGAAGTCAAGTCAAAAAGCAAATCTTAGAAGGGACATACCACTTTGAAGATGATGTGATCATTGACTCACTACCTAATGCTAAAGGATATATCAGACTCGGTGATGGACATTTAATTCATAACCATCAAGGTTTTGTTTTAACCGGAACTGAATTTGATAACCCACTCAAGCTTATTAAAGAACCACTATCACTCTATTCACTTCATATTGAATATGATTATTTTGGAAAAGGTGACTGTATCGATTTGTCGACATTGGATGACACGTACTATATTTATCCAAAAACGAAAAAGAATGTAGTCACAAAACTTCACTTTGCAGTTGAAGAATTGTATAAGTTAGAAAAAGAAAAATTAAAAACGAAATGATAACAAAATGAGGGCTATGCCCTTTTTTTGATGATATAATACCAATAAGAGGTAATTATGAATATTAAATGTATCGGCTTAAAAAACGTCAGTGAGCCCATCACTGAACCCAAACTCAATATTAAATACATGTTGGAAGGTGAAGAAGCATCGTTGACTTCACCTAAAAAATTTGTTGATCCCAATGATTTGACTCAAAAATCAGCAGATCGACAACATGTAGTCTGCCCCATTTTTTATCAATGTGGTGGTTGTGATCTTTTGCATGTTAAATATGAAGCACAATTAAAGATGAAAAGTGACTATTTAAACCAGCTTTTTAAGCAGGTCAGATATCAAAAAAGTATTTCTGTCATAAAAAATCCTGAACCACTTCACTATCGACACAAAGTAGTTTTATCAGCAACAACCGTTAACAATAAACTAAGACTTGGGTTATATCGTGAAAACACGAAAGAGGTTATCCCTTTTTTGAAGTGTTTCTTACATGATAAAAATACGAATGAAGTTTTAACGACAATTGAAGAACTATTGAATAAGTACAAAATTCCAGCCTATGATATTGATAAAGGTACAGGTATTTTAAAACACATTTTGGTTCGTAAGAGTTATAGCGATCAGTCGATGATGATTGTGATGGTCACACAAGGACATTTATTGCCAAATGCTAAAAAGATTGTCCAGGATTTAAGACAAAGACATCAAAATGTTGTTACTGTAATCCAAAATATACATCATAAGAAAACGCATCTTGTTTTATTAGAGGATGAGAAAATCATTTATGGTTCTGGATTTATCTATGATACGATTGATCAAATTAAGTTTCGTTTATCGTCACGATCGTTTTATCAAGTTAATCCTTTGCAGATGATGGTTTTATATCAAAAAGCATTAGACATGTTAAATATTCAAAGCAATGAGATCATATTAGATACTTATTCTGGTATTGGAACGATTTCTTTATTAGCTGCAAGAAAAGCTAAAGAAGTGATTGCAGTTGAAACCAATAGCAAAGCTCATCAAGATGCACTTGTCAATAAAAAGATTAACATGATGGATAATTTCACATGTGTCAATGATGACGTTGAAAGATTCATGATGTCCTATCAAGGTAACATTGATGGTTTAATCATGGACCCCACGAGAGATGGAGCAACTGAGAAGTTTTTAAATGCTGTTATTAAATTAAAACCCAAAAAGATAGTTTACATCTCATGTGAACCAAAAACACAAGTGAGAGATTTAAATATGCTTACGAAAAACTATATGATTAAAGATATTACAGCGGTTGATATGTTTTCGCAAACAGTACACGTTGAAACTATCACATTGCTTTCTCTAAAAACAGCTTAACAAAGCCATTCATAAAATAGAACAAGAAGCATTTAGCCCTTTAAAAGTGGGTTAAATGCTTCTTTTTTACTTTTTGTCCAATGTGGAAACATATCGAAATCAATGTGGAAACATCAAACTATGCTCTAAGCATATATTTTCTTGAGTGTGAGAACATCTTTTTGCTAAAAAATTATATCACTACAACCCGATATAACATCTTAGCTAAGCCATCAGGTGTGTGATATGTTTCCACAATGATAGGTTCAGTTTTTAAGAACTCAAAACGTCGTTCTTTGAACTCATTGTCTGAATAATTCTTGGTTCCAGCAATACAGTATACGATCTCATTTGGACTTTCGGATATCATTTTATAGATGAATGTACTTAAAATCTCTGAATCAAGTTCATCGATGACTAAATTCTTTTTACCCAAAATCTCATTGATTTTATCCATACGTTTTTTGGTATCATAATTTTTTACGTGTTCAAGTTCAAGCTTGTTAATCTCTGCTGTTAGAACTTTAAGACGATCGGAGTATTCTCTATACTTGGCATTAAATATTGATTCTGGAATATCTGGTGTTTTTACTTTTGTATCAATTAAATTTGATAATGCTATTTCGTTTTCATCTCTTTCTAGTGTTAACCTTTCAATTATACCTTCAACATCGTCGACTTTGATGGTTGATTTAATTACCCTTTGAATGGTTGACATGATATCTAGATCTTTTAAGAAGACTTTGTTTAGCATATGGATTGTAGTTGCTTCAATAAGATCTTGACGATTTGCCTTTGCATTACAATTTGCCTTACCCTCAATGTAACTGCCACATTGTTGCATTACCCTCTGCGATGGCTTACCGTAGTTCCAATAACGTCTTTTTAGCGTTCGACCACATTCGCTACAAATAATCATTGCGGTTAAAGGATATGTTCTACTATATTTTGAGAGGTTCTTATCTTCACCGATTCTAACCTTAGCTCTATCTTTTCTAATGCGTTGAGCTAGTTCAAATGTTTCTTTATCAATGATTGCTTCATGACTGTTTTCTGTATAATAAGTAGGTGCGTGATTTTTATTCTTAACTCTTGTGTGACTCAAATAATCGATGCTTATTGTTTTTTGCTGCAGCATATCACCCATGTATTTTTCATTTTTAAGAATGGTTGTAATCGTTGAAAGTCGCCACTTTGTTTTACCAGCACCTGTTTTTGCACCCATCTCAATGAGTTCCTCTGCAATTTTAGCTGGACCAACACCACTAATATATAAGTTGAATATGAGTTTAACGATTTGAGCTTCCTCAGGTACAACCACTAAGTTTCCACCTTTTTTATCCTTCGTATAACCGAGGAAACGTTGGTGGTTAATAATAGGCACACCTTCTCTAAAACGTCTTTGAACGTTCCATTTGACGTTTTCTGATACATTTCTTGCTTCCTCCTGCGCCATCGATGACATGATGGTCAGAAGAAACTCTACTTTAGGATCTAGGGAACTAATGTTTTCTTTTTCAAAAATAATCTCTACATTGATTTGTCTTAACTCTCTAATGTAGTTAAGTGCATCCACAGTGTTTCTTGCAAACCTGGATA
>JAVEQT010000110.1:0-3737 GCA_034007485.1 Acholeplasmataceae bacterium
ATCTTTGTTTGGTGGGCAATGAAAGGTCATCAAAAAATAATCAATAAATATGTGATTAAACAACCCCGTTTTTATCTCATGGGTGGTTTTTTCATTATTTCGATGGGTTTATTTTTATCGCTATTGATTGGTTTTTCTAAAGTGATGGATGCTGAAGATCAGTTGACCGGGATGATTATCTTTATGCTTTATTCCATGAGTGGCTATCTCATTCTTTGGATTTACTTAAGATGGTTTATCATCATTGAAACATCATCATTTATTTATCAGCCGACTTTTGGTAAAAAGAGAAGTTTCCGTTTTGAAGATGTCAGTTACTATCCTCAATCAGCACATAAAATCATTTATGCGAATGATGGATATGCAATCAAGATTCCTTATATGTGCAACAATATAGCTAAACTCACGGATCAACTTAAAATCATTGATCCTAAGAAACAATTAGAACAATCTCAAAAAACATATCAATTAAGATATAATGTGTTTTCGAAGAGTATCGCATTTGTCATGTTTATCTTAGGTCTTAGTTTAATCATCATGATCATGATTGCGATCATTTATGATAGGGAAGAAATGCTGGTTGAATCGAGTGACATCATCTTAACAAGTATAGCACTCGTTTTTGGATTGATCGCCATGATAACGGGATTTCTAGGTCTTTGTCTCACGTTTTTTTGGAAAATATCATTTTTTAAAGATCACATCATTGTTGGTTTACCCTTTAGAAAAAGAAGAACGTTTAACCTTAAAGATATTTCATTTACAATCACTAAACACGGATACCATCTACACATCAATCAAAATCAAAAAATCTATGTCAACGAGGGTCTCGTTGATCATACCTTTTTGATACATGTACTTAAGTTGCGTTCCAAGTCTTAATCTCATAAGAACACATATAATGAAAAAAATGACTATGCCGTTTGTAACCAACACGGTATAGTCACTTTTTTTAAGTTAACTTAGTGTTTTCTCTCTATCCTTTTAATATGTATAGAATGTAAAAATTGTTTATCGAAAACTGCATAAAAAACAATAACCAAAATACCACCAAAAAACAAAACCGGTAAAATCATCCAAACTACGGGAATGAAAAAAGTAAATCCATATGTTGGATGAGTCACTTCCATAAATCGAGGGACGAGGATACCCATAAAACGACTTAACCCTTCAAAACTATCCTTAATTCCAAAAATAAAAGATGGATTACGTTTACTGGGATCAAAAAGATACTCAACAGGTACACCGCCAAAAAATGTAATAACTAACTCGTTGAGAAATAAAATTAACAGTACGCCGATAAAAATAAAAGGTATTTTATAAAAACGTTTAACTGAAACACGATGAACCTGATATCTTAACATCAAAAATGAAACGAGAAAGAGTATATAATGTGCAAAGTAAAATCTTATATTTTCTAACAAAAAAGCAGGTCTTTCTCCAATATAGGTGGTTCCGTTAAAGATGGGAGATATGACATCGGCAGGATATAAAAAGGGAATTAAACCTGCGTAAATCCCAATAATAACCATGTAGTCTTTAAGTGTTTGATTCTTTATGATGTATAAGAGTGGAAATAATAAAACAGTACTTGCTGAAACATTTTCAAAAGTGACTTTTGTCCAGACATGATCGACCAATGTATAAGGATATATAAACACTTTAAGAAAGTGGACCACAAAATTGATGATAATTAAAGAGACGATAAATCTTTTTTTGAATCGGATTGATTGATGATCTAAGTATAAAACTGATAGCAATGTGAGTACAGTTGCAAATCCAATATATAAAAAATAATAGACATTAAAAATCTCGATGGTATTCATCAGCTGCGTCATCCTCATTTCATCTTTCATGCGTTTGTAGACATTAAATTAGTTTTAGTATACTTGAAACGACATCAAAAATAAAACTAAATCTCTCAAATATTGATGACAAAATATCGAATGTCCTAAATTGTATACATTCATATTTTATTCACATTGTTTTCATATAATGATAAAGAGGTGTGTAACATGAAATTAAATAAGTCTCTTAAAAAATTTTTCCTTATTGTACTCGTTTTACTGACTGCAATCTTTTTATACGGACTGAATCAACATGTGAAAGTCAATCGTTATATTGCAGCATTTAAAGAACGAAGTACAGAAGAAGAAACCATAACGATTATTTTTAATAACGATATAAAAGAATTAAGAATGTATCATCCGATTGAGCGAATAAATGATTATGAGATAGATGATACACGTAGTCTCTTTTATACAACAAAAGATGAGCCCTTTATGGGGAAAAAAGGCGACATCTTTGTTACGCAGGAGTCCCCTTTTCCAAACATCCTCGGATTTCATCAACTGATGAGCTTTTTTGTAGGTGGACATGCGGCTCTCAATAATGGTAATAATCAGTTTATAGAAGCCGTAGGTTTTCCACAAGATGATGAAAGTATCCTCGATATTATTTCAGATCCATCAGATGGAACACATGCGTATTCAGTCGGTGTTAGAAAATCATCCATCAATTATTGGATGTTACCAGATTTTAGAAGTGAAAATGATGTCTCATACCCTTATTACGGTTCATATTATAGAGAAAAATTTGTTGTGTTAAGAGTGAAAAATATCAGTGATGATCAACTTGATCAAACCATGACCTATGCTGATCAACACCTCGAGAATCGTTCACTCTATAATTTTCTGTTTGTGATAGATACATACAATAAATTTTACTGTACTGATTTTATCAGTCGCTCATATCGGCATGGGATTGATCCAAACTCCTCTGATAAAAATTATCCAATTACACTGAATGATAATGGATTTGTGACAACAGTAAACGATCTTATCGTGTCGAAAGATACCTATATAGCAGCTTATGTTGAAAACAAAGATGGTATTAGACATGTTTATTATTTAGAGGATGAAGGGTTGACATCCAGTTTATAGTTTGATATAGTAAAGATGACACCCCACCACGGGAGGGGTAGTAAAAGGAGGAATTATATATGGCAACACTCATTTACAGAATTGGAGATATTCATTGCATCGGGTGCATCAATCGTATTACCACAGCACTTAAATCGGCTGGAGCAATCGATGTTGATATTGATTTCTCGACACATATTGCTAAAGTTTTGACCGAAGAAGAAAAGCCAGATGCTGATGCATATCTAGAAGCTATTGTCCAAACGGGATATCAAGTAGAATATTTAACGACGATTGAAGAGGAGTCATAAGAAATGGCCAATCAACTCAAATATCAAGTCAATGGCATGACCTGTGCATCTTGTGTGAGTCATGTAGATAAAGCTATAAGAAAAGTTGATGGTATCATTGATGTTTCGGTTAATTTAGCAACTGAAACTGCAACTCTTTCATATGATCCAGATATCTTTATACCAATACATGCAGTGAATGCTGTCAAAGATATTGGATATGAGCTGATAGCCATGGATCATAATCAGATCACTGTGACTGCAAAGGTAGAAGGTATGAGTTGTGCAACTTGTGCAAACAATATTGAGCATACCTTATTGAAGATGGATGGGGTTATTCAGGCTCATGTAAATCTCGCTACAGAGAAAGTTACTCTTCAATATGATGATCGCATCATCCGTTTTAGTGATATCAAACACCGCATCCAAAACATTGGATATAAGATTAGTCTCGAAGTAACAAATGATGAATCGGTTGATCCTGATACACTCAAGATGAATTCCGCTAAAAAAAGAGTTCAATTGA
>JAVEQT010000111.1:0-3704 GCA_034007485.1 Acholeplasmataceae bacterium
TGAAATACAGATGTTGGGATGTTGTTTCTGAATAACGCTGCATCGAGTGAACTTTCATAATTGCGTGATTTATAGTTTGCAGCTAGCTGTTGTAATACAAGATTATAAGCAGCAGCAAAAGCAGCTTTATTATCCTTATAACGCTTGAAAGCAGCTTCAAAGATGAGTTTTCTATCTTCTGCAAGTGGTGTTTCAGCAAGTAAAGAGCGATAATTAGATTGTGTGATTGTGATTTCTTTACCATCAGATAGCGTAATTTTTTCATCTTGACGATCGATAATAGCTAAGGCTTGATATAAAGATGATGGAACAGAACGTGTGGGTCCGAAGTTTGCAAGTAAGTTTTCTTGGTCGGTTGATAAAACGTGTTTTTGTTGTAAGAATAATTTCTCCATTTCAAAGGCATGGGTCTTTAAGAAATCATCGCTATTCACGAATTCCATGACTTTCTTTTCACCCATAGCAATCAATTCTGGTGATACATAAGACGTTTTTTGTCCTAAATCAGAAAACATTAACATGAGTTGTTGATTCTTAGATGATTTGACATTGTCCTTTAAATTTAGATCTGATGATAGATGAATGTAACCATAAAGACGATACATCAACTTGGTTGTTTCTTCTTCAGCAACATAAAAAGCACGGAATGAATCGAGATCTGATAGCTTTCCTTTATAGGATGCCAAATCATCGATCAGTGCTGGCAATTTTTTTAAATCTTCTTCCCAACTTTCTAAACTGGGGTAAAACGGTGATAAATTCCACTGTGACATAGTATATTTGTCCTTTCGTTTAACATTAGTTCTATTATAACCCATGAGAGGTTAGTTCTAACAAACAGCGACTTTAATTGTGTAAAATCATATCAAAATGTACGCGCGATGTTGTTTTTAAGTGCGATTAATTATATAATGAAACAGCGAGGAAATCTCGGAAATACCAAGAACACACAAGTGCTATAGGCTAAAACCTATGCTCCAAGAAGGAGGAAGACAATGATTACTATTTTTACAACACCTAGTTGTTCGTCTTGTCGGAAAGCGAAGAAGTGGCTTGATGAGCATAAGATTCCTTATGAAGAGAAGAATCTATTCAACCAACGAATCACTGAAAGTGATATCGATCGGATGCTCGAAAATGCAGAAAACGGATTTGAAGACATTATCTCAACACGTTCTAAGATATTTAAGGAACAAGATTTAGATGTTGAGGATATGAAAATTAGTGAACTTAAAGAATTCATTATTGATAATCCATCTGTCTTAAAGCGTCCCATTATTATAGATGGTGAAAAACTGCAAGTCGGTTACAATGACGAAGAAATACGCGTGTTTATTCCTAAGCGTCTTAGAGAATTAATCATGTGCACAGATTGTCCAAATGGAGAATATTGTGATTATCAAAGTGCGTTAAAACGTTATTTTGATGAAATTAAAAAAGATTTACATGCAGAGCAAAAAAAAGAACTCGTCTGAGTTCTTTTATTTTCATCAATTATTTTTGTTCAGGTAAATCAAGTTTAAAGTGTGTGTAAAATCCAAGAGCTGCACCACCAAAGATCAACATGAGTGAAAGCACATAAACTGTACGAACGATAGGTGCTTGTGAAGAGATCACATGAATATCGCCATTCAAAATACCAGCATTATCTAAATGAAGTCCAAATTGTATCGCTAATAGGATGGTTGCTGCTAAAAGGAAACTCTTTTTTTCAAAAAACCAACCAACCCATAAAAGTGCTGTAGGAATCAAGAAATAATAAAACGGTGGCATTGCGAACGTGCCATAAGCGCGAAACCATGGCATGGTGCGAATTACGAGTGAGATAATTAAGAGTATTGACACGGTGAGTGCAGTGATAAAGTATAACAGGCTACGTTCTTTCATTAGGCCCTCCATCGAACATTTATTTACATAGTATATTATATGTTTTACATTACAGAATGTCAATGTTATTTGGTGTAAAACGGCTTTATTTCGTGAAAAAAAGGAAATCGAAAGGTTCGATACCTGAAAGTTCATTCATTTTAATGAAAGCATTTGCATAAAAAAGCAATCCCTGTGGGACTGCTCTAAATGTTATCTTCTACACATGAAAGCTCGTTCACTCTTTCGTCTTGTTGGCATTTGTGCGATATCATAATCTTCTAAAAATTTCTCAAATAATTTTTGACCGATATGATAATCATTTACTTCGTATTCAACTTCATAGTCAATGACATTGCAATAGTCACAACGATCTAAGAAAAGCGTACCACCTTCATAAGGTGTACTTACTCTGTAGTTATCAAGGGAAACCTTAAAGGTTACAAAGTAATCGATGTCTTCAAAAAAGTCCTTTGTTTTAAAACCATTAGCAATCATGTCTTTCGCTTGATCTGGATGAAGAAGCACATGACTTTCAAATGCGCCTTGATCACTTTGACTCTTTAGTGTAACTTTATAATGCGTATCACTTTTTTGGCGAATACGCAAAACGATTTGCTGTTGATTTAATTGATAATCATCTGTATCAAAATAATGGTTGATTTGCTTAAAAATGTTATTCTCGAGTTTAAATGTCTTTAGCAACTCGTGATATTTATCTTGAGTGATACCTGTTTTAAATTCTATTTCGATATTTTTAGTCATAGACATCACCTTTTTCATTTGTACAGCTATATCTTTTAGCCTCTTCTATTATATCAAATCACCTCCCTAAAGGGAAGGAAAAACGTTTACATTTATGAACACGGTTTCAATATCTTTGCAATTTCATGAAGTAATGGTAAAATAAAGACGATGAAAAATCAATTCAAGGAGGAATTTAAAAATATGGCAATTCGCGTAGCAATTAATGGCTTCGGCCGCATTGGACGTCTTGCATTCAGATTAATGTCAGGCGATTCAAGATTTGACGTTGTAGGGATTAATGATTTAACAGATGCAGAAACATTAGCTTACCTTACAAAGTATGACACAGCACAAGGACCATTCATGGTTGACAAGGTATCATTTAAAGATACAAATCTTGTTTTTGATGGTAAAGTTATTCCTATCTTTGCAGAAAAAGATCCTAAAAACTTACCATGGGGTAAATTAAACGTTGATGTCGTTTTAGAATGCACAGGTTTATTTACGGATGAAGTTAAAGCTGGATGGCATTTAGAAGCAGGTGCTAAGAAAGTTGTTATTTCTGCACCAGCAAGTGGTAGCGTTAAGACCATCGTATTTAACGTTAATGATAATACATTGGATGGCACAGAAAATATTATTTCAGGTGCTTCATGTACAACGAACTGTTTAGCACCAGTTGCTAAAGTGTTAGATGACAACTTCGGTATCGTTGGTGGTATGATGACAACCATTCATGCATACACAAACGACCAATCTTTAATGGACCAACCTCATAAAAAAGGTATTATGGCAAGAAGAGGAAGAGCTGCAGCAGCAAGCATTATTCCATCTTCAACAGGAGCAGCTAAAGCAATCGGTTTAGTTTTACCACAGTTAAAAGGTAAACTTGATGGTACAGCACTTCGCGTTCCAACGATTACTGGTTCTGTTGTTGACTTAACAGTTGAAGTTAAGAAACATACGACATTAGAAGAAATCGATGCAGCATTTAAGAAGGCAGCAAATGAATCATTACAATACATGGCTGATCCGATTGTATCTTCAGATGTTATTGGTACACATTATGGTTCAATCTATGATGCACATAC
>JAVEQT010000112.1:0-3678 GCA_034007485.1 Acholeplasmataceae bacterium
AAGCTGCTTTTGCTGCTGCTTATAATCTTGTATTACAACAGCTAGCTGCAAACTATAAATCACGCAATTATGAAAGTTCACTCGATGCAGCGTTATTCAGAAACAACATCCCAACATCTGTATTTCATAATCTTAAAGATGTCGCTTACGAAAATACAAGTCATATTAAGCGCTATATCGCATTAAGAAAAAAGCATTTAAAACTTGAGACTTATCATACATATGATCGTTTCATGAAGCTAGCAAGAGATGATACGAAATACTCATTCGAAACAGCAAGACAACTTTTCTTTGAAGCAATTGAAGGTATGGATAAAGATTATATCAGTCACCAAAAAGAAGCTGTTAAAGATGGTTATGTCGATGCCTATCCAAGTGAAGGTAAACGCACAGGAGCTTATTCATCTGGATTATATGGATTTCATCCTTATATTTTATTAAATCATGATGACACATTAGATGCTGTATTCACATTAGCACATGAAGCAGGACATTCTGCACACACCCTTTTCTCAAATGAAAACCAACCCATGGCGATGGCAGATTACACCATTTTCGTTGCTGAAATTGCATCAACGTTTAATGAACATGTTTTATTAGACTATTTGATTAAGAAAGCAACAACCAAAGATCAAAAGATTGATTTATTAGAAAAAGCTATTGATGGTATCATGGCTACCTTCTTCCGTCAAACATTATTTGCTACATACGAATATGAAGCAAATAAGCTTGTTGAACAAGGTGTGCCTATCACGTATCAATCACTATCTAAAATTATGATCGATTTATATCAACACTATTATGATATTGACATCACTGAAGAAAATGGTAAAGAGTTTGTTTGGGCTTATATTCCCCATTTATTCTATACACCTTTTTATGTTTACCAATATGCCACATCCTATAGTGCATCTTTAAAGATTTATGATAACGTGAAGAAAAATGTACCACAAGCGATGGACAACTTCTTAGGATTATTAAAATCAGGTGGATCTGATTATCCCGTTAACCAAGCAGCAAAAGCTGGGGCAGATTTAACGAATAAAGAAACATTTATGGCAGTCATTGAACGTTTCAAATCATTAATTGATCAACTTGAGAAAGTACTTGAAGAATAAATCATCCTATTGTATAATGATAATGTGCATTGATAAGGAATAAGTCATAAGTAAAACCTCTAGTTAAGCGATTCGGGATGGTGTGAGCCGAACAAAGATGGATGATGACGTGGACCCTTTGAGCACAAGGTATATCGGCCTTAACGATTTGAGGGCTAAGTCTGATGGCTTAGAACTAAGGTGGCACCGCGTGTAAACGTCCTTAGATATTTAAGGACGTTTTTATTTTTTTTAAGGAGGAATTTATTTATGCCAACAACAATTGAAAAAAAGGAATTAGAAGACATTCAAATACCTGTACAGTTACAAGTGAAAGCAGCTAAAAGAAAGACATTAGTCTCTGGTATTCAGCCAACAGGTAAATTGACACTTGGAAACTATATTGGTGCATTAAGACAGTTCGTGCATCTCCAAGATGAACTTGAAGATACAGAATTCTTCATTTTTATTGCTGATTTACATGCCATCACAACACCACAAGACAGACAAGAATTAAAGAAAAACATCAGAAGTGTTGCTGCGTTATACATCGCATGTGGTCTTGATCCAGAAAAGGTGAACTTATTTGTTCAGTCTGAGGTTTTAGAGCATAGTGCCTTAGGTTACATCATGGAATCAACAGCTTATGTTGGTGAAATGGAGAGAATGACACAATATAAAGACAAAAAAGGTAAACAAACTGAAGGTATTCGTACATCACTTTTAACTTATCCTGCATTAATGGCTGCAGATATCCTACTTTACGATGCACATTTAGTACCGATTGGCGATGACCAGAAACAGCATTTGGAATTGACAAGAGATTTAGCTTTACGTTTCAATCATCTATATGGTGATACATTTGTTGTTCCTGAAGGCTTTTATCCTAAAACAGGTGCCCGCATTAAGAGCTTAACAGATCCAGCCAAAAAGATGTCAAAATCAGATGATAATCCTAAATCTTATGTACTACTCTTAGATGATTTACAGGTTATTCGTAAGAAAATCAAGAGTGCTGTCACCGATTCAGATAACTTGATTAAGTTTGATGTCAAAAAGAAACCTGGTATATCTAATCTCTTACAGATTTATGCTTCATTGACTGGATTTTCAATCAAAGAGTTAGAAGATCGCTATAAAGAATCTAACTATGCAACATTTAAAGCAGATCTAGCTGAAGTTGTTGTTGATACGATTCGCCCCATTCAACAGAAATATTTCCAAATCATCAATGATTTTGAACTTGATGAAGTGCTTAACCAAGGTGCAGAGCGTGCACGATTTGTCGCACAAAGAAAACTTCAAAAAGTCTATAAAAAAATAGGTTTAGGCAGAATTAAGTAGGTTTCTTGTTTAATTTGTTATTTTTTTACAAAAAATAGTGCGTTTTTTATGTGATTGAAAGCGCATTTTATGACAATCAATTCGTGATATGATAAGATGAGGCTGTAGAAATGATAAAAAAGAGGTGATTCTCATGAGAATTCCACCGACAGTTTACCGCAGCACTTCAGAATCCATTTATGGTTTACTTAGATATGATACAAGAATCGTAAGCGATCGTATTATTCTAGCAGAAATCGCATGGAAAGTCGGTCGTTCATTCGGTATGGACAAAGCTATGGTATTCACTGTTTTCCTCTTTGTTTCAACACTTTTAGCGGTGATTTTCATTGCTTTCATCTAAGATTTTGTTACATAGTGATTCAATTACATCAGATTATATATGGAAACTAGCGTATTTTCGCTAGTTTTTTATATACAAAATAGAAAAATGGTATAATATAAGTGTATTTAAATAAGGGGGTATTAAATATGCATGGACATTTCACAGGAAGAACAACAGGAGATTCGTCGATACAACTTATAAACGCTGATAAGAACCACGTCAAAGATCGTCTTGCACAATCAGATACAACATGGAAAGTTGGTGTAGGTAAAGGTATGGATACCGTAACGATTGTCACGCTTTCTATCTTTGCTGCTATTATAATCTTTGTTGTTGTCATGATATTGATTAGATAACAAAAAGTATAACTTTAAAGTAAAATACTTAGCATATTTGCTAGGTATTTTTTTTGTATGCATAAAAAAAGGAGAAAGATTCTCCTCTATTTAATCGATTTAACTTCAAATGATTCGATGGGATATTCTACATCTCCGTCAATTTGAAGATATGTTGGTTTATCAAAAACAACCGATATATGGTGCCCCTTATAAACCTTGACCCATTTTTTGAACATGACATGCCAGCCAAGATAAATGGTTGGGAAGATGATGATTAAAAGCCATTTTGGAATGTTTCTTACGATAACAAGATCAAGTTCTTCTTGATTTCGATGTGCCTGAGGTGCTATTTTCATTCCACCACCAAAATAAGCGCTATTCATCATACTTGCAAACCAAAGCTTTTCTTCTCGCATTTCTTTACCATCGATGGTGATGGTAGCAGCAATCGGTTTGAATTTTGCAAAACCTTCAAAAGCATGTCTAAAATAGTTAAGTTTGTTTTTCTTATACTTCGAGTGATTGACAAGATAACCAATGAGTCCATCTAATCCCGCACCAGCTCCATTTAAGA